>NZ_JAIEZP010000001.1:1554545-1865454 GCF_019679475.1 Hyphomonas sediminis
AAGGCGCCTTGCCGTTATCCCCCTGATTTCCGCTGCCTGGGCGGGCGCTGGCCGCGCTTTGAAACCGGCCGCGCCCTGGCTGGCGCTGTTCGCACTGGCGGCCGGGCTTTACAGCTTCAGCCTGCGTTCGGAAACTGGCTTCTGGTTGCCGCTGGGCGCTGCCATTCTGGCCTTCCTGGCGGGCAATGAACTTTCCCGGCGCACCTATGCGGCGCTGATCCCCGGCGCCCCGGCGAAATTCCTGCCGCTCGCCCATGCTAATCTGGCCATCTATCTGGCCTTCCTGTTCATCGGCTTCTTTATCGGCTTCTTCCTGCTGATGCTGCCGGGCATCCTGATTGAGGAAGCGGGTCAATACCAGCTCAGCGACGAGTCTGATCCGGCCCTCGTGCGAGAAGCGTTCATGGCCATGCTGGGCACGCCCTATGGCGCGGCGTTCATGCTGTGCTGCTTTGCCGGGGCAGGCGTCCTCGGCTGGATCGCGCTGCGCCTCACGCTTTATGGCGCGGCCACGGTGGCTACAGGCGAGGCGCATGTCTTCCGCACATGGGGGCTCACCAAGGCGCGCCTCAAAACGCTCGCGCCCGCGGCGCTTGTCACGCATATCCTGCCTTTTGCCGCTGGTGTTGGCCTCAATCTCGCGCTGAACAACGCTCTGCCGGATACGGCAGGGGCGCATTTTGCTGGCGGTGCCATCGGCATCCTGTGCTTTGCGCCCTTCCTGCTGGCGGGCCACGGCATGGCCGCCGCCGCCTGGGCCGCGCTGAAACCGCAGGAAGTTGCGCCTGTGCAAGCCGCCGAGACACCCCCCGTTCCGGGCGATTGATAGCTGTTGCAATTCGCGGTTACTGTCCTCCTCGAGTCATTCCGAAGGGGGCAGTATCGGATGAAACAAGGCTTCACTTTCGAACGGGCGCTTTCCTATCCGTTCAGCGCGCCACACTTGGGCAGCTTCCCGTGGATGTTTGCGCTCAGTTATGCGCTGGCATTCCTTGCGCTGTTTGCTGTCATCGGCCTGCTCGGCTGGCGCGACTTCGCCGGCTGGATCGCCATGATGGAAACAGTGTCCGGCCAGGCCTCGGAGCCGAGCCCGGAAGAAGCGTTCAGCATGATACTCGGGGCTATGGGGCCGTTATTCCTTTGGGGTGTTGTTGGCGGGCTTGCGGGCTGGGTTCTCTGGGCGATGTTCGAAGCCGCCTCCCAGCGCCGGTATATCTGGGGCAAGGGTTTTTCCCTTGGCTTCGGCGGCGATGAGCTGCGCCTGATGGGGGTTGGCTTCCTCTGGTGGCTGATGAGTGCGGTGATCTTTGCGTTGCCGATACTCGCCATGCTCAGCATGTTCAGTGTGTTTCTCGACGGCAGCTTTACGGAGCTAAGTGAAGATGAGGTCTCTGCCCGCTTGATGGGGCCGGCCATGTTGGCGCCGCTTCTGATGTTGCTCTGCTTTCCGGTCTACGTTTTCATGGCGACACGTCTGTCGCCCTGCTTTGGGCTCACGGTGAAGGAAAAGCGTGTCCGTTTCTTCGATGCCTGGAATGTGTCGCGAGGCCGATTCTGGCCGATCCTCGGTGCTTTCGTCATCCTCTCGATTGGTGGCTGGGTGATTTCCCAGGTGGTGATGGGCATCGTTCAGGCAGTGATGATGCCGGCATTGCTGTCGATGCCAACGGGCGATGCGGTATCGGGCGCGGAAGTGACGGCCTTCTTCACGTCGCCGGGATTTCTGGTGCCGATGGGATTGCTCTATTTCCTGATGTTTATGGTTCAGGGCCTCATGCAGCATGTTGTCGGCGCCCCGGCCGCGCTCGCTGCGCGCCACGATCCGCGCAACGATCTGGACGACGTTGAGCGTGTCGATATCTTCAGCTGACGGAGCCCTTAATGCGCCCTGAATTCACCTTCGGTGGGGCGATGTCCCACTTCCAGAATACGGGCGGGCCGAAGGGCTTCCTGCTGAAATTTGCCCTCGTCTACGCCGTTATTGGCGTGGCGACGCAGGCGCTCGCGCTTTGGCTGCAATGGCCGGTGTATGAGATCTATATCCGCGCCTTCACGGAGGGGGAGGGAGATATCAGCCTTTATATGGACGAGTTGGCCGCTGTTTCTATGCGATCAAATCTGATGGGCATACTGATGCTGCCTGTCAGCGCGTTGGTATGGGCAATGTTCGAAGCAGCCAGCCAACGGCGCTATATGCGCAGCGCTCGGTTTCGCCTCACCGTGGGCGCCGATGAGGGACGCCTGTTGGTCGTCGCCCTGATCTGGGTTGCTTTTGTAATTGCCGCATACTTTGCGTTTGCAATTGGTGTGTTGATCCCTGCCGTTATTGGCGGGGTGGTGTTCGGGGCCGCCGGCGCGGTGATCTTCGGCATCGTTGCGGCCATTGCCGCGCTCGGGACGCTCCTTTGGCTGGTCGCGCGATTTTCGCCCGCTGCGGCGCTAACGGTCCGCGACCGGCACATCCGCTTCTTTGAAGCCTGGAACGTGACGCGTGGAAAAGGCTGGACGCTCTTTGGTTGCTACCTCCTGATGATCGTTATCTCGCTGGTGTCGGTGTTGATTTTCTATGGCGTCCTATTTGCTGCAGGGATTGCTGTTCTGGGCCAGCTCGATGGCACGGCGCCCGAAGAGATGACGCGTGCTCTGGTAACCCCGCAAATCATCGTACCGGCAGCGCTCGCCGGCTTCGTTGCCATCTGCTTTCAGGCTGCCCTGATGCATATTTTCGGTGGTCCTGCAGCGCTCGCTGCCAAGAGAGACCCGGCCTGGGCGGGAGAAGGCGGCGGCGTCGTCGACGCCTTCTCTTGAGCCCGCCTATTTCGCGCTGGTGCCTGCTTTGGCTTTCCGGGCTGGCTTCTTCGCCTTGTCGTCTTTGGCGTCTGCCTTAGGCTTGGCTTCTGCCTTGGGTTTCGCGGCAGCCTTTTCCCGCTTGTTGCGGGCGGCGCGCCGCTCGTCCTGACGTCGGAAAGTCTCGGCCAGGAACTTGCCGGTCCAGCTTTCCTCGACAGCGATGATGTCTTCCGGCGTGCCTTCGGCCACCAGCCGCCCGCCGCCATCGCCGCCTTCGGGGCCAAGGTCGAGCACCCAGTCAGCGGTCTTCACCACATCGAGGTTATGCTCGATCACCACCACCGTATTGCCGGCATCGACCAGCTCATGCAGCACTTCGAGCAGCTTGCGCACATCCTCGAAGTGAAGGCCGGTCGTCGGCTCGTCGAGGATATACAGTGTACGGCCCGTTGCCCGCTTGGAGAGTTCCTTGGCCAGCTTCACCCGCTGGGCCTCGCCGCCGGATAGCGTGGTCGCCTGCTGGCCCACCTTGATATAGCCAAGGCCCACCTGGTTCAGCGTGTCGAGCTTTGAGGCAATCGCCGGCACCGCCGAGAAGAACTTCGCCGCGTCCTCCACCGTCATGTCCAGCACGTCGGCAATCGACTTGCCCTTGAACAGAACTTCCAGCGTCTCGCGATTGTAGCGCTTGCCTTTGCAGGTCTCGCAGGTGACGTAGACATCGGGAAGGAAGTGCATTTCGATCTTGATGACGCCGTCGCCCTGGCACGCCTCGCAGCGCCCGCCCTTGACGTTGAAGCTGAAGCGCCCGGCGGCATAGCCGCGTGCCTTGGCTTCCGGCAGGCCGGCATACCAGTCGCGGATCGGCCCGAAGGCGCCGGTATAGGTGGCCGGGTTTGACCGCGGCGTGCGCCCGATGGGCGACTGGTCGATGTCGATCACCTTGTCGAGATGCTGCAGCCCCTCAATGCTTTCATAGGGCGAGGGGGGCGCCGACGCCCCGTTCAGCTTGCGGGCCAGCGCCTTGTAGAGCGTCTCGATGATGAGCGTGGACTTGCCCCCGCCCGAAACGCCAGTGATGGCCGTGAACGTGCCCAGCGGAATAGACGCCGTCACATCCTTCAGATTGTTGCCGCTTGCGCCTTTCAGCGTCACCCGGCGTGAGCCCTTCACCACCGGCCGGCGCTTGGGAATAGCAATCTCGCGCGTGCCGTTGAGATAATCCGCCGTCAGACTTTTCGGATTGCTCATCACTTCTTCAGGCGTGCCCGAAGCGATGATCTCGCCGCCATGCACGCCCGCGGCCGGCCCCATATCGATCACATGGTCGGCCAGCAGGATCGCGTCCTCATCATGCTCCACAACGATCACGGAGTTGCCGAGGTCACGCAGGCGTTTCAGCGTTTCGAGCAGCCGCTCATTGTCCCGCTGGTGCAGGCCGATGGAGGGTTCGTCGAGCACGTAGAGCACGCCTGTCAGGCCCGAGCCGATCTGGCTCGCCAGACGAATGCGCTGGCTCTCGCCGCCCGACAGCGTGCCCGATCCGCGCCCCAGCGTCAGGTAATCAAGCCCCACATCATTGAGGAAGATCAGCCGGTCGTTGATCTCTTTCAGGATGCGGCTGGCGATTTCGTTCTGCTGCTTGGTCAGCGTCTTGTGCACGCCGCCAAACCATTCGCCCGCCTTGCGGATCGAGAATTCTCCGGCCTCGGAAATATCGAGCCCGGCAATCTTCACCGCAAGTGCCTGCGGTTTCAGCCTTTTGCCGCCGCAGGCGGGGCAGGGCGCGGCCGACTGGAACTTCGCGATCTCCTCGCGCACCCAGGCCGAATCCGTCTCGCGATAGCGCCGGTCGAGATTGGGGATCACGCCCTCGAAGGTCTTCTTCACCTTGTAGCTGCGCATCCCGTCATCATAGATGAACTGCACTTCTTCATCCCCGGTGCCGTGCAGGATGATGTCCTGCACCTTCTCCGGCAGCTTGTTCCAGGGCTTGCTAAGGTCGAACCGGTAATGCGTCGATAGCGCCTGAAGCGTCTGTGTCTGGTAGGGGGAGGCCGATTTCGCCCAGGGCGCAATTGCGCCGTTCAGCAGGTCAAGATCCTTGTCCGGAACAACCAGTGCCGGGTCGATCTTCAGCTGCTCGCCAAGGCCGTCGCAGGACGGGCAGGCGCCAAACGGGTTGTTGAAGGAAAACAGCCGGGGCTCGATCTCCGGAATGGAAAAGCCTGAAACCGGGCAGGCGAAATTGGCGGAATATGTAATCCGTTTCGGCTCGGTTTCGCCCGGCGCAATATCGGCATACTCCGCCACAGCAATGCCCTGCGCCAGGCCGAGCGCGGTCTCGAAGCTCTCGGCAAGACGCTGCTCCATGCCGGCGCGCACGACCACCCGGTCAACCACCACATCAATGTCGTGCTTGAACTTCTTGTCGAGCTTCGGCGGGTCTTCCAGTTCATGGAATTCGCCATTCACCTTCACGCGCTGATAGCCGTTCTTCAGCAGCTCGGCGAACTCCTTGCGGAACTCGCCCTTCCGTCCACGCACAATCGGCGCCAGCAGGTAGAGCCGCGTGCCGTCTTCCAGCTCCATCGTCCGGTCGACCATCTGGCTGACCGTCTGGCTCTCGATTGGCAGGCCGGTGGCCGGCGAATAAGGCACGCCCGCGCGCGCCCACAGGAGGCGCATATAGTCATAGATTTCGGTCACCGTGCCGACCGTGGAGCGCGGGTTCCGGCTTGTCGTCTTCTGCTCGATGGAGATCGCAGGCGAGAGGCCCTCGATGCTCTCTACGTCCGGCTTCTGCATCAGTTCGAGGAACTGGCGCGCATAGGCAGACAGCGATTCCACATAGCGGCGCTGGCCCTCGGCATAGATCGTATCGAAGGCGAGCGAGGATTTGCCCGAGCCCGACAGGCCCGTCATCACGACGAGTTCGCCGCGCGGGATGTCGACATCGACGTTCTTGAGATTGTGTTCCTTGGCGCCGCGCACGCGGATGAAGGCAGATTCGGCCATGGGAGGAGGGTCGCTCAACAGGTCTGGAAGGAAGGGAGAATGATTGTGTTCTTATGTGTGGCGTGAGTCCGGCTTGACGACAAGAACAAAATGTGAACTTCATGTCCCGGCTGCTTTTAGGCAGGCGAGGGGCAGTGGAATTTCGCACCTGTCAGGCGACACAGCGCGTGTGGCAGAGTAGAACAACTCGAATCGGACTCGAAACAGAATTTCAGCGCGGAGGCCCCAATATGGCGGGTTCAGTCAACAAAGTGATCCTGGTCGGCAATCTTGGGGCAGACCCGGAAGTGCGTCAGTTCCAGAATGGCGGCCAGGTCTGCAACCTGCGCATTGCGACCTCTGAAACCTGGCGGGACAAGGCTTCCGGCGAGCGCAAGGAAAAGACGGAATGGCACACGGTCGCCATCTTCTCCGAAGGCCTCATCAAGGTCGCGCAGAGCTATCTGAAGAAGGGCTCCAAGGTTTATCTTGAGGGCAAGCTCCAGACCCGCAAATGGCAGGACAAGGATGGCAACGACCGTTACACGACCGAGATCGTGCTGCAGGGCTTCGATGCGACGCTCGTGATGCTCGATGGCCGCGGTGAAGGTGGCGGCATGGGCGGTGGTGGCGGCGGTGGCCGTGATCGCGACATGAGCTATTCCGGCGGTGGCGGGCGCCAGCAAATGAGCGGCCCGAAGGAAAGCTTCAGCCAGGACCTCGACGACGAGATCCCATTTTAGGCAAAGGCCATGCGTGCGCTCTGGGTTCTTCCGCTGCTGTTGGCCACATTCTGGCTGTCGGCTTGCGCGAATGGCCCGGCGCCTGCGGCGGAGGCCTCCCCGCGCCTCATGGAGGCCGCCCTGGAAGCCGAAGGTGTCAGCCCGGCCCGGTCCGCGCTCGTCATCTACCGGCTGGAGGATGAAAAGGTGTGGGCCAGTGGTGGCGCCCGCATTCGCGAGCGCTTCACGCCTGCTTCCACCTCGAAAATCCCGCACACCCTGCTTGCCTTTGAAACCGGCGCCGTCTCCGGCCCGGAAGAAGCGTTCGCGTGGGATGGCCAGAAGCGGTTTGTGGAGGGGTGGAATGAAGACCAGGATTTCGCCGCCGCCTTCCGCCGATCGACCGTCTGGATCTACCAGATCGTCGTGCCACGCATCGGGGCTGAGCGCCTGAAGGAAGGCTTCGCTGCCTTCGGCTATGGCAACGCCGATATCGGCGTGCCGGACCAGATCACCCGCTACTGGCTCGAAGGCCCGCTGGCGATCTCAGCGACGGAGCAGGTGGAGTTTCTCTCCCGTCTTGCCCGTCGCACGCTGCCGCTGTCAGCGCGCACCTACGAGCTTGCCGTGCCCATCATGGTCGTCGCCGAGGGCGACGGCTGGACGCTCTATGGCAAGACCGGCTGGAAAAGCGTCGAAGGGCAAACCGATATCGGCTGGTTCGTCGGCTGGCTGGAACAGTCCTCGGGCGAGGTGCCCGGCACCTATGCCTTCGCCCTCAACATGGACATGCCCGGCGGTATGGAAGAGGCGCCTCGCCGCCGCGCCGCGGTGGAGCGGGCGTTGCGCAGCATCGGCGCTCTCCCTGCCGAATAGGGCTCAGGGACGGTAAATCTCCACCAGCGCGCTGGTGTCATTGCCGCTCGCTTTCCGCGCCCCGCCGATAACGTAGATGGCTCCGTCCAGCGTGACCGCGCCCAGGCCATGGCGCGGATGGGGCATCGGCTCGATAGCGGCCCAGTTGTCACGCGCCGGATCATACACCCAGGCCTCCGCATAGACCCCGCCGCCATTGTCGAAAAACTCGCCGCCAAAGGCGTAGAGCTTGCCGCCGGCTGCTGCGGCGGCAAGCCCGCCCTGCGCCTGCGGCATGGGGGCGGCATTGCGCCAGCGGTCCTCGCGCGGATCATAGACCTCGTGCGCGGCGGTATTGCCGCCCGCCACGCTGCGTCCGCCCACGACATGCAGATTGCCGCCGATCTCTGCGCCCGCCGCGCTGTTGCGGGCCGTGGGGCAGGGCGCCGCGCTCTGCCAGCGCCCGCGGGGGCCATCCAGCACGAAATGATGGGTCTGGTCAGTCTGGTCGGCCCAGGCGGCATTGGCCTCTCCGGCGGGGGAGCGTCCGCCCGCCAGATGCAGCAGGCCGGTGCCGCCTGTCAGCATCACCGCCTCGGCGCAGGGTTTGGGCAGGGCGGGCGCTGTCACCCAACGCTCGCCCGCCGCGTCCAGCCACCAGCCGGTGCCCTGGCTTTCCCAGATCCGCTCCGGCGCGGAAGACTGGTATCCGCCAAAGGCGCCCAGTTTCCCGCCAAAGCTCACCAGCTGCGGATGGTGGCGTGCCACGGGCAGGGGCGTTGCCGCCTGCCAGTCCGGCCTATCCGGGCGCCAGACATGGTGCGCCGCCGTTGGGCCCGTAATGCGGCCATCCTCGGCAATAAATCCGCCTGCCAGATGGATCGCGCCATCATGCAGGCAGGGATAAATTTCCTGCACCGGGAAGGGCAATTCATCGCCCTCTGACCAGCTCGCGCGCAGGGCGTTGTTGCCTTTCCCGGCGGCACCTTCAGGCCGGGCGCAGGCTGCGGTTGCCAGCATTGCGCCAAGGCCGAGGCAGGCCTGCCTCCGCGAGAGGCGAAACTTCAATGATTTTGGCATGTTAGGCTCCCTGTGTGGGGCTGTGAAAAAGACCGGAATGCCCGGAAATCACTGTAAATAAAGGCATCTGGACGGTAGCCGCGGGCGGGCCGCGCTGCTAGTCTCAAAACCAGCAGATTTGGCGATTCGGACACCCCTGTCCCGGCCCTTCGCCGCCCTAGTTCAAAAGGCCCCTCCATGAGCGATCCGACAACCCCTCCGGACGAGCCGGAAACCCCGGAAAATGGCGCCGGCGCCCCCCCGCCGCAGGATGGCATCGAGCCGATCTCCATCGAGACCGAGCTGAAATCGGCCTATCTCGACTATGCGATGAGCGTCATCGTCAGCCGCGCCCTTCCGGATGTGCGCGATGGCCTGAAGCCTGTGCACCGCCGTATCCTGTTCGCGATGAATGAGGGCGGCAACACGCCGGACAAGCCCTATTCGAAATCCGCCCGTATCGTCGGCGACGTGATCGGCAAGTACCACCCCCACGGCGACCAGGCCGTCTATGACGCCCTCGTGCGCATGGCGCAGCCTTTCTCGATGGGCGTGCGCCTGGTCGATGGCCAGGGTAACTTCGGCTCGATCGACAACGATCCCCCGGCCGCCATGCGTTACACCGAAAGCCGCATGACCAAGGAGGCGACCTACCTGCTCGATGACATCGAGAAGGACACGGTCGACTTCCAGGACAACTATGACGGCAAGGAAAAAGAGCCCGTCGTCCTGCCGGCGCAGTTCCCGAACCTGCTGGTCAATGGCGGCGGCGGCATCGCGGTCGGCATGGCCACCAACATCCCGCCGCACAATCTCGGCGAGGTGATCGACGCAACGCTGGCCGTCATTAACGATCCGACGATCACTGACGAAGCCCTGTGCGACATCGTTCCGGGGCCGGACTTCCCCACGGGCGCGCTCATCATGGGCATGTCGGGCAGCCGCAAGGCGCTGATGACTGGGCGGGGCAGCGTTATCATCCGCTCCAAGACGGACATCGAGCGCACCAAGACAGGCCGCGAGGCCATCATCGTCACCGAGATTCCCTATCAGGTGAACAAGGCGGCGATGATCACCAAGATTGCCGAACTCGTCCGTGAAAAGAAGATCGAAGGCATCTCCGATCTGCGCGACGAGTCCGACCGGAACGGCATCCGCGTCGTGGTCGAGCTGAAGAAGGATGTCTCCGCAGATGTCGTCCTGAACCAGCTTTACCGCTTCAGCCAGCTGCAAAGCTCGTTCGCGGTCAACATGCTGGCGCTGAACGGTGGCCGTCCGGAGCTGATGAACCTGCGCAAGGTGCTCGATTGCTTCGTCACCTTCCGCGAAGAAGTCATCATCCGCCGCACCAAGCACGACCTTGGCAAGGCGCGCGACCGCGCTCACGTCCTCGTCGGTCTCGCGCTGGCCGTTGCCAACATCGATGAAGTCATTCGCATCATCCGCACATCGCCCGATCCGAACACGGCGCGTGAGCGCCTGCTCGACAAGGCCTGGCCGCAGCAGGACATGGGCCCGCTGATCGACCTGATCGCCGACCGGCGTACGCGCCGCGGCACGGAAGACGGCACGATCTACCTCTCCGACGAGCAGGCCCGCGCCATCCTGAACCTGCCGCTGCATCGTCTCACCGGCCTCGGCCGCGACGAAATCGGCAATGAAGCTAAGGGCTTGGCCGAGAAGATTGCGGATTATCTCGATATTCTCCGCTCGCGCACGCGCATCCTCGGCATCATCAAGGATGAGCTGGGCCATATCAAAGAGAAGTTCGCCGTTCCGCGCCGCTCGCAATTCGTCGAAGGCGGTGTCGACATGGACGATGAAGACCTCATCGAGGTCGAAGACATGGTCGTCACGGTCACCCATGGCGGCTATGTGAAGCGCACGCCGCTATCGACCTACCGTACACAGAACAGGGGCGGCAAGGGCCGCTCCGGCATGTCGATGAAGGATGAGGATTTTGTCGTCCGCGTCTTCTCGGCAACGACGCATACGGAGATCCTGTTCTTCTCCTCGGCCGGCATGGTCTACAAGGAGAAGGTGTGGCGCCTGCCGGTGGGCGGGCCAAATTCGCGCGGCAAGGCGTTGGTCAACATCTTCCCGCTGGCCGCCGACGAGCGTATCGAAAGCGTCATGCCGCTGCCTGACAGTGAAGAGGCTGCCGCGCATCTCGATATCATGTTCGCCACGCGCTCGGGCAATGTCCGGCGCAACCGCCTGGCGGACTTCACGCGCGTCAACCGCGCCGGCAAGATCGCCATGAAGCCGGATGAAGGCGATGGCATCGTCTCGGTCCAGCTTTGTTCGGAGAAGGACGATGTCCTCCTCACCACGGCGCTCGGCCAGGCCATCCGCTTCCCGGTCACCGATGTCCGCGTCTTCGCGGGCCGCGATTCCACCGGTGTGCGCGGCATTCGTCTGGGCGAGGGGGATGAGGTCATCTCCATGGGCATCCTGCGCCATATGGATGTCACGTCCGAAGAGGCGCGCGCCTATCTGAAACATGCCGCGGCCATGCGCCGGGCGGCCACGGGCGAAGAAGAAGAAATCTCCGAGGATGAGGACGAAGCCGTCGCTGAGGCCGCGCTCTCGGCCGAACGGATTGCCGAGCTGGGCGCGGCTGAAGAGTTCATCTTCACCGTCGCCGACGATGGTATGGGCAAGCGGTCTTCGGCTTATGATTACCGCGTCACGGGCCGGGGCGGCAAAGGCCTTGTCGCCCAGAATATCTGGGGCCGCGACAAGAAGGGCGGGCCGGTCAAGAAGGTCGCCCAATCCTTCCCCGTGGGCGATGGCGATGAGGTCATGCTGGTTACCGATGGCGGCCAGCTGATCCGCACGCCGGTCGACCAGATCCGCATTGCGGGCCGCTCCACAGGCGGCGTCTGGGTGCTGCGCACCGGCGATGGTGAGCGGGTTGTCTCTGCGGCGCGGCTTGTCGATGACGGTGAAGGCGCTATGGATAAGCCGGAGGGCTGATTGTCGCGCTGCAGCGGGGGTGGCCTCACCTGATATATAAAAGAGGAGGCGCCCCGTGCATCGTATTGGTCTTTATCCCGGCACTTTCGATCCGCCGACCGCCGGCCATATCGACATTTTCGCCCGCGCGATGAAGCTCGTTGATACGCTGGTTATCGGCGTGGCCATCAACGAGGCCAAGAAGCCGCTTTTCACGCTGGAAGAGCGTGTAGCGATGGTCGAATCCGAGTGCGAGAAGCTCAAAGGCCCCGGCCTGGCAGAGATCAAGGTCATGCCCATGCACGGCCTGCTGATGCATTTTGCCGAAAAGTGTAACGCCAACATCATCGTGCGCGGCCTGCGTGCCGTTCAGGACTTCGAATACGAGTTCCAGATGACGGCGATGAACGAGCAACTGAATCCCAACATTGAAACTGTCTTCCTGATGGCCGATGTTCGCCATCAGGCGGTGGCCTCGCGGCTCGTGAAAGAGATTGCGAGCCTCGGCGGCGACATCACGCCGTTCGTTACGCCGGCAGTTAAAACGGCATTGTTGGAGAAATACGCAAAATGAAGATACGTGGCTTTGCGGCGGCGATTGCTCTGACGAGTCTGATCCTGCCGGCCTGCGCTGAGGCGGTCGATGGTCCCTGGCCATTCGAGGCTCCGGCAGACCCCGCCGCAGACACGGCTGACTGGCGTCCCGTCGATCCAGAGCGCCTGTTCATTTTCGACACGACCAAAGGCCGTATCCTGATTGAGGCTGTGCCGGAAGTTGCGCCCAATCACTACGCGCACTTTGCGGCCATCGTCCGTTCGGGCGATTATGATGGCACGAGCTTCCACCGTGTTATCGACACGTTCATGGCGCAGGGCGGTGATATTTATGCCCTGAAGGGGCGGGAGTCGGGCCAGCCGAATGTGAAGGGCGAGTTCACTTTCCGTCGCGATGTCACCAAGATGCCGCTTGAGGCGGCCATCGGCCCGGAAGACAGCGCCAAGCACGGTTACTATCATGGCGTGCCGGTCCAGACACAGCCTTCCTTCTTCTCGGAAATGTCGGTGGACGGAATGGTCGAAAGCTCCATTCCGCACTGCAAGGGCGTCGTCTCGACGGCGCGCACGGATGATCCGAATTCCGCCAATGGCCAGTTCTTCCTGATGCGCGGGTATTCGCCCCATCTTGATCGCAAATACACCTCCTGGGGCCGGGTTCTCTCCGGGCAGGATGTCGTCATGGCGCTGAAGCATGGTTCGGAATCGGACAATGGATCGGTCAGCGATCCGGACATTCTCACTTCCGCCAAGATCGCTGCCGATCTTCCCGAAGCGGAGCGTCCAAAGGCCTATGTGCTGCGCACAGATACCGATGCGTTCCGCGCAGCGGTCGAGGCGCGCGGCGAGCCCAATATCTGCGATCTTCCGCCAGTGCCGGCGATCATCGTCGAGTAAGCATCGGCGCCTGCCAGGCTCATGGATCTTTCGCCTTACCAGTTCGACCTGCCGGAGGACCTGATTGCACTCAGGCCGGCGGAGCCGCAGGATGCTGCGCGCCTTCTTGTGGTGCATGGCGATGGCCGGCTGGTGGATGCGACCGTCCGTGATCTGCCGGCCTATCTCGCCGCGGGCGATGTGCTCGTCTTCAATGACACGCGGGTGCTGCCCGCCGCGCTCAAGGGTGTTCGCCCAGCGCGTGATGGGGCCAGCCGCGATGTCGATGTGGATGTAAACCTTGTCGAGCGGCAGGATGATTGCGTCTGGCTGGCGCTCGCGCGGCCGGGCAGGCGGCTGAAGGAAGGCGACGAGATCCACTTTGCCGAAGGCTTCTCCGCCACCATCGGCGCGCGGCTTGAGGGCGGGGAAATCCTGCTGAAGTTCAATTGCCAGGGCGATGCGATGATTGCCGCGCTGGATGCGCACGGCGCCATGCCGTTGCCGCCCTATATCGCGCGCCGCCGCCCGGCGGACGCGAAAGACCGGGAAACCTACCAGACCCGCTTTGCCGGGGAGGAAGCCGCCAGTGTCGCCGCGCCCACTGCCGGCCTGCACTTCACCCCGCGCCTGCTGGCGGAGGTCGATGCCGCCGGGCTCAAGCGTGAAACCGTGCGCCTGCATGTCGGCCTCGGCACGTTCAAGCCGCTGGAAGAAAAACACCTCGCGGAAAATCGTCTGCATGAGGAATGGCGCCGGGTTACGCCGGAAGTTGCCGCCCGTCTCAATGCGGCGCGCGCTGCTGGGGCGCGCCTCGTGCCGGTGGGCACCACCGCGATGCGCACGCTGGAAAGCTGCGCCGGGGAAGATGGCCTGCTCCACGCCGCCTCAGGGGCAACGGACATATTCCTGAAACCCGGCGATCCCGTTCGTGCAACCGATGCTCTGATGACGAACTTCCACTTGCCGGGCTCCAGCTTGTTCATGCTTGTCTGTGCCCTGATGGGAACGGACATCATGCGCGCAGCTTATGCCCACGCGATCGCTGAAAAATACCGCTTCTATTCCTACGGCGACGCCTGCCTGCTGCTGCCTTGAGCCTGTGCGGCGCTCTCGTCACCCAAGACGGCCAAAGGCCATCTGAGCGCCCGTTTCCTGAACCATCCTTGTTCGCACAGATCGTTGGGCGTCATCCCGGGATTTGCGACTGCAAATGCCCGGGATCCAGCGCAGGATAGAAAACGTGGGTCCCGGTCTTCGCCTGCGGCGAAACCGGGATGACGGCAATGCGGATATCTTGGACTGAGACGGGGAAAGTAGCGCGAACCGCAAGGCTGGCCTTCAGCCCGCCTTGCGCTTGCCGAAGCCGAAGAGGCCCGCAAAGAACTCGCCCCACCAGCGGCGCCAGCGCCAGGCCCGGCGCAGCTTCGCATTGCGCGGCGCGTCGCCTTCGCCGCGCGGCACCAGAATGTCGTTCATCTTCGGCTGGTAGCGGCGGATCAGGTCTTCCTCGATCCGTGCACGGTCACCGCCGGTGCGCACCACCAGCACATGCCGCTCGGTTGCGCCGCGCTTCCACCAGGCTTCCCACCAGCGCTCATGCCCGTAGAGGCGCGACTTAAAGTTCGTCGCCTTGCCGATATACAGCGGGAACAGGAAGAACGCGAAGCGGCGCACCACGAAGATGTAGATGCCGCCGCCGTCCGGAATGCCCTTGCGCGTCAGCGTGATCTTGAAACGATACGCTTCGCCGCTTTCACCATACCAGGTGTGCCAGCCGAAAAGAAACCAGTTCAGAAGAAACATGCGTTCCGCGTCCCATGAGTGCCCACCCGCCGGGAAACTCATGGGTGCCGGTTAACAGTGTCTTAAAACGGCCTTCACAGGGGCAAAGCTCTGTCGGTGAACCGGGCAGGGGCCGAGCCGGGAAAGCGCTTCGGCATGGGCGGCGGTGCCATATCCCTTATGCCCGGAAAATCCGTAGCCTGGGTATGTATTGCAGAGTGAGGCCATCTGCGCGTCGCGGTGGGTCTTGGCGAGGATCGAGGCGGCGGAGATCGCCGGCTCGGTCAGGTCGCCCTTCACGATGGCGCGCGCGGGCGCCGGCAAATCGCGCGGCAGGGCATTCCCGTCGATCAGGATTGCCGCATGCGGACACGCGCCGGCCTCAAAAATACACGGTTTGACATGGATCGTACGCCAAACGTCCGCGATGGCGCGCTGCATGGCCAGGAATGTCGCCTCGCGGATGTTCAGCCGGTCGATCTCTTCCACGCTCGCGTCTGCCACGCACCAGCCCAGCGCCCGGTCGCGGATCACGGGCGCCAGCAAGTCTCGCTTCTTCTCCGACAGTTTCTTGGAATCGGTCAGCCCCTCGATCGGTCGCGCCGGATCAAGGATCACCGCCGCTGCCGTCACTGGCCCCGCCCAGGGGCCACGGCCTGCCTCATCGACGCCGATGATGAAGGGGGAAATGCTCATTCCCAATCACAACAGGAGTCGCCGGGCCCTGCCAAGATCGCAGCTGTTGACGCCTGCGTGGCGGCGGCCTACGCCCATTGCCATGTGCCGCGCCAAACCCCTGCACCTGCAACAGGTCCGCCCGCAATCGCTGGCGGCGCGCGGCCCCATGCAGGAAGGTCAGGCCGGCTAAGGCCCCCAATCCCCCGCAGAACGTCGCGCCCGCCCGGTTTCCCGAGGCGGGATTTTTCTATTCTGGAACAAGGAGTTGCAGCCCATGTCTTACACATCGGATGAAGAGATAGAGGCCATCGGCCGGGCGGTGCTGGCGCGCACGCTGCCCAAGGCAGAGTGGGCCCATAATGCCCATTTTGCGGCCGCAGTCTGGATGATCGCCCGCCATGGCGCCTCGGCGCTGCGAGAAATGCGCGCGGCGATCTTCGCTTATAATGAAGCAACGGGCACGCCCAACACCGATACGTCGGGCTATCACGAGACCATCACGATCGCCTCCCTCGCTTTGGCGGAGGCGCATATCCGCGCCCATCCCGGCGCGCCGATGTTTGCGCAGGTCAATGGCCTCCTGGCCGGGCCTTGCGGCCAGTCGGGCTGGATACTGGCCTATTGGAGCAGGGAGCGTCTCTTCACCGTAGAGGCCCGGCGCGGTTGGGTGCCGCCAGACCTTCAGCCTTTGCCGGCCTGAGGCCGCTTCGCGCCGGGGAAGGGCTGGCCATCTCCACGGGCCTTGGTCAGCATGGACCGGAAACGTGGAGGAACATGCATGGATCTCGGTCTCAAGGATAAGGTCATCTTCATCGCCGGCGCCAGCCGCGGCATCGGCCATGGCATTGCCAAAAGCCTGCTGGAAGAGGGGGCCAAAGTCGCCCTTACCGCGCGCGGCGCCGAGGCGCTGGACGCCACCCGCAAGGAGTTCGCCGCCACCTATGGCGCGGGCAAGGTCTGGTCCTTCGCGGGCGATCTCACCCAGTCCGACGGCATCAATGGCGCGGTCGAGGCGTGTGAGAAGGAGTTTGGCCCGCTCTCCGGCGCAGTGGCCAATGTCGGCCTCTCGCCCTCGCCGCTGGGGCTCGATGTCAGCGATGAGGAATGGCAGGGCGGGCTCGACCAGAACCTCAACTCCGCCTTCCGCCTCGCGCGCGCTGCCATCCCGCGTATTTCGGCCAATGGCGGGGGCAGTTTCCTGTTCATCTCCTCCATCGCGGGCCTCGCCTCGCTCGGCTCGCCGCTGATCTACGGCGCCACCAAGGCGGCGGTGAACCATCTCTCCACCTCCATCGCGCGTTTCTCGGGGAAAACGAATGTCCGTGTAAACACGATTGCGCCGGGCAATATCATCTTCCCCGGCGGGGATTGGGAGCGCAACGCCACCGGTCCGCGCGCCGAGGCCTGGGCCAAATGGATCAAGCGCGAAGTGCCGCTCAATCGCTTCGGCACGCCGCAGGAAATCGGCGACACGGCCGCCTTCCTCCTGTCGGACCGGGCGAGCTTCATCAACGGCGCCGTCGTCGCCGTCGATGGCGGCCAAACCCGCTGACAATCCCAAAGATCAGGCGCCGGGAATGACAATCTCGGCGCCGGTTTTCACGCGGTCCAGCGCAATCAGGCTGCCATAGCTTTTCACGGTGTCATTGTCGGCAAACAGGCGCCGCGTGATCGCCTCATAGACCACCATGTCCGGCGCCACGACCACCAGCACAAAGCTGATACCGCCGGTCACATAATAGCATTGCTGCACTTCCGGCGCCTGTGCGAACAGGGCTTTCGCCTTGTCCACCGTCTGGCGGCGTTCGTCGACCAGCTGAACCTGCACAATCGAGGTGATCGACATCTGCACGGCCTGCGTGCTGACGATGGCGACATTCTTCTTGATGATGCCCGCATCCTCCATTGCCGCCACCCGCCGCTGCACAGCCGCCGCAGAAAGATTGACCGCTTCGGCAATCGTCCTTTGCGGGGTCTTGTTGTCGCGCTGCAGGATGCGGAGGATCGCGCGATCAAAGCTGTCGAGCGGGCGTTTGCGGGGGGAGGCGGGCGCGCGGGTCATGGGTGAGTAATTGTTGCATTTTTTGGCCTGATCAAGGGCGCAAAGCTCGCGCGCCCAATGATATGCCCCGTCTCGTCCAATTGAAGAGGCCACCGCGTGAGCGCCCACATCGCCGTCCCATCCGTCAGCAACAAGACCTATACCGGCATCGCCTATGGCATGGGGGCAGGCGCCCTCTGGGGCCTGGTCTTCCTCGCGCCGGAACTCACGCGCGCCTTCACGCCGCTACAGCTTACCATCGGTCGCTATATCGCCTTTGGCGTCATTGCCGCTGTGCTCATCGCGCCGCGCTGGCGCGTCCTGCGCGCCGGGCTCAGCGGACGGGACTGGAAGTCCCTCATCTGGCTCGCCCTGTTCGGCAACACGTTTTACTACATCCTCCTGTCAGGCGCCGTGCAGACTGGCGGCATCGCGATGACGTCGCTTGTCGTCGGTTTTCTCCCGGTCGCCGTCACCATCATCGGCAGCCGCGACAAGGGCGCCGTGCCGCTTGCCCGCCTCATGCCGTCTCTGCTGTTCTGCTGCGGGGGCGCTTTGTGCATCGGCTGGCAGGCCATCGCCGCGCCCGCGTCCGGCTCTGCGGGCCAGCCGCTGACCGGCCTGCTGCTCGCCATCGGTGCGCTCGTCAGCTGGACGGCTTATGCCGTCGGCAACAGCCGCTGCCTCGCGCGCCTCCCGCAGGTCACGGTGTATGATTGGAACCTCGCCATCGGCCTGATGACGGGCCTTCAGGCGCTCCTTCTTATTCCGGTGTCGGTCGCCACTGAGCCTCTGGATTATTCGCTTTCGCAATGGAGCCAGTTTGCCACGGTCTCGATTGGCGTCGCCTTTCTGGCCTCGATTGCGGGTAACGGGTTGTGGAACCGGATGAGCCGCCTTCTGCCGCTGACGATGGTCGGCCAGATGATCCTTTTCGAAACCGTCTTTGCCCTGATCTATGGCTTCGTGTGGGAACAGCGTTTGCCGAGCCTGCTGGAAGTGATGGCCTTCGTCATGGTCACCGCCAGCGTCTTCACCTGCATCGCCGCCCACCGCCGCCCGGCCAACGCATAGCCGTCGGAGTCCCGTTGGAGTTTTTTTGGAGTTTTCCGGAAAAAGCTCCAACGGGCCTTCCGCTCGCCCGCGCCCCGTCATCCCGGAATTTGCGCAGCAAATATCCGGGACCCAGAAAGCCCCAAAACACTCCCTCACTGGGTCCCGGGACAAGCGCATTCGCGCTTTCCGGGAAGACGAACCTGGTCTCTCAGCGGCCCAACGCCGAGGAAACCCCGCGCCCTATCCAACACCCAATCCCCATACACGCAACAGATCCCGCCCCGCCTGTCCGGCAGGGCTGCCCATGCTCCATCCTCCGCCTATGGACTACGCCTTTTCCACCCCGCTGCCGGGCCTCAGCCTGCTTCAACGCCTGCTCTGGCCGCTGATCTTTGTGCAGCTGATCGCCCTGCGCGATTGGGTGCGGCAGCACTATGGCCGCGGCGTGCCTTACTGGATCACCATTTCGAAGTTTGGCCGGGTGCGCCTGCGCCGTCTGCCTACGGATTCCACGCTCAGCTTCGCCGCGCCGGCCTCTTATGCGCCGGCCGGCTACGATTATGCCAGCGGCCTGACGCGCGCCTGCCTGGTGGCGGCGCTCCGCGAGGAAGGCCCCGCGTCCGTATTCGTATCTGCGCCCGCGCCGCTCGTGGCTGCCTTGGCAATGCCCCAAACGCAATCGGGGCAGGCCATCACAGCCCGCCCCGACACGTCTTAGCTTTTTCTGCCGTCCCCGGATTACCGGGGAGACGCATTTTGCCGGGCAGCCCAAGGGCTGCGCCGGGCAAAGCTGCTGGCGTCAGCGGATGATGTTCAGCTCTTCCAGTTCGAAGGTCCAGTTATAGGGGGCTGCCACGGTGCCCTTGATGAACAGGAAGTCGCCATCCGTCGTTACCCAGAATTCGTAGGGCGGGTGGTCGTTGCTGGTCATCACGAAGGCGAATTTGTAGCATTCGAACGTGCCGGCGGGCACCGTCACCGTCTCGACGCCGGAATATTGCAGGCTGCTCGTGGTCGTGCGCTGGAAGTCCGGGCCGGTTGCGCCGCGATGGTCGATGGAGCTGAGCAGGTTGTTGTGGAAGGTCTGGATGCCTTCGCCTTTCGAGCGGTCGAACCGCGCGGCCAGCCAGGCATCGCCCGTCAGGTTGTGCGTGCCGAAGCCGCGGATGTTGCGGTCGATCTCGACCTTCTCGCTGATGCGGCCGCGCTCGACCGTGTAGCCTTGGTATTCGGCTTCCGTGTCGGTCCAGCGATACCAGGTGCTGCCATGGAACTTGTTGTCCTTGGTCAGGCGCACGAAGGTGTCGTGGGGATGGAAATCTGCGTCGACCGTGGCCACCACATCGCGCGTCAGCGCCACATCATGCAGCTCGCAATAGGCGCGCATCACGCGGTGGCCGTCGCCATGATGGGTCATGTGGAAGCGCTCGATGCCCCAGTTGCGGTCCGGAAAGTCAGGGTGGCCGTCGATCTGATAGCTGATGACGCCGGAAATCTCGCGGTGCTTGGGGCCAGATGCCATGGGGAAAGCCTCTCTGCAGGGGTTAGGCCCGCGCGCCGCTGTGAAAGCGGGCGCAGGCTTTGATATAACTTTTGCAGACTTTGGTATATCTTTTGAATTTGCGCAAGCGCTCCTTCAGACAACCCTGCCTTTCAGGGAGGCGAGCCACGGGACCAGGGCTTCGTTCACCTCATCCGGGCGCTCCTGCTGGGTCCAGTGCCCACAGCCCGGCAACACCAGCCCGGTCTCCAGATTGGGCACAAACTTCCGCATGCGGCCAATCGGGTCATCCACCATGCCAAAGCCGGAGAAAGCCGGGTCCTTGTCGCCGGCGATGAACAGGGCAGGCTGCTCGATCTTCCGGTCCTTGTATGGCTGAAGGAACTCCCAGTCGCGCGTATGGTTGCGATAGCGGGAAAGGGGGCCGAAGAAGCCCGAGGCTTTGAATTCATTGGTGTAGTAGTCGAGGTCTTCCTCGCTCATCCACGCGCCGATGGTTTCAGGCGGATGCAGGCCGTCCATCAGGGGAAAGTCCGAAGGCTTGCCCACCGGGAAGTCGCCTGCTTTCGCCTCGCCCGAAATGGCGTGGTAGAAGCCTTTGAGAAACCGGCGCGGCTCGGCCTCGAACGCCGCTTCCGCCCCGCCGGGATCGCGGAAATAGGATTGGTAGAAGAATTTGTTCTTGTCGTCCCAGGTCTGCTTGATGATCAGATCAAATGAGACTTGCGGCACACCAAAGTAAGGCACTGACATCGCCGCCACCGCCGCAATCCGGTCCGGGTGGACCAGCGACGTGTTCCACACCTGTGGCGCGCCCCAGTCATGGCCGATCAGGATAAACGGCGCATCGGGCGAAAGCGCTTTGCCGACGCCCAGAATGTCGCCGATCAGCGCTTCCATCCGGTAGTCGGGCACTGCGCCGGGCTTGGACGAGCCACCATAGCCGCGCACATCAATGGCCGCCGCCGTAAAGCCGGCCGCCGCGATCGGCCCCATCTGGTGACGCCAGGAATACCAGCTCTCCGGGAACCCGTGCACCATCAGCGCCAACGGCCCGCTGCCCTCGACCGCCACGCGGATGGTCGCTTCGCCTGCATCGATCATCCGGAATTCCGGCATGGCGATTTCCTCCTGTTCTTTGCCTGCGAAGCTGCGTCAGGCCAAAGCCGGTGGCAAGCATCGCCGCTGCGTCAACTCCGGCCGGGGCGGCGTCCCGGTTTACGCCGGGGCGGGGATTGCGTCGCCAGATTGGCAGACGCAAGCTTCGTGCAAAACAAGAACAACATCGGGAGGATAAGGATATGACAGCGCATCATATCAAACTTGCGCGTGAGGATGATGGCATTGCCGTCCTGACCATAGACCGGCCTGAAAAGCGCGGGGCGATGACATTCGCTATGCTCTACGCCTTCATCGAGAAGGTGCGGGAAGTCACCGCCGATGACGCGGTCCGTGTCCTGATCGTCACCGGCTCCGGCGGCAGCTTCTGCGCGGGAACCGACCTTGCCGATCTCTCCACCAAGCCCGGCGAAACACGCGGCGTTCGCGGCGAGGCGCATGAGAATGATGTCTGGTGGCCGCTCGTTTCCTGCCCGAAGCCGGTGATCGGCGCTATTGATGGGAATGCCGTCGGCATGGGCGCGGAATTCTCCAGCCAGTGCGATGTGCGCATCATTACGCCGCGCACACGCTTCGCCTGGAACTTTGCCCATCGCGGACTGGTGCCCGATACCGGCGCGGGCAGCTGGTTGCTGCCCCGGATTATCGGCCCGAGCCGCGCCCTGCGCCTTCTCTATTCCGGTGCCTTCCTTGAGGCCGACGAAGCCCTCGCCATCGGGTATGCCAACGCCATCGCCGAGCCGGAAGACCTGCTGGACGCCGCGCGCGCCGAAGCGCGGCGGTATCTGGCCTCCTCGCCATTCTCCATCCGCCGGATGAAGGAGCTGGTCTGGAAAGGCCTGGAGCGGGACGTGTCAGACCACATGCAGGCGCATGTGACGGCGCTGTCTGCCTGCTTCAAATCGGCCGATCACAAGGAAGGTGTCGCTTCCTTCCTTGAGAAACGGCCGGCGAAGTTCACCGGCAAATAGCTACGGTCAGCCCATCACGAAGGCGTTGAGCTTGTTGCCGTCAAGGTCGCGGAAATAGCCTGCGTAGAAAGTGTCACCCCGCGGGCCGGGCGGGCCTTCGCAGGTGCCGCCATTGCTGAGAGCCAGGGCATGCAGCCGGTCTACCTGCGCTTTGTCTTTTGCCTGCAGGGCGATCATCACGCCATTGCCAACGCTCATCTTGTTGCCGTCATTGGGATAGCAGATACCGATGCCTGCCGGGCCATCGGGCGTGCCCCAGGCGATGAACGCCTCTGTTGTAAACATGCGCGGCGTGCCGAGCTCTTCGGCAATCGCATCATAGAATTTTGCTGCCCGTTCCAGATCTGTCGTTCCCAGTGTCACATAGCCGATCATGTTTGCCTCCCTCAAATGGTTTTCGAACATAACAAGAACAAAATCCATTGTCGAGAGGCGTATTCGGCAAATTGACGTAGCCGGGGTGATGCGCTTCATTGCGCCGCAAAAGGAGACCCCCATGACGCAGACCAGCCCTTATGCAATTCGTATACAGAATACAGGTGGGCCGGAAGTCCTCGATGTGGAGGCGATTGAGCCGCGCGCGCCCGGCGCGGGCGAAGCGCTGGTACGCCAAACAGCCGTGGGGCTGAACTTCATCGACACCTATCATCGCTCGGGTCTTTATCCGATGAAATTGCCGGCAACGCTCGGCTCTGAAGGCGCGGGCGTCGTGGAGGCTGTGGGCGAAGGCGTCACGCATCTCAAGCCCGGCGACCGTGTCGCCTATCTTGCAGCCGGAACCTACACCACCCATCACACCGGCAACGCTGCATCCATGGTGAAACTGCCGGACTTCGTGAGCGAGGAAGAAGGCGCCGCGTTGATGCTCAAGGGCCTTACGGCCTGGATGCTGCTGTTCGAGATCCGCCCGGTGAAGGCTGGCGATGTTGTTCTGGTTTGGGCCCCGGTTGGCGGCGTTGGTTCTATCCTGACGCCTTGGGCGGCGCATCTTGGTGCCCGTGTAATTGCCGTAACCTCGAGTGACGCTAAAGCGGCGAAGGCAAAGGCACTTGGCGCGTCCGATGTCGTGATCGGTTATGAGGGTGTCGCGGCGAAAGTGCGTGAGCTGACGGGTGGAAAAGGTGTCGACATTGCCTTTGACAGTGTTGGCAAGATCTCTGCGGAAGCCTCGCTTTCCAGCCTGAAGCCGCGTGGCTGGTTTATCACATATGGTAATTCATCCGGCCCGGCTGACCCGATCCCGCCCTCCCGTTTGTCGCAAGGCGGCAGCCTTGTGATGACCCGCCCCGGCGTCTTCAATTTCATTCAGGAGCCTGGCTCGCTGGCGCGCGGCGCTGGTCTGGTATTCGACGCTCTGAAGGCCGGCGTTTTCAAAGCCGACATCGGCCAGCGTTTCGCGCTGAAGGATGTTGCCGAAGCGCATAAAGCGCTGGAGGCCGGCAAGACGACCGGGGCGACCATCCTTACGCCCTGACCTGCGGCCCCCCCCCTCCGGATCGGGGGATTGTTTGCGGGGAGCCGGAAGCGTACCTGATTGCCCATACGTTGGGAGATTTTCGTGCGCTTTCTGGTTCTTGCATTTTCCTTGTTTGTGTTCGTCCTGCGGCCGGCATCTGCGGAGATGCCTGCCGGGGAGCAGGAACTGCGCGCCGCTTTTGCGGACTGGTTTGTGATCCAGATCGTAGACACACGGACGGGCGGCGCTTTGAGCGAAGCGCATCGAAACATGGACGGCACCAACCAGCGAAATGTTCCCGTCGTGTTTGTCGACGCTGGGCATGCCGCTGAGTTTGTGGGGAACCTTCCCGATGCCGACCAACTTGAAGGCCGGCTCGTCAACGCAGCGGATGTCTACCTCGAAAGCAAGTATGATGTCGTGTGGCGTGTTCCGGCGATTGAAGGCGCGGTTATATATTATATCTCCGCGCCAAACGGTGATCCGTTAACAGCAAAGATAAAAGGCGCATTGAAGATACTGGCCTTTGCCGATCTTGCCGATGCGCAGACCTTTAAACGTTCCGGAGAGGAGCGGTTCAGCACGCCGGAAGTGCCTATACAGTTGGATATTCAGCCACTGGTGATCAGCGACATTGCCAACCAGATTGTTTCTGGAAGTTTGAATGACCTGTACGTTCGGCCATCGCCGACGATTGCGCGCTGGGCCGCGCAGCGTGATGCGGGCGCAGTGTTGATGAAGGACTATGAAACAGAGCAGGCCGAAGCACTCAAGACGCTTGGTCGGGCATCTGAATGAAATACGTCCTTATACAAATTAAGTTTGAGTGCGGCGCAGAGCGTCGATGTGCAGCACGCTGCCCGGCCGGCGCGCGCCGCTGATCATGCGGCGCGTAATCCGTTCATAATGCGCGATAAAACGGACAACCCACTCCCGGCGGCCGCCCGGCATGGGCGCGCAGCGGTTTTCCCAAAGGCCCACCTCTTGTTCCAGCCGCCAGTTTAGCACGCGCTCGAAACCATCTGGCACAATGTGAAAAAAGCCGTCTGCTTCATCCCACAGCGCAGCGTAGTCCCCCGCCAGCGCAGCCTCCTGATAGGCGCGCCAGGCACCGGAAGCATCTTCGGTTTCGACCTCATTGATCGGCGCGCTGGTGGACGAGTTCGCATCCGGCAGGGCGCCCATCAGCCACCCTTCGATGACAATCGCGGCGGGGCGGCCTTTGAATGAGGGCCATTCGGCTTCTGGCCGCCTGTCATCGCTCAGCTTGTCAAAAGTTGGGAGGGGCGTTTCTGAAGTGGGCTTGGCCGCGCGCAGGGCTTCTATTGTATCGCGCAACAACGCTAGATCATGCGTGCCCGGAGGGCCGCGCGTGATGAAGAGGGGGCTGATCTCGCGCGCGAGCCGTTCGCGCGCCGGCAGAGGCAGATAAACATCGTCGATGCTTAACCCTGCCACGGGCATAGACAGAGAGCTTAGTGCCGCCTCCAGCGCGGTGGATTTTCCAGATCCCTGCGGACCGGAAAGAAACAGGAGCGGCACATACCCTTTCGGGGCTGTCTCAATTGCGGACCTGATCCATGCAGCAACATGCGGGGCAATCTCGTTGCGGTGCTCGCCCGAGGTCGTCATCGGATCAGTCTGCGACGGGTAGTTCGAGCAACAGGGCGGGGTCAATGTAATAGTCACCGCCCCGGTTGTCCGTATCCGGATTACGCCATTTGACGGCCCAATGCAGGTGTGGCCCTGTGCTGCGGCCTGTATTGCCGGATTTTGCGATCATCGCGCCGCGCTCGACATGATCGCCGGCGGCGACATCCACCTCTGACAGGTGCATGAACACCGAGAGCAGGCCCTGGCCATGATCGAGGAAGATCGTGCCGCCTTCATAATACAGATCTGGATCGGCAAGGGTTACTGTGCCGGCGGCGGGCGCATAGACCGGTGTGCCGACGGGCGTTGCCAGATCAAAGCCCTGGTGGACTGACATAGACTCGCAGGGCTGGCCGTTGGTTTTGGAGACGCCGATATATTGGCGCGTAGGCCCGAACGGGGATGATGGGCGGGCGTCTGCTGGCAGGATGAACCCGTCTAACGCGCCCCGGCCGGGATAGAACAGGCTGAAGCCCGTTTGCTTTTTTTCCCAGCTATCGGCGGCGTGGGCTTTCTGGGCCGGTGTGCGCGCGTCGACCTTGTCGCAGTCAAAGCCGGGTACGACGCGCAGCTCGTCATTTCTGGGCGCAATCGTCAGCGTTGTGGTGACGTTGCCGCGAAGAATGTCGATCTCCTCCGGCATCGTGCGGGGCAGGCCGTATTGCACGGTGCCAGAGGCGCCCGCGATGAGGCGCATCTCACCAAGTTCGACCAGGCTGCCGGGCATTGCAGGACAGATGATCAGGCCGCCCTGCTTCAGCGCGCCGTAACAATCGGCCAACTCAGGCGCCTCAATGCTGGTTTCGGGAGCTGCATCGATTTCGGGACCGGCAACCGGGTCGGCAGGTGCCTCGGCATCAGGCTCGACAGGCATGGGCGCCGGCTCTGCCGGGCTGGTTGCCACTGTGCAGGCCACAAGGAACAGGAAGCTGAGGAATAGCGGTGTGGAAAAGCAGCCCGCCGCGCCGCGCATCAACGCTTCGGCGCGAGCCGCTGGGAAGCCGCTTCCGCGTCCCAGTAGGCTTCCTGAAGATCGACGCTCCAATAGCGCAGGGCGCCCAGCGGGATTTTCCGCCCGGTGACTGCGCAAGTCACGTAACTCCCAGCAGAGACCTGCTCAAAGTCGTTGTCGCCATAGATAAGGCGGGCTTCGCCGCCGTCGGTTCCGGGTCTTGTAAGCATCCGCCCATCTTGCCCCAAAAAGCATTTCAGGGAAAGCCGCCCTGTTCATGAGTTTCCGCTTTGTTCTCGAGAACAAATGTGGTACATGCGCTCCAGAGATGGCAATAGGGGGCCTTGCCAAACCGGCCCTCATGGTAGACCAAAGGAGGTGACTCGTGACCAAACCCGTTCTCACTATTGTGGACAAGGAATCCGGCGTGGATAAGCAAAAAGCCCTTGAAACAGCGCTCGGCAACATTGAGCGGTCCTTCGGCAAGGGCTCGGTCATGCGCCTGGGCGACAAGAAGACCATGGACATCGAGGCGGTTTCGACCGGCTCGCTGGGGCTCGACATTGCGCTCGGCATTGGCGGTCTGCCGAAAGGGCGGATTATCGAGATTTTCGGGCCGGAAAGCTCGGGCAAGACCACGCTGTCGCTGCATTGCGTTGCAGAGGCACAGAAGAATGGGGGTGTCTGTGCCTTCATCGACGCGGAACACGCGCTGGACCCGGTTTATGCTGCCAAGCTGGGCGTGGATCTGGATGATCTTCTGGTGTCGCAGCCCGATACGGGCGAGCAGGCGCTGGAGATTGCCGACACGCTGGTCCGTTCCGGTGCTGTGGATCTTCTGATCATCGACTCGGTGGCGGCGCTGACGCCGCGCGCGGAAATCGAGGGTGAGATGGGTGACCAGCTTCCCGGCCTTCAGGCGCGTCTGATGAGCCAGGCGCTGCGCAAGCTGACCGGCTCGATCTCCAAGTCGAAATGCATGGTGATCTTCATCAACCAGATCCGCATGAAGATCGGTGTCATGTTCGGCAACCCGGAGACGACAACGGGCGGTAACGCCTTGAAATTCTACTCTTCTGTGCGCCTCGACATCCGCCGCATCGGCCAGATCAAGGACCGTGACGAGGTGATCGGCAACCAGACGCGCGTGAAGGTTGTGAAGAACAAGGTCGCCCCGCCGTTCCGGCAGGTGGAATTCGACATTCTTTACGGCGAAGGCATTTCCAAGACGGGCGAACTGCTTGATCTTGGCGTGAAGGCAAATGTCGTCGAGAAATCGGGCTCCTGGTTCTCCTATAATGGGGAACGCATCGGTCAGGGCCGCGAGAAAGCGCGGCAATTCCTGAAAGATAATCCGGCGATTGCGAACGAAATCGAAGATGCGGTTCGCCGGAACGCTGGTCTTCTGGCTGAGGAACTCCTCTCGGCCGGTATGGAAGCTGACGACGGCGACGATGCCGAAGCCGCCGAAGGCTGACATAAGAGGCTTCCGGTCTTTAATCTGATCTCCTGACCGGAAGATTCCCCCCTTTGCGGTACGCCTGAGCTTGGCGGGCCGCAAAGGGGCCTTTATATCGCCGGTGTAATCTTGTGCCGGTTTCCTGTCTGATTCCGGCATATTCTGTTTGATGAACCGGCAGGGGCCAGAAGAGACATATGAACGGCGTCAATGATATCCGGGAAACTTTCCTCGGCTTTTTCGAGAAAAACGGGCATGCTCGGCGCGCTTCTGCGCCTCTGGTGCCGCAGAATGATCCCACGCTCCTGTTCGTGAATGCGGGCATGGTGCCCTTCAAGAACATCTTCACGGGCGCCGAGAAACCGTTTTCGCCGCGCGCGACCACCTCGCAGAAATGCGTGCGTGCCGGCGGCAAGCACAACGACCTCGATAATGTCGGCTACACCGCCCGCCACCACACCTTCTTTGAGATGCTGGGGAACTTCTCCTTCGGCGACTATTTCAAGGATGATGCGATCCGTCTCGCCTGGGAATTGGTGACGAAGGAATACGGGCTCGATGCCAAGCGCCTTCTGGTCACGGTCTATGCTGAAGACGATGACGCCGCTGCCATCTGGAAGAAGGTCGCCGGGTTCGACGATTCGAAGATTATCCGCATCGCCTCAAGCGACAATTTCTGGTCGATGGGTGATACAGGCCCCTGTGGCCCCTGCTCGGAAATCTTCTTCGACCATGGCGACAAGGTCTGGGGCGGTCCCCCAGGCAGCGCCGATCAGGATGGCGACCGGTTTATTGAAATCTGGAACCTCGTCTTCATGCAGTTCGAGCAGCATGAAGGCGGCAAGCGCACAAATCTTCCCAAGCCGTCGATCGACACAGGCATGGGCCTTGAGCGGATTGCCGCTGTGCTTCAGGGCGTTCACAACAATTACGACATCGACCTGTTCCGTGCGCTGATCGATGCCGAGCAGGAGGTTTATGGCCAGAAGGCTGACGGCGACAAGACCGCCTCCTTCCGCGTGATTGCCGACCACCTGCGCACGTCTGCCTTCTTGGTGGCTGATGGCGTGCTGCCGTCGAATGAAGGGCGCGGCTATGTGCTCCGCCGCATCATGCGCCGCGCCATGCGTCATGGTCACATGCTGGGCGCGCGCGAGCCGCTGATGCACAAGCTTGTGCCTGCGCTGGTCGCTGAGATGGGCAAGGCCTACCCCGAGCTTGGCCGCGCGCAGGTCGCCATTGAAGCAGCAATCGAGCAGGAAGAAGCCCGCTTCCAGCGCACGCTGGGCAATGGTCTCAGCCTTCTCGACAAGGCCGTTTCGGAACTGGCGCCGGGCGAGGCGCTGCCGGGCGATGTCGCGTTCCGCCTGTCGGACACTTATGGTTTCCCGCTCGACCTGACGCAGGATATTTTGCGTGGGCGCGATCTGGAAGTGGACGTGGCAGGCTTTGAAACTGCGCTTGAGGCCCAGCGTGAAACGAGCCGCGCAGGTGGTTTTTCCTCAGGCGATCAGGCAACGGAAGAAATCTGGTTCGATGTGCGCGACAATAAAGGCGCCACGAAGTTCACCGGCTATGCCGGCACAGCTGGCGAGGGCAAACTCGTTGCCATCGCGGCCGGTGGCCACCTGACCGACGCGCTGGAGGCCGGCGCAGCGGAACTCGTGTTCGACACGACACCCTTCTATGCCGAATCCGGCGGCCAGGCCGGCGACCATGGCGAAATCGTCTTCGAAGGCGGCGCGCGTTTCATCGTGCGCGACGTTCAGAAACGTGCGGGCGACCTGCATGTCCATGTCGGTGAGCTTGTCTCCGGCACGGTCAAGGTCGGCGCGAAAGCGCAGATGAATGTCAACGCCGCGCGCCGTAAGGCCGTGATGGCAAACCATTCGGCGACCCACCTCATGCACGCCGCCCTGCGCAAGGTGCTGGGCGAGCATGTCACGCAGAAAGGCTCCCTCGTTGAGGCAGACCGCCTGCGTTTCGACTTCTCGCATGGCGCCCCGGTTACGGCCGCGCAACTCGAAGCAATCGAGGACGAGGTCAACGCCCAGATCCGCGCCAATATCGAAACCGGCACCAAGGTGACGAGCCCTGAAAAGGCCATCGAGGCGGGCGCGCTGGCGCTGTTCGGCGAGAAATATGGTGATGAGGTCCGTGTGCTGTCGATGGGTGTTCCCGGGGATGGTGGCCGGCCTTACTCGGTGGAGCTTTGCGGCGGAACGCACGTTTCGCGCACGGGCGACATCGCCGTATTCGCGATTCTCTCCGAAGGTGGCGTATCGGCTGGCATTCGCCGGATCGAGGCGACCACCGGCGCCGAGGCGTTGTCCTATCTCAAAGGCCGCGCGCAGATCGCTGCCGATGTCGCAGAGAGCCTCAAGGTTCCGCTCAAAGACCTGCCACGCCGCGTTGCGGCGCTGACGGAAGAGCGCCGCAACCTCGAGCGCGAGCTCAGCGAGACCAAGCGCAAACTGGCCATGGGCGGTGGCGGCGGTGCGCCGGCTGGCCCGGAAGTGATCAATGGCGTGAACCTGATTGCCCGCGTCGCCGATGGCGTCGGCGGCAAGGAGTTGCGCGCGCTGGTCGATGAGGCGAAAGCCAAGATCGGTTCCGGTGTCGTTATTTTTGTCGGCACAGATGGCGGCAAGGCTGGCGTGGCAGTTGGCGTCACCAAAGACCTTACGGAGAAGTTCTCCGCCGTGGAGCTGGTGAAAGTCGCGGCGGCTGCAGTCGGCGGCCAGGGGGGCGGCGGCCGCCCGGACATGGCGCAGGCCGGTGGCCCGGATGTCGACAAGGCAGAAGATGCGCTGGAAGCTGTCCGCGCGGCGCTGAAAGGCTGATCCGCCAGGCGCAGTCCAGGAAGATTAAGGAAGGCGGCAGGGCAAACCTGCCGCCTTTTCTTTTTCCCGGCTCTTGAAGTCGACTCGAAACGTAATAAATGAAGTTACATGAAGAGAGATAGCCGCCTTTCCAGTGTTCTCCACGCCTTGCTGCATATGGCCGAGCAGGAGCGGGCCATGACATCTGATGAACTTGCGCTCTGTATGCGTACCAATCCCGTCGTTGTTCGACGAACGATGGGTCTGTTGCGGGAAGCGGGCCTTGTCAGTTCGGAACGCGGCCATTCCGGTGGCTGGCGGATCGAGGCGGACCTGGCGAGTGTCACCTTGCGCCAATTGCATGAAGCGCTGGGCGAGCCGACGGTCTTCGCCATTGGAAACCGGCATGAAACGCCTGAATGCCTCGTAGAACAATCCGTCAACGCCGTTCTCGATGAGGCATTTGCTGAAGCTGAAGCGCTACTTCTGGAGCGCTTCGCGTCGGTGACGCTCTCTGATCTCTCCGCCGAATTTTCCCGGCGGCACCAGGATATCAAACTCCGAAAAGGATAATTCGATGCGCCATGACGTGATCGTCATAGGGGGCAGCTATGCGGGAATGGCCGCTGCCCTCCAGCTGCTGCGTGCCCGCCGCACTGTTCTCATTATTGATGCGGGCCAGCGCCGAAACCGGTTTGCCAAGTCTTCCCACGGATTTCTTGGACAGGATGGCGCAGACCCCGCCGGGATTGCTGCGGCCGCACGCAAACAGCTTGAAGCTTATGGAACCCTGCATTGGATTGATGACCTCGCATTGGAGGCGCGTCGTCTGGAAGCCGGGGATGGGTTTTCTATCCGCTGCTGGAATGGCGGCATTCATGAGGGCGCGCGCGTTCTGTTCGCCACGGGCGTGAGTGATCAGCTCCCGGACATTGAGGGCCTTGCCGAGCGTTGGGGGCAGCATGTCTTTCATTGCCCCTATTGTCATGGATATGAGCTCGATCAGGGACGGATCGGCGTCATCGCGACCGGTGCCATGTCACTGCATCAGGCCGAACTGCTGACGGAATGGGGCGAGGTCACACTGTTTTTGAACGAGGCTATCCTGCCGGACGTCGCTGCCATGGAGACGCTTGCAGCACGCGGCGTTGCCGTTGAGGCGCGCCCGATCCTGCGCATCGAAGGAGACGCCGATGTGCTTCTGGAAAATGGGCGGCGCCTGAGCTTTGCTGGCCTCTTTACGGCGGCGCGTAATGCGCCGTCTACGGGCATTGCTGAAAGCCTTGGCTGTGAGCTGGAGGAAACGCCCTTCGGAATGCAGATCCGCAGGAACGCCACTCATGAGACAACGATTGGCGGCGCCTTTGCGTGCGGGGATGTTGCCCATGTGCCGCATTCTGTCTCCCTTGCGGTTGGCGATGGAGCGCTCACCGGCGCGATGCTACATCGCTCGCTGGTGTTTTGACGCTGGAAGACCCTGCCGAGCTTCTCGTGGATTTTCTAGGGGATAGGTGCGTGCCGCAGCGGCCTGCCGATGGTCGGAGTGAGAGGATTCGAACCTCCGGCCCCTAGCTCCCGAAGCTAGTGCTCTACCAGGCTGAGCTACACTCCGCCGTCCATCGTCAGGCGCCCTTGGGCGACCCGAAGCCCGCGTGTTTACGCACAGCGGGGGATTTTTCAAGGGGCAAAAGCGGTTGTCGCGCCGCATTCCCTCGCACGGCGTCAAAAGCCTGCCTTTTCAGGCGGGTTACAGCTCCGAGACGTCGACGACCTTGTAGGTCAGGGGCTGCTCGCCGTGAAATTCGACGGTCACATACTCCCCTTCCCGGAAAACATGGTCGCCGAGACGGTAGACGTTTTCGTCATCGCCTTCTTCTTCCTCGTCATAGCGGAAGAACCAGCGATTGCCGCGATGCGTCAGCCAGCCATCGGCGCGTTCAGCCGGGTCCGGGTGCAGGCGGTAGACGCGGCAATCGGCGCGGTTCGCGCGCCAGGCGTCCAAATCCAAGCGTCCTTCCGCCGTCAGCGGTGCGATAATGGTGTAGCCTTGGCCAGCGACGACTTCGGCGCCGGGATTGAGGGCAGGTTGAAGCGAAATGCGTTTCAGAGACATGTCTGAACCTCAGCAGCTGGGTTGTGATTTCGGGAGATCAGCGGGCGAGCGCCAGGGCCGGGGCGTCTGATGCATTCAGGAGGCGTTTGGAGGTGCCACCGAACAGGCGTTCGCCGATCCGGGAATGGCCGTAAGCGCCTGCCACCAGCATCGTGGCGCCGCTGCCTTTGGCAAGCGCCAGCAGGGCGGCGGAAACTTCGCCCTCGATGGGCGAAACGCTGGCCTTGATGCCTTTGCGTTTCAGCCAGTCTTCCAGCGAACCAGGCTCGATACCGGGCCGGGCGCCATCGCGCTCGGCGTCCTTGCGGTTCTGTGCGATGATCACTTCGCCGGCCGCTCTCAGCAGCGGCGTGTGAAAGCGCAGGGCGCGGGCCGCGCCATTGGAGCCGTCCCAACCGATGACGACCGGGCCGGGCTTGTAGAGTTCGGTTCCGCCAAGCACCAGCGGCAGGCGCGCGTCCATCATCACATAGTCGAACGCGATGGAGAGCGGTTCACCGCTCTTGGCGGCGGAGCGGGGAAAAATGATCGCATCGGCAAGCGTCGCCGCGCTGGCGGCAGAGGCTTCAGCCGTCGCCACCTGGTGCACGAAGGTGCAGTCCATGCCCGGCGCGGCGCCAACGCCTTCGCGGAAGGCTGCCTCGGCCTTCTCCAGCATCTCTTTCTGTAAATCCATGATGTTGGCGGCAGCGGCGGCAGTCAGGCCGGTGGATTCCGGCGTGGTGACGACCATGACAGCGGCTTGCGGATCGGGCAGGGCGCAAAGCCCGGTCAAATCGCGGCCCAGCATCTTTGCCATGGCAAGCGCTGAGCGGGTCGTTTCCACATCCGTTTCCGGTGTGCCCTGAAGCATTGCAACGACGGTCATGTAATCTCTCCTGCTGTGGTACCACCTCCGCAAGAAGTGATAACACGATCCTAGCAGCAGAGTCAGGCCCGAGGACTAAGTAAGCCTACTTAGACGTGCGGGCCTCAGCAATGCGTTGGCGCGCAATCCGATCGGCAACGCTATTGGTCGGCTGGTTGGTGGAGAGGGCTTCGTCGAGTACCTCGCCCAGCGTTTCAATCAGGTGGGTCAGTTTTCCGTCCACCCATTCGCGGGAATAGTTGCCGGAGATTTCCGCCGCCACATTGATGATACCGCCGCCATTGATCACATAGTCCGGCGCGTACAGCATGCCCTTGCGGCGCAGGAATTCGCCCATTTCCGGCACGATCAGCTGGTTGTTGGCGGCTCCGGCGACGCCTTTGACGCGCAGACGCTCCAGGGTCTTCTCATTGATAATGGCGCCGAGCGCGCAGGGTGAGAAAATGTCGGCTTCGACATCGTAGATTTCGTCGGGGGCGACGATCGTGGCGCCGGTCTTGGCGGAGATGTCTTTCAGGGCTTCCTGGTCGATGTCCGCGATCACCAGCTTGGCGCCTTCTCTGGCCAGATGCTCGCAGACATGTCCGCCAACCGAGCCAACACCCTGCACCGAGATGATCCGCCCGGAGAGGTCATCCGTGCCGAACAGGCGCTTGGCGACTTCCTTGATGCCGAGATAGACGCCCATGGCGGTGATCGGCGACGGGTCGCCGCTGGCGGCAGCGCCTTCATCGAGGCCGGCCACAAAGCGCGTTTCACGGCGCACGATTGCCATGTCGGCAGTGTCGATGCCGACATCTTCCGCCGTATAGTACGATCCGTTCAGGTTCTCCACAAAGCGGCCAAAGGCGCGGAACAGCGCTTCGGACTTGTCCTTGCGCGGGTCGCCCCAGATGACGGCCTTTCCGCCGCCGAGGGGCAGGTCGGCCATGGCGTTCTTGAAGCTCATGCCTTGCGACAGGCGCAGCGCATCGGTCAGCATCGCGTCGCCATTGGCGTAGTTCCACATCCGGCAGCCACCGGCGGCAGGGCCCCGTGCGGTGGAGTGAACCGCGATAATGCATTTCAGCCCGCTATCGGCATCGTGAAAGGCGTGCACGCCCTCATGGGCGTCGAAAGAAGCATGATCGAACATGGGAAACCGGTGATTGGTTGCAATTGAAACGATTGCCAGCGCTGTAGCCGGGCGGGCGTCGTAGCGTCAACTGGGCTCTGCCGTCCCATATTGACACCTTTTCAGGGTTTAAGGCCTAAGGTGCGCCCGAATGCAGTTGCGCCCTATCCTTCTCGCCCTTGGCATTATGACCGTCCTCCTTGCCGGGGCGATGATCCCGTGCGCGTTGCTGGACCTTGCCGATGGCAGTGAAGACGCACACGTTTTCTGGTTCTCGGCGTTCGTATCCGGGCTCGTGGGCGGTCTGGTTTGGGTGCTCGCGAGGGGCGGCGACAATCGCATTGGGCAGCGTGAAACATTCCTGCTCACGGTCTCTATCTGGGTTCTGGTTCCTGCCGTTGCGGCCATCCCCTTCATCGTTTCGGGGATTCCGGTGTCCGATGCCATGTTTGAAGCCGTTTCCGGCCTGACCACGACGGGCGCCACGGTCTTGTCCGGCCTGGACAACATGCCACGCGGCCTGCTGCTGTGGCGCGGCGTGCTGAACTGGATCGGCGGCATCGGCATTATCGTCACCGCGATCGCCATCCTGCCCCAGCTTCGCGTCGGCGGGATGCAGCTGTTCAGCATGGAAAGCTCGGACATATCCGGCAAGTTCCTGCCGCGCGTTACAGATATCGCTGCTTATCTGGGCCTGACCTATCTGATCATCTCGTCGGCCTGCGCCCTGTCCTACAGCCTCTCGGGCATGAACTGGTTCGATGCCATCGTTCACATGATGTCGACCGTATCTGCAGGCGGCTTTGCCAATTACGACGCCTCCTTCGGCCATGAAAATCTGCGTCAGGCGATGCCGGCGGCGATCTTCTTTATGATGGTGGCGGGCCTGCCATTCTCGCTGCTCGCAATGCTGATCCTGCAGGGGCGGATCAAGCCGATGCTGAAAGATCCCCAGCCCCGGCTCTATTTTATGCTGCTGTTCGGCTTTTCAGCCACGATCGTGGTCTGGCACGAGGCGGTGGTCGAGCCGCCGATCTTCAATCACATCTGGCACGGCGCCACGGAAACCTGGTTTAACATCGTCTCCGTGATGACCGGCACCGGTTATGCGTCTGCGCCGTATGACACTTGGGGCCAACCGGCGATCATCATCTTCCTGCTGGCCACCTTTATGGGCGGCTGTGCGGGCTCGGCCTCCTGCGGCATGAAGATGTTCCGGCTCGAGATCACGGCCAAAGCGCTGATCGCCTGGTCGCAGCGGATGGTGCAGCCACATCGCCGCACGCCGGTGCGCTATGCCGGCAAGCCGGTGGACGAAGAGACGCTGCAGTCGGTGATGGTGTTCATGTTCCTCTACCTCGTCACCTTCATGGTGGTCGCGGCGCTGCTCTCCTACAGCGGTTTGGATTCGCTCAGCGCCATTTCGGCTTCCGCGACCATGGTGTCGAATGTCGGCCCCGGCCTTGGCCCGGATGTTGGGCCGTCTTCGAACTTTGCTGCGCTGACTGATTTCGCCAAATGGGTTTGCACCGCCGCAATGTTGCTGGGGCGCCTTGAATTCGTGGCGGTGTTTGTGGTGCTGACTGGCCGGTTCTGGCGCGGCTAAGCGATCAGAGACCGGCAGCTTGCCAAAGCATGCGGGCCGAAACGACGGCCAGCAGAATACCGAACAGGCGCCGCAACCGGTCTGCATCCAGCCGGTGCGCCAGCGACGCGCCAACGGGCGCCATCAGCACGGTGAAGACAGAGATCAGCGCAAAGGCGGGCAGGTTGACGAACCCGGCTGAAAAGGGCGGCAAGCCCTCCCGTCCCCATCCGACGACAATCGCTGCAATCGCCCCCGGTAGTCCGATGGCAACGCCCCATCCCGCAGCGGTGGCGACCGCGCGGTGCATGGGCATGGCGCAAAGGGTCATCAACGTCACGCCGAGCGTTCCACCGCCAATCCCCATGATGGAGGAGAGCGCGCCGTTCACCGAACCGATGGCTGCCCGGACGATGCCTTTCGGCATTTCACTGGCGAGCGTCCAGGTGGGGCGGCCGAAATAGAACTGGGCGGCGAAAAGGATGAGGATGGTGCCGAAGATGCCGAGCATCACCTGTTTGGAGAAGTAGCCCGCCAACAGCATGCCAACAACCGCGCCCAAAACGATCCAGGGAGACCAGCCGCGGATGATCGCCCAATCTACGGCGCCGCGCTTGTTATGGGCGGCAACGCTGCGCATCGAGGTGAGGATGATCGTGGCCAGCGATGTGGACACAGCCACATGCATCGCTGTTTCCTCGTAGCCCATGGTGGAGAGCAGGAAGAACAGCGTCGGCACGATCACCACGCCGCCGCCGATGCCGAACAGCCCCGCGACGAGGCCAGCGAACAGGCCCGCTGCGGCGAGCGCCAAGAGCATGACTCCGTATGTGCTGAAGAATTCCATCATCTTCCAGCCCTTAGCCGTATGGGCCCCGGCTGTCGATTGAGCATGGCTGACGCGCCCCTGAAGGCCGCCTTCAGCCTTCTAGTGATGGTGGTGGGCTTCGGTGTTGAGACGGCCACACTTGCCACACTCCACCACGATGCCGTGCACGTCATGGTGGGCGACATTGACCAGCAGCTTGGTCTTGCAGGCGCCGCAACGATGGGTTTCGTCGCCGCCGCCTTCGCGGGCCGGGGTGCCAGCCGTGTGCTTGACGATTTCAGCGCCTTCAGCCTGCTGCGGGGTGAGGAGGATCATGTCAAATTGGGGCATGGCGGAGCCTTTCAGGAACGGAAACTGTCTGTTCCCATCCTCTCCACCAGCGGCGCGCCTTTTTCAATGCCTCAGCCACTGATCAGGAGACGCTTGATGGCTGCGCCGGGTACATCAGGCGTGGGAGCGCGGCAAAACGGTTGGCAACAGGGACATATCCGGCACGAGCGGCAACGTTACCAGACACCCGCATTCTTCAGGGCAGCATCCAGGTCTGCCGGAATGTCGACCGCCCCGGCGCCGGATTTGAGATCGCGGGGCGCCTCTTCCGGTTTCAGATAGCGCCAGCCCTGGAACGGGCGTTTGGCCTGCGCATAGGTGCGCACCAGTTCCGGATCAAACACCAGCTCGCAGAGGTCCTTACCCTCGTCATCCTGCACGGTGCGGATGTCGATGATGCGCTGGCGCACCCGGATGGCGCGCTTGATGACCCAGTAAATCGATCCGCCGTTCAGCATTTCTTCGGCGCGCTTGGGGGCCATGCGCGTGTGATGGACAGGCGCGGGCAGTGTCTTCATCAGCCGCTGCTGCCAGTCGGCCAGATCGTCGATGTCGTCCGCACCGACGCAAAGTTTGACCATGTGAATCGTCATACGCTGAAGCTAGCGCAGGGGCGACGCAAATCCAGCCTTCAGGCTCACATTGGTGCCGGCGGCATGCGCGTCCCGGTAAGCTGCTTCGGCCTCGGCGCTGGCGAAGAAGAACTGCACATCGGTCACCTCGGCCTCATAGCGGCGGGTGATGCGCCTGAAGGCGGCGCGCGCTTCCAGATCAATGGTGAAACCGGAGACATAGGAGAAGCCCCAGCGCGGCTCGGTGCTGAGAATATAGGATTGGTTGTACTTGGTGAGCTTGCCGCCGGACGGGCCGCTCACGGCCTTGGGCAGCGAATAGTCTATCTGCAGGAACCGCTCGCCCACCGGATCGAGCCAGGCGGTGGCTTGCAGGCGCTCTGCGGCCCACCGGTCGAACTCATTGTCATTGTAATTGGGATGGTGGCGGAAGCCGACGCGCCAGGCATGGCCAGTGGTATCCACCTGCACCGTCTGGCCGAGGCAGGCGCGCAGATCGTCCGGGAACAGCCGGCCATCGGGCGCTGCTTCGCTGGCCCAGTTGGCGGCGACGGCATCTAGTTCCTCGTCCCGCCCCTGACGGGAGACGAGCTGCCAGCGTTCGGCTTTCGGCAGGCGCGGATCGAAGGAATAGATCTGGCGGGCAGATTGGGAACGAAGTTCAACCGTGAAGGCGGCCCGGAAGGTTTCCGGCGCCTCGGTCGCTTCAAGCGCCGCATCCATGGGGCCTGTGCCTGTCGTCATGGTCAGGGACACAAGAATAACGTGCAGCAACATAACTCTACCCATCGCCTAAGGCGCCAACTTTTCAGGGCCTATTACGGCAGGATCACGGCAGGGAATGCCCTGCCGTGATAATTCAGCCATATTCAGCGTCCTGATGCCTCTACCTTGCCCGTTGAACATTTACGGGAGTTGAACAGAAGGCAACGCCGCTGGATTTAGCGGCGGTAGGCGAACGGTTTGTCGCTATGGTCGAGGTCCATATAGCGGTCGCGCAGCTTGGTCTGGCGCGACTCCATAGGTTCGCTCACCCCGTCGATGAACACAGCGATGGGCGCCGAGGTCACTTCCAGGGGATCACCATCCCACGCCACCACATCGGCCCGCGCGCCGGGCGCGAGAGCTCCGAGTCCGGACATGCCGAAGATTTCGGCAGGCGCGGTCGTCAGGGCCTTCATCGCGTCATCAAAGGGCAGCCCATTGGCGACCGCATTGCCGGCAACCTGCGCGGCAAGGCGGGCCTGATGGCTGGAATCGTTGAGGTTCACGATGGCAACCGTCACGCCCGCTTCCGACAGGCGTGCCGCGTTTTCGCTGGTGGCGGCAAGCTGGGAGAAGCTGGAGGGCAGGTTCGAGAAGGCGTCGACGATCACGGGGATCTTCATTGCCGCCAGCCGGTCTGCTACGCGCCAGCCTTCATCGGCCCCAAGGATGGCGATCTTCAGCATCGGGTTTTCCTGCTTGAAGTCCATGATGGCTTCCAGGTCGCTTGCCCGGCTGGCTTCGATCAGCATCAGCTGCTCGCCGCGCACGGCTGGCATGAAGGCCTGCGCGTCCATACGGGTGAGCACGTTGCCGTCATTATGGGTCATGTAGCGGGCAGTGAAGAAGCGCACATCGTCGAAGGCGCCACGCAGCACGGTCCAGGCCGCCGGGCGCGAGCCACCCGACAGCGAGGCGCCGCGCTCGCCAAGCACCAGATAGGCAAAGGCGCGCTCCTTGAAGATGGAACCGGGCAGGCCGCTGGTATCGGCCAGGAAACCCTGCCCGCCGAACAGCTTGGCCCGCGCGTCCGGCGCGACGGCAATGCGGGTGAAGCCCTCAAGCCGGGTAACGGCGATCGGGGTTGCATCCGGATTGAACCCGTCGGCGGCGTTCAGCGCCGCGGAGAATGGCGAGCCGCCTGCGCCGGTATCATTGGCGGACTTCTCACCGGGGACTTCAGTGATGCCCGTGCGGGAGAACGCGGAGATGAGGCCGGGCGTGACCCACTTTGCCTTCACCTGTGGCATTCCGGCTGGGGCTGCCCCCGTGCCGACCGAGACGATGTGGCCATCTTCGACAACCACAACGCCATTGGTGAGCGTGCCTTGCGCCGTACCGGTCCAGACCTTTTCGCCAATGATGGCGACAGGCTGGGCGGTGGCAATGGCCGACAGGCCGAGCGCAGCGAGACCGAGAATCAGGGAACGGATCATTTATGGTCTCCTTCGCCGGGCTGGCCGAGTTCAAAGTCCATGACCGGCTGATAGGCCGGGTCGTTGAGGTCGTACATCAGGGCGCCATCGATGAAGACCTTTTCGGCCTTGGCGTAGACGCTGAACGGGTTGGCAGACCAGATGACCACATCGGCCATCTTGCCGGGCTCCAGGCTGCCGGTCTTGCTGTCGATGCCGAGCGATTTGGCAGGGTTCAGCGAGAGCCATTCCCACGCTACCTCGATGGGTATGTCGATGCCTGCCCGCTTGCCATCGGCCCAGGCCTTGGCCGCTTCCTGGTTCAGGCGCTGGATGCCGATGTCGCTGTCTGAATGGACGATGGCGCAGGCGCCGGCATTGTGAACCATGGGGATGTTTTCGCGGATGCCGTCATAGGCTTCCATCTTGAAGCCCCACCAGTCGGCCCACATCGAGGAGCAGGTGCCGTACTCTTCCAGCTTGTCGGCGATCTTGTAGGCTTCGACTGCGTGGTGGAAGGAGGCGACCTTGTAGCCAAACTCTTCTGACAGATCGAGGATGATGGCCATCTCGTCTGCGCGGTAGCAGTGCATGTGGACGAGGATGTCGCCCGAGAGCGCGCCGGCTAGGGTTTCGAGTTCTAGATTGCGGGCAGGCTCGGTGCCGCCATTGGCAGCGAAGTCGTCCCATTTTTTCTTGTAGTCGCGCGCCTCGATCCAGGCGGTGCGGTAGCCCGCGACATTGCCCATACGCGAGAATGGCGCGCCGCCGGGGAAGCCGCGACCATAGCCGTAGACCCGCTTGGGGTTTTCGCCGCAGGCCATTTTCAGCGTGTGGGGCGCGCCGGGGAATTTCATTTCCTGCACGCTCCGTGCGGGAACGTTTTTCAGCACGACGCCGCGTCCGCCAAAGAGGTTTGCGCTGCCCGGCAGGATCTGAAGTGAGGTGATGCCGCCCGCCAGGGCGCGGGTGAAGCCGGGGTCCTGTGGCCAGACGGAATGTTCCACCCAGACTTCTGCCGTGACCGGTGCGGAAATCTCGTTGCCGTCGCTATGGGCTTCCACGCCCGGCGAGGGATAGGCGCCAAGATGGCTGTGATTGTCGATGATGCCGGGGGTGACCCATTTGCCCGCCGCGTCGATCGTGGCGGCGCCTTCCGGGGCCGTGATGTCGGCGCCGATGGCGGCGATCTTGCCATCCTGGATCAGGACGCGGCCATTCTCGATCAGCGCGCCTTTGCCATCCAGCACGGTGGCGCCTGTGATGAGGGTGGTTTCCGAAGGATAAGCCGCGTAGGTGGAGGGGAAAGGATCAAAGACGCCCGGAGAGGCCTCATCCTTCTTTCCGCCGCCCGAGCCTCCGCACGCGCTGATGGCCAGGCAGAGGCAAAGCCCTGCGCTTCCTAAAAGCTTTTTCATGTATGCCCCGCAGGTCAGCTGTCGTTTGCGCCATCAGGGCAAAGTTTGCTGTGGCATGCAAGTGCGGAGGAAGGGCTTTCGCCGGGGCGCGGCTTATTCCGGCACGCTCTGTGCGGGCGCGCGTTTCTCGCGGCCGAACACGCTGCGGATCAGCCAGCCGGGCGCCAGGCGCTCAAGGCGCGGATAGCGGGTCATCATGCCCTCCATCCAGCGGCGGCCCCAGACTGCGTTGCGGCCCAGCAGGACCACGCCCACAATCGCCATCGGCAGACCGATTGGGATGAACGGCGTCGCAACACCCACCGGGATCGCCAATGCGATCAGGCCCAGCCCGGTAACCGCAAGCGTCTGGCGCGCAGCGACATTCACGCCGTTGCGCAGGACGTGAATCGGCTTGGGCGGCGCGTAGACCGGGATGGTTTCATTCAGAACGGTGGTGGTTTCTTGCGACATGGTGAGCAATATGGGGCTAGTGTTGATACTTACCAGAGTAACGCGCCAGATGTGTCGAAAGTCTGGCGACGGCGTGACCCGATTGCTACACAGCCTTAAAAATCCGTCAGATACTCTCCTTAGAAACGATCGGAAGGCCGGCCAGACCCAACTATGAAGCTTCCTTCCATCCAGCTTCTGAGAAGTCTCGCGGCGCTATTGGTGGCAATCGTCCATGGCGCCGGCTTCGAACGGACCATCCTTCAGGAGAACGGGTCTGTCGAAGCGCCACTCGTCAGCGGCCTGTTCCTGAACGGGTATGCCGGGGTTGACCTGTTCTTCGTGATTTCCGGCTTCATCATGGTCTGGGTGACGCGCAACCAGCGGCATGGCCCGGTCGCCGGAATTGAATTCCTCTTTGCCCGAACGACCCGGGTCTATCCGGTGTGGTGGTTTGCAGCCGGGCTCATGACCTTCTACGCGCTGGGCCTGCAAAATTCGATGTTTGCCACGATCGGGCAGGTAACGGATGCCGCGCCAACCTATTCGGGGGAATACATCCTGCGTTCCTTCCTGCTGCTGCCGCAGGCCGACTATCCGATCCTCGCGGTCGGTTGGACGCTGATCCATGAAGTTTACTTCTATGTGGTGTTTGCGTTGCTGATCCTGGCGCCGCGGGCCTTCCTGCCGATCGGCCTGCTGGTGTGGGGCGGGCTGGTTGTGGCGGCTTCATTCCTGATGCCGTTGCCTGCGACAGCGACGAACTTCCTGACGCTTGTCGTCCACCCGATGACTATGGAGTTCATCTTCGGCGCGGTTATCGGTCAGATGGTGATCTCAGGTGTCAGCTGGCGTACTGGAACGATCACCGTGATTGCCGCAATCTGGCTGACGGCGGCGCTCTGCCTGCAGGGGGTGGCCGATGCGTTCACGCTGAAATGGGGGCGGGTGCTGTTGTTCGGCTTCCCATGTGCAGCGCTGATTTATGGTGTGGCGACGCTAGACATACAGGGGCGGACTGTATGGTTGCTGCCGGCGTTCGTCGGCGCGCTGGTTACAGGCATGCTCTTCCAGCTCTATCCGACCAGCCTTGACGCGCCCTATGCCGTGCGGGCCGAAGCGCTGATACTTCCGGTGATCGTTGGCGGTGGAGCGGCGTTGATGGTGGTCTGGGCCGGGTGGCTCGGCGGGCAGAAGCTTCCGGGGGCGACGCTTCGTCTGGGGCTTGCCTTGCGCAGCCTGCATGAAGCTGTGGCCCGTTCCGGGGACTGGTCCTACTCGCTTTACCTGACCCACCTCTTCTCATTCGGATTGGTGAAGTGGGGCTTTGGCTGGCTGGGCCAGCATGACGCGCTTGCGCCCTTTTTCCGCATCGGGCAGCCCGGCATCTGGGACAATCTGCTCTTTATTGCGTGCGGGCTGATCGCTTCTCTGATCGGCGCATATATCACCTACCACCTGATCGAGCGGCCAGCACTGGCCGCCGCGACAATGGTCCGCCGGGCGCTGTTCTCGAAGGGAAGCAGCGCCCGGGGGTATTGAGGGGCCGGCAGCTTATTCGGCAGCGATCATGTCAGACGAAGGCGCGGTCCATTTGAGGACCGGCTTGCGGGCCGCGCGGGTTTCGTCGAGGCGGCGCATCGGGGCGAGGTAAGGCGCGCCTTTCAGCGTGTCGTCGCCTTGCGCGGCGCGGCGGGCGATGGATTCCAGCGCGTCGCAGAAGCGGTCGAGTTCGGCTTTCGACTCCGTCTCCGTCGGCTCGATCAGCATCGCGCCATGGACCACCAGCGGGAAATACATCGTCATCGGATGGTAGCCCTCATCGATGAGGGCCTTGGCGATGTCGATGGTTTCGATGCCGTCTGCAGTGAAGGCGTCGGAGAACAGCGCTTCGTGCATGCAGTAGCCGTCGAAAGCGGGGCTCATCACGCCTTTCAGGCGGGACTGGATGTAGTTGGCGTTCAGCACGGCGTCTTCAGCCGCCTGTTTCAGCCCGTCGGCGCCGTGGCTCAGCATGTAGGCAAGGGCGCGCACGAACATGCCCATCTGGCCATGGAAGGCGACCATGCGGCCGAAGGTGGCTTCGGCTTCGCCTTCGGCATGTTCGGTGAGGCGGAAGATGCCGTCATCATCCTTCGTGACGAAGGGCACAGGCGCAAACGGCGCGAGCGCATCCGACAGCACCGTGGGGCCGGAGCCCGGCCCGCCGCCGCCATGGGGCGTGGAGAAGGTCTTGTGCAGGTTGATGTGCATCGCATCGACGCCAAGGTCTCCGGGGCGAACGCGCCCGACGATGGCGTTGAAGTTTGCCCCGTCGCAATAGAAATAGCCGCCCGCGGCGTGGATCAGTTCGGCAATCTCGCGGATGTCGGTTTCAAACAGGCCACAGGTGTTCGGGTTGGTCAGCATGATGCCGGCGACATCATCGGACTTCTCAAGTTTGGACTTGAGGTCTGCCATGTCCACGCGGCCACGCTTGTTGGCCTTGATCTCATCCACGATGAAGCCGCATTGAGCCGCCGTGGCCGGGTTTGTTCCGTGGGCGGATTCCGGCACCAGCATGCGCTTGCGCACCTCGCCCTCGCCGCGCGCGATCAGCGCCTGGCGGATGGCCAGCAGGCCGCACAGCTCGCCATGGGCGCCGGCTTTCGGGCTCATGGCCACGGCGGGCATGTTGGTCAGCGTTTTCAGCCAGGTGGCCAGCTCGTCGATCAGCTCCAGCGCGCCCTGCACGGTGGCTTGCGGCTGCAGCGGGTGAATGTCGGCAAAGCCGGGCAGGCGCGCCATCTTCTCGTTGAGGCGCGGATTGTGCTTCATCGTGCAGCTGCCCAGCGGGAAGAGGCCAAGGTCAATGGCATAGTTCTTCTGGGAGAGGCGCATGTAATGGCGCACGGCCTGCGGCTCTGAGAGGCCGGGCAGGCCGGTGTCCACCTTGCGGGCCACGCCGCCGAGGCGGGATTTCAGGCCCTTGGGTTTGGGTAGGTCCACGCCAGTCGTTTCCGGCGTGCCGATCTCGAACAGAAGATCTTCATGCTGAAGAAGCCCGCGCGAACCGGAGACGGTCTCGATGGCGGCAGCAGAGACGGAAACGGGCGCGGTGGGGCGGCCTTGGGAATTCATGGTCATGTCGGTGTCACCTCAGCTGATACGGTGAAAGGGCAATCGGGATAAAGCGGGGCGAGGAAGGGCCAGATGGCTTCCTCATAGAGGCCGTCGCGCACAAGCGTGTTGTGGTCGGAGCCTTCGAACCGTTTGTAGGTCTTGGGTTCATTTGCCTTGTCGAACAGGCGTTGCGACTGGCTGATCGGAATGAGGCGATCTGCATCGCCATGAGCAATCAGCAGGGGCGCCTTCACTTTGTTGATGTCGAGATCGCTGCGAAAGGGATGGCGCAGCAGGGCGCCGATGGGCAGTCCGCCAGCCTTCTTGCTCAGCAGATCACGGACGGAATAATAAGGCGCCTCCAGAATTACCGCGCCCGGATTGGATTCCGCAGCCAGGCGGACGGCCGGTCCGCTGCCAATGGAAAACCCTTCGACGACAATATCCGAGGGGTGATAGCCATGCGCCATGAGCCATTGCCACGCGGCACTGGCGTCGAGATGAAAGCCAGCTTCCGAGGGCTTTCCGCTGGAGCCGGAATAGCCGCGCCACGCAAGGGCGAGCATTCCGGCGCCATTGGCATGGATGCGCTGGTAACGCCATTTGTCCATGTGCAACTCGCCCGCATTTCCATGCAGGAACAAAAGCACCGGGCAGCCTTCTGCGGGGGGCGTGTACCATGCCACCAGATTCTCCCCGTCGCCTGACGGGAATTCCACCTCTTCGATATACTCTGCCTCAGGAGCAACACGCACATCATTCGGGTGGAACAGGAGGGATTCCTGCCCGGTAAGGAGCGCGCAAGCCCCCATCAGAGGGATTGCCAGGGCAACCATGATAAGGGTGCGCAGAAGATTGTTCACACAATCTCCTTCAGAGCGTCGGCATAGGCGGCAATGTCGTCTGCCGTGGTGCATTCGGTGGCGGCGACGAGGATGACATCGCCCAGATGGTCGCCGGGGAAGAGGCGCGAGGCGCGCACGCCGCCGACCACGCCGCGTTCGTCCAGCATGGCGAGGACCGCTTCAGCGTCCATCGGTGTGCGGATGGCGAATTCATTGAAGAAGCGCGGGGTGAGCACGTCCACGCCCTTCACGGCGCCAAGGGCGTCGGCCAGCTCGATGGCCGCTTCATGGTTGAGCTCTGCCAGTTGTTTCAGGCCCTTGCCGCCCAGCAGCGTCATGTGAGACGTGAAGGCGAGGGCGCAGAGGCCGGAATTCGTGCAGATGTTCGAGGTCGCCTTGTCGCGGCGGATATGCTGCTCGCGGGTCGAGAGCGTCAGCACGAAGCCGCGCTTGCCGTCTGCGTCCACCGTTTCGCCGCAAAGGCGGCCCGGCATCTGGCGCACCAGCTTGTCCTTGCAGGCGAAGAGGCCGACATACGGCCCGCCGAAATTCAGGCCGTTGCCGATGGACTGGCCTTCGCCGGCGGCGATGTCTGCGCCCATTTCGCCGGGCGGCGTGACGAGGCCGAGGCTGACCGCTTCAGTAAACACAGAGACGAGCAGCGCGCCCTTGCCGTGGGCGGCATCGGCCACGCCGGAAAGGTCGGTCACCGTGCCGAACACGTTCGGGCTCTGGCCGATGACGCAGGCGGTTTCTCCGTCCACGGCCTTTGCCAGCTCATTCTCTCCATCAATCGTGACGTCGAGCTGGACCACTTCGAGGCCCTGCGCTTCGCAGAGGAGGCGCGTTGCAGCGGCATAGTGCGGGTGCAGGCCGCCGGAGAGGATGATCTTCTTCCGCTTGGTGACGCGCGCGGCCATCACGGCGGCTTCGGCGCAGGCGGTCGAGCCGTCATACATCGAGGCGTTGGCGACATCCATGGCGGTCAGCGCGGCAACCTGCGTCTGGAATTCGAACAGGGTCTGCAGCGTGCCCTGCGCGATTTCCGGCTGGTAGGGCGTGTAGGTCGTCAGGAATTCGGAGCGCTGGATGATCATGTCCACGCTGGCGGGCACATGATGCTTGTAGGCGCCTGCGCCGACGAAGAACGGGCCGGAGGAGGCCGACCGGTTCTTCGCGGCGAGTTTCGTCAGGTGCCGCTCGACAGCCAATTCGCCCTGATGGTCGGGCAGGCCGGGAACCTTGCCTTTCAGGCGGGCGGCTTCGGGCACGTCCGTATAGAAATCATCGACGGATTTTGCGCCGATGGTCGCCAGCATGTTGGCGCGGTCCTCAGGGGTGAGCGGCAGGTAACGCATGGGATCAGAGACCTTCGCAGTAAGCGGTGTAGGCGGCCTCATCCATGAGGCCTTCGAGTTCGCCGGTGTTGGCAATCTTGATGCGGACGAACCAGGCGTCGCCCTCGGCGGCCTCGTTCACCGATTCCGGGGCATCGGCGAGGCCGGTATTGGATTCGACAACCGAACCGGAGATTGGCGCGTAAACATCGGAGGCGGCCTTCACGCTCTCGACCACGGCAAAGCCGTCGCCCTTGGCGAGGCTCGCGCCCGCTTCCGGAAGCTCGACATAGACAACATCGCCAAGCTGGCCGGCGGCATAGGCCGTGATGCCAACGGTGCCGGTGTCGCCTTCGACGCGGATCCATTCATGATCTTTTGTGTAGTAGGTGGTCATGTGCGTGCCCCTTATGGATTAGCGTTTGTAGTTCTGCGGAACGAACGGAAGGGCGGCCACCTCTGCAGGCCGGGCCTTTCCGCGGACGATCAGGTCAATCTTGGTGCCGGGCGCGGTATGAGCGGCGGCGATGTAGCCCATCGCGACCGGGCCATCGACGCTGGGGCCGAAGCCGCCGGAGGTGATGGTGCCAACCGTTTCGCCATTGATCTGGATCTCCGTGCCTTCGCGGGCCGGGGCGCGCTCCAGCGGGCGGATGCCAACGCGCTTGCGGGCGGGGCCGTCCTTGATCTCTTTCAGGATGCGTTCGGCGCCGGGGAAGTTGCCTGCCTCGCGGCGGCGCTTCTGGATCACCCAGGCAAGGTCTGCCTCGATGGGGGAAATCTCGGGCGCAAGGTCGTGGCCATAAAGGCAGAGGCCGGATTCAAGGCGGAGGGAGTCGCGCGCGCCAAGGCCGATCGGATTGACGCGCTCATCCGTATACATCTCTTCGATCAGCGGCAGACCGGCTTCCGTGGGGATCAGCACTTCAAACCCGTCTTCGCCGGTATAGCCGCAGCGGGAAACGATGCAGCGCTGGCCATTCATTTCAAACGGCATGTGGTGCATGAATTTCAGCTCTTCGCAGCCGGGGAAGAAATCCTTCATCACGTCTTCTGCCTTCGGCCCTTGCAGGGCGAAAAGGATACGGTCGTCGGCGCGGGTGAGTACGGCTTTGCCTGCCAGCGCTTTCTCGAAGATCGCCCAGTCCTGCTCTTTCATCGCGCCGTTGACGACGATGTAGAGCGTGCCCTGGGCTTCGTCGCCGAGGGGGCGCGTGATGATCAGGTCGTCAAGGATGCCGCCGTTTTCGTTGAGTAGTACCGTGAGGCGGCCCTGTCCGGGCTTGAGGCTGGTGATGTCGGAGGGGACCAGCGTTTCGATCAGGGCAGAGATTTGCGCGTGGGCGTCTTCGCCCCCGCCGATGCCCGCTTCCAGCGTCAGGAAGCAGGGGCCCATGTGAGACACGTCGAACAGGCCCGCTTCGCTGCGCGTCCACAGGTGCTCGGCTATCACGCCTTCAAACTGCACCGGCATTTCATAGCCCGCAAAAGGCACGAGCTTGCCGCCCATCTTCACATGCAGGTCGTAAAGCGGGGTGCGCTTCAGGTTTTCTGTTGAGACTTCAGCCATGGCGCCCTTCCATAGAGAGACGGCGCAACGCGAGGCGCGTTGCCAATCCGTCGCCCCCGCTGTCTCGGGCGCCTGAGAGATTCCGCGAGGCGATGCCCTGAAGGGGGCGCCCGGCTTGCTCCTTCGGCGAGGCGTGTTTCAGCCTCTTTCCAGCGTGTTGGCCCTCTCCCGGTCCTTTTGCCTGAGCGTTTCCGGGGCGGTTGCGCCTTCGGCGGCGGCCGCGATGGGCCACTCTCTCCCGGGAGAAGATCTATGCCGGTCAGCTAGCCCGGATTCTCGGGCGCGGCAAGCGGAGCATTTGAGACCGCGACAATCTCAATTCCTGCGGCTTCATAACGGGCATAGCAATTCCGCCCGTCCCAATTCTCAGGCATTGAGCTACTGTAGCGCTTATTCAGCAGCGAGTTTTCATCTTTTGTGACTAGTACGAGCCTGTATAATCTTTCGAGAGCTGCTTCGATCTTGCTGGGGGTTACGGAAGTAATCTTAAGCAGTTCATTGCGGATAATTTTTAGAGGGACGGCGTGATCAACAACAAACTTTGTCGGCTGTCCTTGATCTAACGCCGACTCTGCATTTCGCGAAATGGCGACGTTACTATTGCGAAGGGACTGGGCATGAACTGGGTCGGGATTGTTAAACCAGCGAAGCCGACCCGTTTTCCTGAGAAAGGGTGGGCCGGATTTGTAGCCGTGCCATCCGTCGACAAATGATCTGAAAACGGCGAGGTCTCTATCCGCGCGAGATACATAAAGTTGTAGGTAATCGAGGTACAGCTTTTTCATAATCCTTAGATTGCAATATTGGGGAAAATTTCAATCTTTTTTGTGCGGATAGGAGCCAATTCAGTAGTTCACCGCGCGCGTTGCAAAGGAAGTGAGCGTTGCCATCGCCGCCCGCCACGGAAACGGGCCATAGCTGATGCGGCGCACGCCCGCCTGCGCCAGCGCGCCAAAGCTGGCCGCTTCCGGCCCCGCCATGACATTCACCGGCAGGGGCGACGCCTCGCAAACCTGCCGGATCAGCGACAGGTCCCGCAGGCCGGGTACGAAGAAACTGCTGGCGCCAGCGGCGGCAAAGGCCGCGCCGCGGGCGATCACGTCGGCGATCAGGGCGTCATGCGTTTCCGGCTTTGCATTGAGGCAGAGGTCGGTGCGGGCGTTGATCCAGAAACCGGGCAGGGCTGCGTCTGCGGCGGCGCGCGCGGCGCGCAGGCGGCTTGCCGCTTCCTCCAGCGGGCGCGCGCCCTGGCCCCCGCCTCCCGGATAGCCATCCTCCAGATTGATGCCGACCGCCCCGGCGCCGATCACCCGCGCGATGTTGGCGCCAAGGCCGTCTTCGCGGGCCGCATACCCGGCTTCAAAGTCGATCGAGACGGGCAGGTCGACAGCGCCGATGATGCGGGCGGCATGGTCCAGCACAAGATCCAGTGGCACCGCCTCGCCATCGCCCAGGCCGAGCGCGCCGCCGACCGAGGCGCTGCCGGTGGCCAGGGCGGCGGCGCCTGCTGCGGCTACGGTCCTCGCCGAACCGGCGTCCCAGATGTTGACCAGCACCAGCGGCGTGTCCCCGGCGTGCAGCTTTGCGAACTGGGCGAGTTTTTCGGCCTGGCTGGGCATGGGCGATCCTTTCGTCTTCAACTGGGAAGAACGATTAACCTGCGGGCATGTTCCCGCGCGACCCGATTCTTGCGCGTCAGCCCTGCGTGTGGCGCACGAGGCGCAGCTCGATGCGCTTGAGTTCGCGCAGGGTGGCGAGGTGGTTCATGCGCAGCCAGAACCAGGTCTTGATCATGCCGGTGGCGACCATGCCGAAGGTGAACCCGGCAAGCCACAGGCCAACCTCCTGCACGCTGGCGGCCCGGCTGATCTCATAGGCGCACCACAGCATGCCCACGAAGAACACAAAGCCCAGCACGAAGGCAAAACCGGTCCACAGCTTCATCGGCCCGGTGAAGGTGGCGCCGAGCTGGCCGAACAGGCTTTCGCCTTCTTCCAGGTTTTTGAGGAACGCCTCGTCCTCAGCCGACAGGCTGTCTTTCAGTCTCGATTCAAAACTCGTCATGTCAGGTCTCCTTCCAGAAGCGACTTGAGCTGTTGGCGCGCATGAAAGATGCGCGACTTTGCCGTGCCGACGGGGACGCCCGTGGCGGCGGCTGTTTCGGCAAGGGTCAGCCCCTCGCTGAAATAGAGAATGGCAGCGATGCGGTGTTCCGGGCTCAGCGCGCCGAGCGCCTCGAGGATTGCATGGCGCAGCGGCGCGGTGGCGGGCTCTGCAGGTTCGATGGCGTCTTCGGCCGGGCCAAAGCGGCGCCGGTCGCCGCTGAGTTTGCGGATCCGGTCTGCGCATTTGCGCGCCAGGATGCCGTAAGCCCAGGCGGGGAACATGGCGGGGTCGGACAGGCGCAGCCAGCCGCGGCAGATGCCGCCCCAGGCTTCCTGCACCGCGTCGCGTGCTTCTTCGCCCTCGCCCAGCATCCGCCGGGCGGCGCGCATCAGGCGCGGCTGCCAGCGCGCCGCCAGCCTTTCGGCGGCACGGGCGTCGCCGGAACGCACCAGCGTGACGAGCAGTTCGTCATAGATCCGGTCTGTTTCGCTGAGTGCCATGCCGCGCCCCGCCTTTCATAAGGCCTACCTTTCATAGGGATAGTCGCGCGGGGGATCGGAAAGGTTCAATCCGGCTGAGGAATTGTTTCAGCAGGCACAGGCGCCGGCGCATCGGTCCGGCTCAGCGTCGCGATCACCGGCTGGTGGTCGGTAATGCGGAAGCCGAGATCGACCCCGCGCACGTCCTCCACCTTCACATTCGGGGAAACGACAAAGCCGTCGATATTGGTCGTGTAGTTCACGCCTGCCGTGTAGGGCTGCTCATTGGTGCGCACGCTGGGCACGGCGGGATCGATCACCACCTGCCAGCCTGTCCGCAATTCCTCGCGCGGAAAATCGTGGATCCAGAACTGGGCTTCATCGTCTGCGGTGTAGGCAAAGTCTGTCGGCGCCAGCCGCATGTTCCAGTCCCCGCCGATGGCAACGGCCTTGCCTTGCTGGTAAAGCGACTGGCCAAGATCGAGCACTTCGCGCAGCTGCGCCATGCGCGTATTGGCGCCCTCGTCGAAGGCGGACAGGTGCACGTTCACAATCGCCCATGGCTGGCCGGAGACTTCAAACTCCGTAACCTGAACATGATAGCGGCGCTTGATGAAGCCCATGATCGTGCCGGGCTCTTCGGTGATGCGAACGATCTGCGTGCCGTCGTTGGCGCGGCTGGCGAACGTGCCCAGCCCGTGGCGCAGGGACAGGCCGCCCGGCAGCAGGCGCGTGCGGATGTCGGACGAGAAAAACATCGAATAGCCAGGCAGGGCAGACTTCACGCCCGAGGCCACATCGACGCCATGCGTCAGGAAGCCCGGCCCGGCCATTTCCTGCATCATCACGATGTCTGGCTTTTCCTCACGCAGCACCGTCTGGATGCCGTCCAGATTCTTGAGCACCACCTTCTTGCCCGGCGGGCGCAGCATCTCTCCGCCATCGGCCTTGAAATCGGATTCTTCGCCAAGGCCCGCATAGCCGATATTCCAGACCATCAGGCGCAGCGGCGTTTCGGCCTGCGGCAGCGGCGCGTTGGCTTCTAGCCGGGTGACGGGAATGTTCTTGTCGGACAAGGTCATGCATCCTGCGAGAGAGAGGTAAACGACGAGCAGCGTAATTATCAGCAGCGGGAGTTGCAGCCAGCGCATCAGATGCCTTCGCCTTCCTTGTTGTCGTTGATTGGGCCATGCGACGGGCTTTCCTCCGCCTCAGGACGATTGAACTGCTGCGCCACCCATTGGGCAAGACCCAGCGCAGCGGCGATACCGCCCCATTCGCTGGAGATGCGCGAGAAGAAGCTGAGCAGCGATTTCTGCTGCATCATCTCGATGGTGATCTGGGAATAGCGCGTCACATATTCAGGCTTCATCAGGCCCGTGCGGCTGCGGAACTGTTCCAGCGCGCCGACATATTCGGTGATCACTGAGGCATAGCTGCCCACATAGGTCCATGTGCCCACCACGATCACGGCGGTCAGGCCGATCAGCGTGGAAACCAGCGTCAGCAGCACGGCATTGTTGACGAACAGGCTGCGCAGCGGCGTCAGGCGCACAGCCAGGTTGATGGCAAAGATGCCCGCCATGAACACGAATACCGGCGTCATGCTGTTTTCTGCCTGCTGCAGCATGAACTGGATATCGAGGTAAGACAGCTCCAGCCCGCGCATCAGCGCGTCCGAACCGGTAACCTCCGGGCCGGGAATATTGCCGATGGCCGCCTGCGCCAGTACGTGAAGCCGGGCAGCATCTGCCGTGGTTTGCTGCACCAGCAGGAAGATCAGCGCGGCGCCGCCGGCAAAGAAGATGAGGCTAAAAACGCCGTAAACCAGATAGGTCAGCATCAGGCGTGCGCGCTCGCCCGTGTCGGCGGCCAGCGCCGTGCGCACGCCGTGGATATAGACGACCAGCCCCACCGCCACGAGCACGCCAAGCGTCGCCATCGGGTGGGCTGAAACGATGCCCTCGACCGAGGCATAGGGCGAGGCGCTGTCGATCATCCACACCATCAGCGCGCCGATGGAGACCAGCAGCATTTCGCCATAGGCGCCGCTGGTGCGCCGCACCGATTTGCCGACGCGAAAGCGCAGCGAATGGCGCCGCACCCAGATCGGGCCCGCGACAATGTAAGCGATGACGACGGAGGCGATGGCCGCCAGCCATGCCAGTAAAAGGATCACAGCCAATACCCCGTTGCTGCGCCTGCCGGCTCAGTCCCCCCTGAGTGCACGTCTTTGGCAGGCGTTGCAACACCTGCGGCGGGCGTCAGGCCCCCTGCGGGCGGTTGCCGCCAAACCAGCTGCGGATCAGTTCCCAGGCGCTGCGCGAGCCGGCAAGCACCTTCTCCGTCGCGCGTGAGGCATGGGCTGTCAGCCCGCCCGTGCGCTTCAGCAGGTCGGAGATCACCGAGCCCGATTCCTGCTTCACATCCTCCAGCGCCTCTTCGGAAATTGCGCTCGCCTGAACCGCCGTCCAGCCCTTGAAGCTGCGGCAGCGGCGCTTGGCGAGATAGCCGAGCTTCAGCGTCATCATCGCATTGATGCCGCCATCCATCACCGGCCCGGCGATCAGCCCGCCCATCCGCCCCAGCAGGCTGCCGATCACGTCGCCGGTAATGTCGGTCACGTCCTCCAGCGCGCGGGCGGCAACCACGATGGCCGCCACATCGCGCAGGATGCGCAGACTGCCCATCAGATGGGGCCGGCCAAAATAGATGCGGGAAATCTTGGCGACGAGATTGGCGTTGCGCCAAAGCACGATGAAGGCGTCCACCGTGCCGTTCATGGAGAGCGCCGTCGCCACGCCGACGCCGACGGCCTCGGCATGGATCAGCTGGTTCACGCGCTTGTCCAGCGGGGCGAGGAGGGCTTCCACATGCACGCGCTCGAAGGTTTGCAGGTCGATGGAGAGGGCAAGGGCCTCTTCCGGCGTCGCGCGCGCTGCGCGGGCGGCCAGCTCACGGCCCTTGGCGATGCCTGCCTCGATGGCGGCGCGCTCGGCCTGCACTTCGGGGTTTGCCGCCAGCATCTGCAGGTAGCGCACATCATAGCGCAGCCGCGCCGCAATCGCCTTGGGATCGGGCGCGCGCGCGTCGATCACGATGTCCGGCGGCCGCGCGGCCACCGGCATGGAGAGAAACGCCGCAACGGGCCGCCCCACCAGCCAGGCCAGCGCCGCCGTCAACGCCACAATGTAAACCAGCCCCGCCATGGGATGCAGGTCATCAAACAGGCGGTAGAACAGGTATCCCTGACCAATCACCATCAGGAACGCGATGACCACGAGCACCGTCGCCGCCACCTTCAAAACCCGCCACCCCTGCGCCCACTGCGCCGCGAGTTCCCATTGCTGGGCAGGCTTTTCCACGGGCGCCGAGGCGGGAACGGGCGCGTTGGCCATGAGCAGTGTCCTCCAGAATGCAGAGGAGCATTAAGGCCCGCAAACCGTAGGTCGGATAGAGGCCAAAGGCCGAAATCCGACATTCCGCTGTGTCCATCCGGTCTCGCCCGCATCGCAATTGCACCGCCCCCAATCCCCGTTAGGATTGCGGCCCATGCCCGCCTATCGCCGCCTCTACATTCCCGGAGGAACCTATTTCTTCACGGTCAACCTTGCGGATCGCTCCCGCCGGCTGCTCACCGATCACGTCGAGTCGCTGCGGCAATCCTGGCGTGAGGTGGAGGAGGCCCACGCTTTTACAACGCTGGCGGCTGTCGTGCTTCCAGACCGCCTGCATGTGATCTGGACCCTGCCACCTGATGACGCGGATTTTTCAACGCGTCTCAGGCTTCTGAAATCCGGTTTCACACGCCGCCTGCGCGCGTCCGGCGTGACCGCCCCGCGTGAGAAAGTCTGGCAAAACCGCTTCTGGGAACACGCTATCCGAGATGACCGCGACCTCGACGCCCACATCAACTATGTGCACTTCAACCCGGTCAAACACGGCCATGTGGCGGAAGTTTCAGATTGGCCTTATTCGACCTGGAAACGGTATCACGCGCCGGACGCATAAATGCGGCGTCCATGTTTGTCGGATTTCGCTTCGCTCTATCCGACCTACGAGGCTACTACGAGGCTACGAGGCGCGGAGCATTTCCCACAAACGTTGTGGGAAATGTGATCAAATGTATGATCATGAGTTCAGCAGAGAGAACTTGCTCGATGAATTGTCCCTACTGCAATCAAGATCACGTTTGGAATGTGCACCTCAAGTCCAACTCAAAAGAATTGTTCAAAATGTGTTTTGAGTGCGATTCAGTTTGGCCTCCAACGATTCCAGTTTCGGCCAACGAGGGGACAAACTTCGAAGCTTATATGGCCGAGATTGGCGCTCCGCCGGATTGGGGCAATTTGCAGAAACTCTCCCCAGCGTTCTAGTTGCGGACGTGCCCTTGTGTAGGGGAGCTGCTCCCCAACCCGTAGGTCGGATAGAGGCCAAAGGCCGAAATCCGACGCGCCCCAAACACCACTCAACAATGGCGGATTTCGCTGCGCTCTATCGGCCAGCGTGAGGATGTAATGTGGTGATGCCCGTTCAATTGCGAAATCCAATCCTGGCGTCTATCGAAACGAGGACAGAGTCTTTTCGCGAGTGACGCTCAGTTGGGCCCATGAACTCGCGGGCTCGTAGCTCGTAGGGCGGATAGAGCGTAGCGAAATCCGCCATCCCAGAGTGCGGGGCCAGTGTCCGTCGGATTTCGGCCTTTGGCCTCTATCCGACCTACAAGTCGCCAAACCAGGCAACGATTGCGCGTGCGTCCGTCTCTGCTTCAGCGAGACTTAGATAATAGCCAGATGTAAAATCATCCCTCCACAAGCCGCCAACTACTGGAGAAGTCGCGTCTTCTGATGATGGCTCGTAGTACTTTTGCCAGCGTGAATAAACAAATTTTGCATGGCCATATTCTTCGTCGATGAAGAAGGATATCGCTTGCCTTCCATCGGCACTAAAGGTTTGCCGCTTCAGCGACCAGCTGCTCATTTTGTGTTTCCTCGGAAGGTTACATCCGTTCCGGCACATCAATCCCAAGCAGCCCCAGCCCCGTCTCCAGCTGGTGCCTCACAGCGTCCGCCAGCGCCAGCCGGCTCGCGCGTTTCTCGGCGTCTGTCTCCGCAGCAATCGGAAGCGCCGCGTAGAAGCTGCTGAAGGCCTGCGCGAGGCTGTAGAGGTGTTCGCAGAGGATGTGCGGCATGCGCTTTTCGCGGGCGCCGAGCAGGGCGGCGCCGAAGCCGTCGAGCTGCAGCACGAGGGCGCGTTCGGCGTCGGCGTTAACCATCACCTTGCCTGCGGAATGGCCGTTCTCGGCGGCCTTGCGCAGCACCGATTTCACCCGCACGGCGGCGTACATCAGGTAAGGCCCGGTCTTGCCTTCGAAGCTGGTGAAGCGGTCGAGGTCGAACACATAGTTCGTGGTCCGCGTGTTCATCAGGTCCGAGAAGCGCAGCGCTGCGACGGCCACCTTCTTCGCCACGTCGAAGCGCTCTTCGGCGCCCATATCGGCGGGCAGGTTTGCGGCGGAAAGTTTCTTCTCCGCCTCTTCCATCGCCATCGCCTGCAGGTCGGCCAGTCGCAGCACGCCGCCTTCGCGCGTCTTGAAGGGTTTGCCGTCCGGCCCGTTCACCGTGCCAAAGCCGATATGCTCCAGCCTGTCTTCCGCGATCAGGCCCAAGAGGTCTGCCGCGCGGAACACCTGCTCGAAGTGCAGCGCCTGGCGCTGGTCCACCACATAGAGCATCCGCTCCGGGGCGGGCGTCAGCGTGTCCATCCGGTCGAGGATCGTGGCAAGGTCGGTCGTGTGATAGCCCGTGCCGCCGCGGCTGTTGACCAGCATGACGGGCGGCATCTCTTTCTTGTCGCTCTCGCGCGCCACCGGCACGATCCACGCGCCATCGCTCAGCTGCGCAAGGCCGGCTTCCTTGAAGCGCTCCACGAGGCCGGGGATGAGGCCGTCCACATCGCTCTCGCCTTTCCACAGGTCGAAGGAAACGCCCAGGAAGCCATAATCGAGTTTCAGCGCCTCGACCGACACATCGATGAAATGGCGCAGCAGCGCGCGGTAGCCCGCCCGGCCTGCCTGCATCTCGGCGACGGCCTTCTGGCTGCGCTCGTTGCGCGCCTCGTCGGATTTCGCCTTGTTGCTGGCCTGCGGGTACAGCCGGCCCAGATCGTCGATGGTGACGGGCGGCTCAGCCGGGTAGGGGCCGGTATAGGCGGCATCGAAATAGATCAGCCCCGGCTGCTCGTCCTGCAGCTCGGTGACGAGGTGGCCCATCTGCAGGCCCCAGTCGCCAAGGTGCACGTCGGAAGTGACCTCATCGCCCAGGAAGCGCAGCAGGCGCTGGAGCGTATCGCCGATCACGGCGGAGCGCAGGTGGCCCACATGCATGGGCTTGGCCACATTCGCGCCGCCAAAGTCGATCACGGTGACCTGAGCGTCCGCCGCTTTCTCGGCGCCCGCCATCGCGTCGCCGCGCACGCCCTCGGCCCGCGCCGAAAGGGCGGCATCGGACACACGCAGGTTGATAAAGCCCGGTCCGGCCACTTCGGCGGACAGCACGCTGCCATGCTCTTTCAGCTTCGCCGCAATCTCCCCGGCGATCTCGCGCGGGTTCTTGCCGGCGGCCTTGGCGGCGGCCATTGCGCCGTTGCACTGGAAGTCGGCCAGCTCCGGCTTGTCGCTCCGGCGCACTTCGCCAAACCGTGCCTCAAGGCCCATGGCTTCGAAGGCGGCGCCTGCGGCTGCCGACAATTCCTTTGCGAGGCTGGTCATGGCTTACTCCGCCAGCTTCGCGCCCGCATCGAGGCGGAATCGCTTGCCGGCGCGGTTGAATTCCAGCTGCTTCTCGTCGAGGTCGAAGCCGACGACGATTTCGAAGTTCACGCCAGAGATGGAGCTGTCGGCGCGCGGAATGGTGATGCGGTTGACCAGCTCGGTCTTGCCGGCAACCTTCTTGCCGCCAAATTTCGCTTCGGTGGCAAATGTTTCACGCGCCAGCACCTTGCCGTTCCGGCGGGTCACAGCCACGAAATACGGGTAGACATGGCTGTCGCTGCGCGCCTGCAAGCCTTTGCCGAAATTGAAGTCGATCTCGATTTCCGCCTGCAGCGGGTGATCCTCGGTATAGCGGCAATAGAGGCGCACATCGGTGATCTCGCCGCTGAACTCGATATCGGAGTAAAGTTCGCCCGTGCCATCGACGAATTTCACATACCGCGCCGCATCATACACCGAGCCAGTGACCGGGCAGGGGCCGGAGTTGGGCGTCGAATCGAGGCTCTGGGCCAGCCGGCTGTTGCTGCGGCAGCCAGTTACTGCCGTAGCGGCCAGGAGCGTTGCGGCGAGGATGAGGGCAATTCTGCGCATGCGTCGGCGTGTCCGTCTTGGCCTGATGAAATGGCCGGTCCATGTGATAACCTGACCCGTGTTAAAGGCCTTGCCGCGCCCGCGCAACGCATTAGGCGCAGGAGACTTTACCCCTTATATGAGCCTCCCATGACCCAGAAACCCGCCCTCACGCTCCGCCTGGCTGCTCCGCGCGGCTTCTGTGCCGGGGTCGACCGCGCCATCCAGATCGTCGAGGAAGCCCTGAAGAAGTGGGGCGCCCCGGTCTATGTGCGCCATGAAATCGTCCACAACCGCCATGTGGTGGAGCGTCTGGAGGCCCTCGGCGCCATCTTCGTGGAGGAGCTGGAAGAATGCCCGGATGACCGCCCGGTCATCTTCTCGGCCCATGGCGTGCCCAAATCCGTGCCGGCCGAGGCCGGCCGCCGCAACATGATCTATGTGGACGCAACCTGCCCCCTGGTCTCCAAGGTGCATGTCGAGGCCGCCCGCCATCATGACCAGGCCCGCGAGATCCTCCTCATCGGCCATGCCGGCCACCCCGAAGTGATCGGCACGATGGGCCAGCTGCCCGATGGCGTCGTCACCCTGATCGAGACGGTGGAAGATGCAGCGGCCTACCAGCCCAGGGACCCCGCCAACCTCGCCTTCCTCACGCAGACGACGCTCAGCGTGGACGACACCGCCGAAATCGTCGGCGCCCTGCAGGCCCGCTTCCCCGGCATCGCCATGCCCCATAAGGAAGACATCTGCTACGCCACCACAAACCGTCAGGAAGCGGTCAAGGTCCTCGCCCCCGGCGCGGGGCTCGTTCTGGTGATTGGTGCGCGGACGAGTTCAAACTCCGTCCGCCTCGTCGAGGTCGCCCTGCGCAGCGGCGCCGCCCGCGCCGAACTCATCGCCGCCGCCGAGAATATCGACTGGTCCTGGTTCGAAGGCGTGGAAACTCTCGGCCTCACCGCCGGCGCCTCCGCCCCCGAAGATCTGGTGCAGGGCGTGATTGATGCGTGCCGGGAACGCTTCGACGTGACGGTTGAGACCGTGAAGACGGCAGACGAAACGGTGACGTTCAAGCTGCCGCGGGTTTTGGCGGGCTAACGGCCCACGCACGCAACTCCTCCGCCTGCGTCATCCCGGTTTCGCGTCAAAGACGCGAAGACCGGGACCCAGCCCTTCTTCCCCCCAAAAAGTCTGGGTCCCGGACAATCGCTCGCGCGATTTCCGGGATGACGCCGCGGTGAGCGTTCGCAGAAAATCTCGATGCCCGTCGCTGGTGAACCGAACTCGTAGGGTGGGTTGAGGTAAAGCCGATACCCACCATCTCACATCGCCGCACCATCCGTTGGTGGGTATCGCTCCGCTCAACCCACCCTACGCTTGCTTGCTGGTTCGAAGGCGTGGAAACATTAGGCCTCACCGCCGGCGCCTCCGCCCCGGAAGACCTCGTCCAAGACGTCATCGACGCCTGCCGCGAACGCTTCGACGTGACGGTTGAGACCGTAAAGACGGCAGACGAAACGGTGACTTTTAAGTTGCCGCGGGTGTTGGTGGGGTAACGCGCCAAATGACCATTTGGAGTTGTCATTCAATCGACTTTAGCAGTGGCCCGAAGTCGTGAACTTCTATTCGTCCTCTATCATAAGCCGGATGCCATGCTGTATCCGTGTCCTCGATTGCGTCATGATCAGGCGAGTAAATCACTCTCACCGCAATCGACCCGAGCTCATAGAACATTGAAGCAGCGACCAGCTGTTTTGTTTTTGGGTGATGAGCCGCTACCAGAGGCGATAGACCAACTATTTGGTCTTCGCGCGGCACATATCCGAATTTCAAAAAAACGTCCGGATGAAACTTTTCATTGAGTAGAGCGGATGCGAAAGGCGAAATGTCGATCGGCGCGCCGCTGTCAACGATGGCGCAGCCAAATAGTTTTACGAAGAAGAGTTGGACCCGGCGCATTTCCTTCGACGAACCTATAGCAAAGGCGCGGTAGGCTCGAATTACTCCCCGAGCTTTCACTGGAGGGGTGCGAGTCCGAGCATGCTCAGAAAGTCTCTCCCAAGCGCGATCATAAGGTTGACTGATTTCATTGTTGCACTTGGCACACAAAGGGGTCTTGAACTTTAGCGCTTTCGATTTGAGACCTTGAGCTTTGACATTCTGCTCCGACGCGTTGTGTACAAACAATGGCGCGTTTGAGTTCGGCACTCCGAATATGGCCTTAAGATCAGATCTCTTTACGATATGTTCGTGAGAATTTGCGGGGGACTTGCAAATCCAACATGCTTGATCGGGCATTTCTGTGGTCAAGATTTGGGGCCATTCTCGCGCGAGCGAGAGTTCGAGAATTTTTGTAACTCTGGTGCCAGCTGAACGACGCTACCTCGAATAAGCAGATAAGCGCTGTTGAACTTCTTTTTGAAAGAAAGATGCCAACGAATCAAAGCATCCTCGATGAACTTTTCTTCTGGCAGCCAACCCGTGTTGACATACACAATTAGGTTGTCGCTCGATTTTCTTTTCAAACGATTCCCCACATTCTTTTCAAACAAGCTCTCCTGCCGCGCAATCTCGCCGCTATCCTCTACAATCATTTCGGGCCCTGACCGATACTCTTCCGCACGATCTACGTTGCGGTCGGTCGCTTCCGTGATATCAAATTGCACGGAAACGTTGTCTTTCAAGAGCACCACGTCAAATCCCATTTGCGCTTTTGCCGCCAAATAGATGGTATCAAAGGTCATGATTTCACCAAATTTGATTCCCACCCAAGCTTCTTGAAGCGGCAATCCTTGACTCTCGAAGAATGCAGATCTTCGGCCAATTTTGATAAGGTCTTCGCGCAACTCGTCTAGTAATCTTGAAGCGGTATGGATTGGCTGACCTTCTGCCATTCGCGAGACAAAGCGCTGAACAAGTTCACTGGCCTCCAAATCGGCCTCCCTCGAAACGGTTCGCTAATACACGTTCGGCCTTTGATCGGGCTACAAACTGTTGCGCCCGCGCGGGAATTTACAACGTCTTTTCCGTGGTAGATAGTTCCAGATATTCCTTATCCTGAAGGGCCTGTTATCCACTCCCCCCCTCAATTATAAAAACACGTCTCCGTCTTCTCGCCGGTGCGGTAGCAGCGCGGCTCGCCGGCGGGTGGGCGGTAGGCGGGCTTGTAGGGAACCTTGGCGATTTCTTCGAGGGATTTCATGAAGGCTTCGCGCTGGGCCATCTTGGCGTCGAAGGCGGCGCGGCGGGCGTTCTGCACGGCGCGCTCGTTCACATAGTTCGCATACATCCATTTGGGCACCGCCACACACACCGCCGGGCGCAGGCTGAGGTCCAGGGTCGCCGCATTGTTCTGCAGGAATTTCGACAGCGCGTCGCTGCCGCCCGCGCCGCTGTAATGCTTCTGGGCGAGCCATGTGTGAAAGTCCGGGCACAGATCGCCGGAAAGGTCCACCTGCGGCGTCTCCGGCGTTTCATAATGTGCGGCGACGCGGCCGATATAATAGGCCCAGTCGGCATAGGTGCTGGTACCGGGCTTGCGGCGCATGAAGCCGGTGAAGGGGTCTTCGGCGGCCTCGAACTTTTCCAGCGGCTGGGCCTGCACCCAGTCAGACAAGGGCTTCGGCATGATCGGGCAAACCTCATTGTCGATCACGCTCTGCTCGTATTTCAGCGCCCAGTCGATGCCTTCGTCCGGCACGCGGGAGACGCCGCCACGCTGGCCGCCAAGGCCCATGCTGACAAGGCCATAAGCGATCTGGCAGCCATTCAGCCCCGCAATCCGCTGCTCCACCGTGCGGCTTTCACGGGCCGCGGTATCGGCCGTCAGTTCCGCCATGCGCGCTTCAGCGGCGGCAATGGCATATTCGGGAATGAAGGTGCAGCGCCCGCCTTCGCCATAGGCGCGGTTGGCGTTGTGCTCGTCCTGGGCATAGTCCCAGCCGGAGAAGGTGGGCGCCCCCGGCAGGTCGGGCGCATTCATGATCGCCGCGCCGCACAGGGCGCCCTCAAACGGCCCGCGCCGGAGGCCCAGCTCTTCCATGGTCCCTTGCGCCGGATGGCTTCCGAAGCAGCGGCCAATGCCCTGCGCCGCAAAGCGGATCGCGGCGTCCGGCGGGGGCGCAGAGAAATAGGCTTCGATGGCTTTCCTGTCGCCCTTGGTCAGCTTGCCATAGGGGCGGTTGAAGGCCTTGGCGATGGCCTTGTCCTTGCGGATGCCGGGGCAGGTGACCTTGCTTTTGGGGTCGAAACAGTCGTCCCAGAGCACGAGATTGAAATCATCCGCCTCGAAGATCGCCTGCGGCCCGCCCAGATACCAGCTGAGGATCGCCCCCTCGATCGTGAAGTCCCCGTCGCGCCACAGCATGCCGGGCACGGAATGGGAAAAGCGCGGGGCCACATAGTCTGCCGCGATCATGCAGTCGGGAGTAGGTTCGAAGGTTTTCGGCTGCGCGCCCGCCGCGCCGGCGGCTGCGATCGCGCCAATGCCCAGCGCCGTCATTACGCGCGCCACTGCCTTGCCAATTCCCGCCATGCCAAATCCTCCAGAGCCGCCTTCAGCCTCGCACATTAGCCAGCGCCGACAAACTCTTTCACCCCCTGAACAGGGGAGCGCGCCTCAGCCCACGCGGCGCCCCTCGGCATCGATCAGCAGCGCGCCATCCTCCTTATAAAGAGGGCCGGGCGGCAGGCGGTCCAGAAGGTCCAGCACCGTCTCGCTTGGCCGGCAGAGGCGCACGCCCTTCGGGCTCGCCACAATCGGCCGGTTCACCAGAACCGGATGGTCCAGCATCGCGGCAAGGATCGCCTCCTCGCTCACGCCCGGCTCCAGCAGGCCCAGCTCCTTTGCGGGGGATTTGGTCTCGCGCAGCGCCGTACGCGGGCTCAGCCCAGCGGCCGCAAACAGCGCCAGCAACTGCCCGCGTGTCCACCCCGCGCTCAGATAGTCGATCACCACCGGGCGCTCCCCGCTCGCTTCGATGATGGCCAGCACATTGCGGGACGTGCCACACTCCGGATTGTGATGGATGACGATCATGCCGCCAGTTTCTCCTCGTCTTCGGCCGGAAAGGCGGCCCGTGTGCGATTGGCCAGCGCGACCAGCGACAGCATCACCGGCACTTCCACCAGAACGCCCACCACAGTCGCCAGCGCCGCGCCGGAGTTCAGCCCGAACAGGCTGATGGCAACGGCAACGGCCAGCTCAAAGAAGTTCGATGTGCCGATCAGCGCGCAGGGCGCCGCCACCTTGTGCGGCACGCGCCAGGCCCATGCCGCCGCATAGGCAATCGCAAAGATGCCATAGCTCTGGATGAGGATCGGCACAGCGATCAGCCCGATTACCATCGGCGAAGCCAGGATCGTCCCGCTCTGGAATCCGAACAGCAACACGACTGTTGCCAGAAGGCCGATCACCGACAGCGGTTTGATCCGTGTCATGAAGGTCTCCACGCTGGCCACGCCTCCGCGCCGCATCAGGGCGCCGCGCGCCGCGATGCCGGCAACCAGCGGGATGACGACATACAGCGCCACCGACAGTAACAGCGTCTCCCAGGGCACGGCGATCTCCGTCACGCCCAGCAGCAGCGCCACAATGGGCGCAAACGCAAACACCATCACGGCGTCATTCACGCTCACCTGCACCAGCGTATAGTTCGGGTCGCCCCTGGTGAGCTGGGACCAGACGAACACCATCGCCGTGCAGGGCGCCGCGCCCAGCAGGATCAGCCCGGCCAGGTATCCCTCCGCATCCGCAGGCGGAATAAGCCCGGCAAAAACGTAGCGGAAAAACAGCACGCCCAGCGCCGCCATGGTGAAAGGCTTCACCAGCCAGTTGACCGCCAGCGTGATGATCAGGCCTTTGGGCCGCTCGCCCACGCGCCGCATGGCGGAAAAGTCCACGCCGATCATCATCGGCCAGACCATCGCCCAGATCAGGATGGCCACCGCGAAGTTCACGTTCGCATATTCCAGCGCGGCCAGCGCCGCAAACGCGCCCGGCGCAACGAGGCCAAGGCCGATCCCTGCAAGAATGCAGAGGCCGACCCAGACCGAAAGATATTTCTCGAACCTGCCCACCTGGCTTATCCGCAGCAGCCGCTCGCGGCGGGGGCATCGGTGGCCGGGGAGGGCGCGCAGCGCACGGCGCCGCCGGTTTCCGGCAGGGTCAGGCTGCCGGTGATCGTGGCAAGGCGCCCGTCGGCCGCTTCCGGGCCTCCTCCGTAAACGGCGCTTTCGCCCACCGTGCGGAACACTTCCCAGGGCACGCCCGCCGGGTCATTCACCCAGCTTTTTTCAGACTGGGCATAGCAGCAGACCGTCGCGCCTTCTTCCAGAACGGGCGCGTCAGCGTCCTTCAGGCGGCTGTATATCTCGTCCAGCTCTTTGCCGGTTTCCGCCTGGATGCCCAGATGCTCGATGCCGGGCTTCGCGCCCCGGGCGCTGATCGCCAGGTTTACGCGCGGATCGTCCAGCATCCATTTGGCATAGTCGGCCTTCTCCACGGAAGGCGCGGCCGCAAACAGCGTGGAATAGAATTTCACCGCGCGCGGCAGGTCGTCCACCGCAATATGAACATGCAGGCGTTTCATGGGTCTTCTTCCTTGTTGTGGGTCAGGTCAGCAGCATCTCGACTGCGCCGCTTCCAGCACGGGCATGCAAACCTCGTCCCGGCCCTGGCAACAGTCTTCGATCAGGAACACGATCAGCTGGCTGATCATGTCATAACTGGCAGAATAGATGATGGAGCGGCCCTGCCGCGTCCCCTCGATCAGCCCGGCCGCAGATAGGATGTTCAGCTGCGCCGAAAGCGTATTGGGTGGCACGCTCAGATCGGCGGCAATGTCGCCAGCGGCCATGCCATCCGGCCCGGCGCGCACCAGCAGGCGGAACAGCGCCAGCCGGTTTTCCTGCGCCAGCGCGGAGAGTTGCGAAAGGGCTGTCTTCGTTTCCATATTTCCAATATCGTGGAAATATGGAATTCGTCAAGCAGGCCAGCGGAAGTTTTTTTGATGGGCCGGAAAGGTCGTGGATCAGAATATCCCGGCGCCAATGCCGGTTGCCATGCCGGCGCCCAGGTCGCGGCATTGTTTCAGCGCCTCTTCGGGGATGACCTTTGGCGCGAGGATTTCTTCCGGGGTCTGCGCGCTTGTGTTGAGGATCATCGGCGGCTGCGCCTCCTTCAGGCGCCATCCCTTGCAGATGCGCGCGGCCTGCCGGGCGGCGCCTTCGCCGTCGCTTCCGGCGGCGATCATCAGGGCATAGGGCCGCCCTTCGATCCGTCCGAGTACGGGATAATAACAGCGATCGAAGAATTCCTTCATCTCGCCCGAAAGGCTGGCAAGGTTTTCCGGCGCCGCGAAGATGTAGCCATCCGCCGCCAGCACGTCGCGCGCCTGCGTCTCGCCCGCGCGCAGAAGGCGCACGCCGCAGGCCTCGTCGCCCAGCGCGGCGGCAAACGCCGCCTTCGCCATCGCCTCGGCTGCGCCTGTGCGCGAATGCCAGATAATCAGAAGCTGTTTCATGCGGGCAGACTAAAGCTGCCCCGCGGCGATGTCACCTTGCCTCCGCCCGTGTCGCTGGCGTGGAAAGGCGCGGCTCTATCCTTGTCTCATGACCAGTGGTCGCCGCAGGATTGAGACGGCTTATCCGGCAGGCAAACGTTCGCGGGCACACTCCGGCCTGTCGCTTCGTTCCGGTTCATCACTCCGGCGCGGGGCGGGGGCCTTGCTCCGGCCCCGGCAGCGGAGGCGGAAGGTGTCGCGAACTTCCCTACCTCTCCTAACCCTTGTCCTGCATGCGGCGCCTGTCGCCTCCGCCTGCTGCAAATGAAGAAAACCGGAAGGGCATGGCCCTGTCCGGCTTTCGGTGTTTGCCTAAGAGGGGCGTCTGCCGCCTCAGGCGTTGGTGTAGGATTTGCCGCGGCGCGGGTTGTTGCCGCCGGGGCGTTTCGGCCCGCCGCCATCGCGTGGGCCACGGCTGCGCTCGCCGGCATAGGCCGCTTTCTGCGAAGCGCCCTGTCCCTGACGTTGGCCCTGTCCTTGGCCCTGCCGCTGGCCGAACTTGTCGCCAGACCGCTGGTCCGATCTTTGTTCAGACCGCTGGCCGGATTTCTGGCCGGAATATTGACCCGCGCCCTGGCCTTGCTTGTGAGAAGGTTTGTGCTCGGAACGGGCGCGCGGGGCGCCGTCACGCTCGCCGCCTTCGGGGCGCTCGCCGCGTTGGCGGGGCTGTTCCTCAGGGCGCCATTTCGGACGGCGCGGGCTTTGCTGGCCACCCCGGTTTTCGCTTCTGCCTTCGCTGCGGCCTTCGCCACGGCTCTGGTTTCTGCCTTCCGGGCGACGCTCGGAACGCTCAGGGCGTTCACCGCGTCCGCCGCCACGGCGCGCCGCTGGCTTGGCGCGGCCTTCGCTGCGTGGCGCGTCGTCGCCTGCGTGATCCTTGGGTGCCAGCTTCAGGCCGGTCAGCTTCTCGATCGCGCGCAGCATCTGGCGCTCATCCTTCGAAACGAAGGAAACCGCCACGCCGCTTGCGCCGGCGCGGGCCGTGCGGCCAATGCGGTGCACGAACTGTTCGGGCACATCCGGCAGGTCGTAGTTCACGACATGGCCAAGATCGTCGATGTGAATGCCGCGCGCGGCAATGTCGGTCGCCACCAGGATCGGCACGCGGCCACCCCGGAAGGACTCGAGCGCCTTCACGCGCTGGTTCTGGCTCTTGTTGCCGTGGATGGCGACTGAGTCGATGTCCAGCTTCGCCAGCTTGCGCACAACGCCGTCGGCGCCATGTTTGGTGCGTACAAAGACGATAGCCGATTTGAGGTCCGGGCTGCGGATGGTCTCGGCCAGAAGGTTCAGCTTCTCCGATTGCTCCACAAAGGCCACGCGGTGCTCAATGCGCTCGCCGGGTGCAGACGGCGGGGTCACGGAAACTTCTGCCGGATTGGTGAGGTAGGAAGCGGCCAGCGCCTCCACCGTCTTCGGCATGGTGGCGGAAAACAGCAGCGTCTGGCGCTTGGCGGGCAGGGCGCGCGCAATCTTGCGCAGCGCATGGATGAAGCCCAGGTCCAGCATCTGGTCGGCTTCGTCCAGCACCAGCGTTTCAACGCCCTGCAGGGTTACGGCGCCCTGTTCCATCAGGTCGATCAGGCGGCCCGGCGTTGCCACCAGCACATGCGCGCCGCGCTGCAGCTGGCGGATCTGGCCGCCGATCTTTGCGCCGCCGCACACCATCACCACGCGCAGGCCAAGGCCTGCGCCATAGGTGTTGAAGGAGTCGGCAATCTGCCCGGCCAGTTCGCGCGTCGGCGCCAGGATCAGCGCGCGCGTGCCGCGGGCCGGTGCCGGGCCGCCGGCGCGGCTGATACGGTTGAGGATCGGCGCGGCAAAGGCCAGCGTCTTGCCCGTGCCCGTCTGGGCCAGGCCGATGATGTCGCGTCCTTCCATCACCAGCGGAATGGCCTGGGTCTGGATCGGGGTGGGGGCGGTGTAGCCCGAATTGGTCAGAGTCGAGAGGAGTCGGCTGGTAAAGCCGAATGATGCAAAATCGGTCATGTTTACTTTCGTCATGATGCGCGCCGCCCTGCGCGTTGGCAGGCAGCGTCGGGGCTCAAAGAACGGCCCGGCGTGATTCAGGACGTGGGGTTTGCTTCGTGCGTCTAAGGAGGGGCGGAACGCCGCGGACATTTCCGCTCGGCGCGCTCACGCGGCCCCGGCCCGGATGGCGAGCCATCCTGACCGGCGGGCCTATGCGCCTTTTTGTGCGCTGCGTCAAATGGAATAAAGTGGCGCCGGAAAGACCGGGAATGACACAAACTGTCACTGTTTGTCCCCGAAATGATACGGTCTGTCCGCAAAAAGGCGCAAAAAGGATCAGGCAGACCCGATTGTGGTCCGGTGCAACAGCCGGTCATGGCCTGCATATCCCCCGGTCGCCATATGCAGCGTCGAGCGGTTATCCCACATCAGCAGCATGCCCTTCTGCCATGTGTGGCGATACTGGAATTCCGGCCGCGTCTGCCAGCGATAGACCTCGGTGACGAGATCCCACGCCTCCTGCTGCGCCATGCCCTCCACGCCGACGATATAGCCCGCGCAGCCAAACAGGCTCTCCTTTCCCGTCTCCGGATGCACACGGATGAAGGGGTGGGCATGGCTCGCCTCGGCCTCGTCGGAGGCGCGAATGTCCATGCTGCGGCCTGTGTCGCCCGCGCCATACATGCCCTTGGGCGAATACGCATTCTTCGCCGAGTGAATGGCCTTTCGGCCCTCGATGCGCCGGCGCAGATCGTCCGGCATCTGTTCCAGCGCCTTGATCTGGTTGACAAAAAGCGTGTCCCCGCCCTCCGGCGGTATGGTGATGCCATAAAGGCAGGTGCCTGCCGGCGGCGTCGCCTGGAAGCTCCAGTCCGAATGCCAGCTCTCGGCAAAGATGGGCGAGGTTTCACCCGCCGCCCGCTTCACCGCAATGATGTGTTTGCGGCCCGGTATGGGCGCAATGAACGGGTCATCGCCAAACGGCCCGAAGGCCAGGGTGAAGCGCTCCAGATCGTCATCGCTGAGCGCCTGATCGGGAAAACACACCACCTGATGCTTCAGCCAGATGTCGCGGATCTCGGCCGCCTGCGCGCTGGTCAGAGGCTGCGAAAGGTCCGCCCCGCGCACCATCGCGCCACAGGACATATCCGACGGGGTCACAGTCAGGTGCATACTCTTTATCCTCCCTCGCGCTGACTTTTGCAGCGCCTTTTTGGTACCTTACCACGATGCCTCCAAAGTCCTAGAACACCGTCCATGAGCGATCTTTTTTCTGCCGCCGGTCTTGATGAGGAAGCGCCCCGCCCGCTGGCGGACAGGCTGCGCCCGAAGAAGTTGTCTGAAGTTGTCGGGCAGGGGCATCTCATCGGCATCGACGGGCCAATCGGCGCGATGCTCAGCCATCGCCGCCTCGTCTCGATGATCCTCTGGGGGCCGCCCGGCGTCGGCAAGACGACCATCGCCCGCCTGCTGGCGCAGGAGACCGATCTCGAATTCGAGGCGCTCTCGGCCATCTTCTCCGGCGTGAAGGATCTGCGCGCCGCGTTCGACCGGGCCGAGGCCCGCCGCAAGATCGGCAAGGGCACGCTGCTCTTTGTGGACGAGATTCACCGCTTCAACCGCTCCCAGCAGGACGGCTTCCTCCCCTTCGTGGAAAGCGGCATCGTCACCCTGATCGGGGCGACGACCGAGAATCCGAGTTTCGAGCTTAACGGCGCGCTTCTCTCGCGCTGCCAGGTGATGGTGCTGCGCCGCCTGGAAGACGCAGACATGCGCGAGCTTATGTCCCGCGCCGAGCAGGAAATGCGCCGCCGCATCCCTGTGGTGCCCGAGGCGCGCGAAGCCATTATCCGCATGGCCGATGGCGATGGGCGATACCTGCTGAACCTTGTCGAACAATGCTATGCCATGCGCGGCGAGCCCGGCCTCCTCTCGCTGGAGGAGCTGTCAGCGGGCCTGCAGAAGCGCGCTGTCGCATATGACAAGGACCGGGAAGAGCATTACAATCTCATCTCCGCCCTGCACAAATCCGTTCGCGGATCAGATCCGGATGCCGCGCTTTACTGGTTTGCGCGGATGCTGGAAGGGGGCGAAGACCCGCTCTTCATCGCCCGCCGCCTCGTGCGCATGGCGAGCGAGGATATCGGCCTGGCCGACCCCACGGCGCTGATGATCGCAGGCGAAGCAGCCCGCACCTATGAGCGCCTTGGTTCGCCCGAGGGGGAGCTGGCGCTGGCCCATGCCGTCATCCATCTGGCCACGGCGCCCAAATCGAACGCGGCCTATGTTGCCTACAAGGCCGCCCGCCGCGCCGCTGCCGAAACCGGCAGCCTGATGCCGCCCAAGCACATCCTCAACGCGCCCACTTCGATGATGAAGGATCAGGGGTATGGTTCGGGATATGTTTATGATCACGATACGGAAGAAGGCTTTTCCGGACAGGATTACTTCCCCGAAGGCATGAGGCGCCCCCAATTCTACGCCCCCAAAGGCGAAGGCCGCGAACGCCCCATCGCCGAGCAACTGGCGCGGTTTGCCGCCATGCGAAAGCCGCGACGTGATGGCTGAAGAAGGCTCGGCCATCAGTCTTGATCCAGCCATTGCCGCTCGATTGATTGTCTCCCGGTTTCCTGAGCTTTCCGGCGAGAAAATCACTCCTTTGCCCGCGGAGGGCACGGACAACCACATCTTCCGTATTGGCGCGCATCTGTGTGCCCGGTTTCCAAAAGTGCCTTGGGCCGTCGCAACTGCCCGTCGGGAAGCCGCAGTCCTGCCGAGGTTTTCAGCCTCGCCGGTCGCGGTGCCGGGCGTTTATGGCATCGGTGATCCGGGCGGGGAATATCCCCACCATTGGTCTGTGCTAAGCTGGCTTCCGGGTGAGCCTCTGGGCGCGGCCCGGTTGGCCGATCCGGAGCGCGCCGCGCGAGAGCTTGCGGCATTTTTCGGATTTCTGCGCGCTCAGCCTGTTGACGCGGATTTCCGGTATGGCGCGGAAAACAACTGGCGCGGCGGGCCTTTGGCGCTGCGCGCCGAGGCGTTTGATGCCGCGCTTGCCCGCTTGCCGAATGTGGACGCAGGATGGGCGCAGCGCCTTTGGTCAGCGGCGGTTGAGCAGCGCGCTCCGGGCGCGCAAGCCTGGCTGCATGGGGATGTTCACCCGGGAAATATTCTGACCGTAGACGGAAGTATTTCCGGGATTATCGATTGGGGGATTTGCGGCGTTGGCGATGCGGCTTGCGACCTGCTGAGCGCCTGGGCCGTCTTTGACGCCCCTGCACGAAGCGTCTTCCGCGCGGCGCTGGGGGCCAGCGATGAAGAATGGCTCCGCGGGGCGGGGTGGGCTCTGTCGATGGCTGTGATTTACCTGCCATATGCATATGAAAACGGATTACGCTCGGATATGTCCGAAAGAATGCTGGCGCGGTTGAAGGAAGAGTTCGGATGACCCGCAATCGAGACATCCCGGCGCTCAGCGCAGAGGCGGCCGCTTTCGCGCGTTCACTCATCATCCATGAAGATAAATCCGTGCTCGGCTTTAACAAGCCTTCTGGCCTTGCCTCTCAGGGTGGCGGCGGCGTCGGCCAGTCGCTGGACGATCTCTTGTGGGCATTCGCGAGGTCAAACGGCAAACGCCCGCGCCTTGTTCACAGGCTGGATCTTGGCACATCCGGCGTGATCATCGCCGCGCGCACCCAGCCTGCCGCTGCCTTCCTGTCGGAAGCCTTTGCCGGACGGGACGCGAAGAAAACTTATCTAGCATTGGTGAAAGGAACATTTTCGCCTACGGATGAAGGTGTCATCGACGCGCCGCTGGTGAAAGTGGAAGAGGGCGGGCGCCCCCGCATGATCCTCGCCCGGCCGGGCCGCAAGGGCGCGCAGGCCGCCCGCACGGGCTGGCGCGTTCTGGCGCGGGAGGGCAACTTCGCGCTGCTGCAGCTCGCGCCGGAAACCGGCCGCATGCACCAGATACGCGTGCATTTGATGTCGCTCGGCTGTCCCATCCTCGGCGACGCGCTGTATGGGGAAGGGCAGGCGACTGGCGCGCGTGTCATGCTGCATGCCGCGCGGCTGGAGGTTCCCCATCCTGATGGCGGAACGCTGGTATTGGAAGCGCCGCCGCCGGAAGATTTCCAGATCGCTGCGGCGCGCTGTGGGCTTCAGTCCGGCTTGAAATAGCCGCGATACCAGTCCACGAAACGGGCAACGCCCTTGCGATAGTCCGTATTCGGCGTATATCCGGTCAGCGCCTTCAGGAGGCTGACATCTGCGAAGGTCTGCTTCACATCGCCCGGCTGCATGTCCAGCATGTTCATGATGGCCTTGCGGCCAGTGGCTTCTTCGATGGCATCAATATAGTCCAGCAGACGCACCGGTTTGGCATTGCCGATATTGACCATGCGGAAGGGCGCAACCGGCGAGACGGAGTCGGCTTCGATCACCTTCTGCCCCGCCACTGGGGGCGTATCCATCAGGCGACGGATGGATTCCACGAGGTCGCCAATATAGGTGAAATCGCGGATCAGGTCGCCGTGATTGAACACGTCGATAGGCTGGCCCTTGAAGACGCAATCGGTGAACTTGTAGAGCGCCATGTCCGGTCGGCCCCAGGGGCCATAGACGGTGAAGAAGCGCAGTGCCGTCGTCGGCACGCCGTAAAGGTGGGCATGGCTGTGCGCGATCAGCTCGCTCGCCAGCTTCGTGGCCGCATAGATTGTCAGCGGGTAGGGCGCTGCATCACGTTCATGGAAGGGATAGGTCTCATTGGCGCCGTAGGCGGAGCTGGTGGACGCCAGCACGAGATGCCGAGCGCCATAGCGGCGCGAGAATTCGATGACATTGAACGAGCCGACGACATTGGAATCCACATAGTCGCGCGGATGATCGAGGCTGTAGCGCACGCCGGCCTGGGCGGCGAAGTGAACCACGATTTCCGGCTCGTCCCGGCGAAACACAGCTTCCATCGCCTCGGCATCTTCGACGCGGATGCGTTCCATTCGGAAGCCTTCATAGCCGGTCAGGCGGGCGGCGCGGGCTTCTTTCAGTTTCGGATCGTAATAGGGGGTGAAGCAGTCGACACCGGTGACGGTATGGCCTTCCTCAAGCAGACGGAGGGCGATCTCGTTTCCGATGAAGCCGGCAGCGCCGGTGACCAGGATCTTCATGTAAGTGTCTCAGTTAGGCCAGCCTTGCGGCGCTTCTAGTTACCAGACGCCCACAAAGTGCAACACCCGTGCCGCAGGAGGCACGGGTGTCAACTCATTCAATCATTCAGGTTAAGGGCGTGTGTTCAGCGCTCGCGGATCCGCGGCCCTACGGCCATGGCCTGTCCTGAATTCATCGCGTCGACCGCTGAAAGCTCCTCGAGAAGCGTTTGGGTGCGCTCATCACCGACCATTGCGGAGAGCGCAGACATGGCGCGCGCAGTTTCGGCGGAGACGCCGAACACGTCTTCCAGGGCTTCAAAGCCCGACTTGCGATACGGGTAGAAAGCAAGACGCGGGGTCACATCAGCCTCGATACCAGCCAGCGATTTGGCCTTCTCGATGGCGTCCATGAACGTGCCGATCTCGTCGACCAACCCGACCTTCAGGGCGTCTTCACCCGTCCAGACGCGGCCACGGGCGACTTCGTGCACCTGGTCATAGGTCATGCCGCGGCCTTCGCCGACCAGCTGAAGGAAGCGGTCATAACCGCGCTTCAGGCTGGCTTTCACTTCGGCTTCCTGGCTGGGCGTAAAGGCGCCCGTGCCCCAGGCAGAGGCGAACTCGCCGCCAACGCTGACGGTGTCGAACGTGACGCCGATTTTGTTGAACGTGCCGTCGAGGGCCATCTTGCCACCGAAGATACCGATCGAGCCCGTCAGGGTCGCGCGGTTGGCCATAATCGCGTCAGCGCCGGTGGAGACATAGTATCCGCCCGAAGCTGCCATGCTGCCCATCGAGACGACCACCGGCTTGCCAGCTTCCTTGGCCCGCTCAACGGCGCGCCAGATCTGGTCGGATGCCGTCGGCGATCCTCCGGGGCTGTCGACGCGGAACACGATCGCCTTCACGTCTTCGTCTTCGGCCGCGTCGAGAATGGCGCGGGCCACCACATCGGACGCGAAGCCCGGTGGGGAAGAGAAGGGCGAATCGGAGCCGCCGCCGCCGGTGACGATGGCACCTTCGCCGCCCACAACAGCGATCAGCGGCGCTTTGGAGTTATACTTTGCCGGCGAGACGTAGGAGGCCAGGTCGATCAGTTCGGCCTTGTCGCCGCCGCCGCGTTCCTTTGCGGCTTCCTCGGCGTCTTCCGGCCAGCCCAGCTTGTCGACGAGTTTCAGCTCCAGCGCTTCGGCGGCCGGCTTCGGGCCACTTTCGAGGATTGTGCGCAGCTGACCCGCGCCGATGTCGCGGTCTTCGGCAATCTCGTCGAGCGCAGTCGACCAGATCGAATTGGCCAGCGCTTCCATCGCTTCGCGGTGGGGCTCGGTATATCCGGTCTCATTATATGAGTTGGGCGCGTTCTTGTATTCGTAGAAGGGATAGATCTGCGGCTGCAGGTCGATCTTGTCGAACAGGCCCTTGAGGAACTCGGTTTCGAAGGTCACGCCGGTGACCATCAGGTCCGTGCCCGGCTGCATCCAGATTTCATCTGCCGTTGAGATGGAGTGATAAGCAGACGGGCCGCTGGCGCCGAACATCCCCTGCGAGTGGGCGATGACGAACTTGCCGGAAGCCTGGAAACTCTTGAGTGCTTCGCGCAATTCTTCGGCGCGGCTCGTGCCGAAGCCGTAGTCGGCGCCGCGCAAATAGATCCCTTTGACCGACTTGTCCGATTCGGCGCTTTTGAGTTTCACCAGCAGGTCAACGAAACCGGGTGCGCCAGACAATGCCGCCAGGCCGGTGGCGGGCGCCTGGTCGGGGTATTGGGCGTTCAGGTCCATGGTCAGGACGATGTTGGCAGGATGCGGCGGTTTGGAGCCGGCCGCCGCCATGATCAGCAGCATCAATCCAACGAAACTGACAAATATAAACAGGATCATCGCCGTAAAGGCGCCTGCCATGGACAGCAGAAAAGTTTTCATTTCCGGGAATGCCTTCCTTGTGGAGCATGCGGGGTGCGGTGAGCAGTCTTGAATGATATTGTTGATATTCGATAAAAAGTAAAGGGTGGGCTTGCTGTGGACGCTTGTCGCACGCTGCCGGCTCAAACCAACACTGAAATGAATGTGTAAAAGACCGCAGCCGGGTGTTGCCAGCGCAAGGAAGGTTGGCTATCTGGCGCTTCCACTGTTGGGGTGTCGCCAAGTGGTAAGGCAGCGGTTTTTGGTACCGCCATTCCCAGGTTCGAATCCTGGCACCCCAGCCACCTTCCTCTCCTTATATATAATATATACAGCGCGGCAGGCAGCACGTTTGACGTTGGATGCCAGCCCTGCGCATCGCGCACGCGCGGCGCTGCCAAATCGGGCAGCGCTGCCGCATCGGCCTGCACAAGTGTGCACGGAGGCCGAAAATTCTCCTCAATGTGAAATTTTACATGCAGATTCTCGCCGTCTTGTGGGATGGGCGCGCAAACCTGTCATGTTTGTCAGATAGATGGCGCAGACCACTGCTTTGACTTGTCCGGTCAAAACTGCGCTGAACATGTTGCGTAATGAGGAGTCCCGGATATTTTCTGAACTAATTGTAAAGCCCGATTGATCCGCAATTAGAGGATTGTTACCGTTGGGGTTCACCGGTAAGGGCTTTCGGCGATCGCCTGCAGAATGCCGGTGTAGCAGCTTAAAAAACTAGAGAGCGGATAAGCGCTCCGGAGAACAGCAGGGGAGGTGATTGGGTGTTTTTTTCCCTTCCACTTCCGGGTCAACTTTCGGCTCTCGTGTGTGTGCGGGCCGGCAAAAAGATCGGGACGGCCTCGTAAGCAGGTCCGCCCGCAACCAGGATTTGCGCGCCTGAGGGGCGCGTCACCGTTTGGAGAGTTGAGAGGCTGACCTCATGAAGAAACTTCTTTCACCTGCCCGCAGCGTCCTCGCTGCAGCGCTGATCGCCGGGCTGGCCGTTCCGGCTCATGCCCAGTTCCGCGAAGCGCTGAACGTGGGCGAACAGGCGACCCGGAGGGCGGAACAAGTCCAAGACCAGATCAACCAGCTTGATGATCAGCGCTCGGACATGGTTCGCGAATACCGCACGCTTCTGCAGCGCCGCGACGCCGCAGAACTGTTTGCGAAACAGCAGGAGCTGGTTGTTCAGAGCCAGCGCGATGAGATCGCTTCGCTCACCGAACAGCTCGGCTCGATCGACGACATCACCGCTCAGACGGTTCCGATGCTCCTCGGCATGATCGAAGACCTGAAGCTGTTTGTCGCTGCCGACCTGCCGTTCAAGCAGGCTGAGCGCACCGCTCGTCTGGAAGCACTCGATGGCGTGATGGCTTCGCCGAACGTCACGGCTTCCGAGCAGTACCGCCTCATCATGGAAGCCTATCAGGCTGAAATGGAATATGGCCGTACGATCGACACCTGGCAGGAAGAAATCACCATCGACGGTAACCCGACGACGGTCGACATGTTCCTCTACGGTCGCGTTTCCTACGTCTACGTGACGCCGAAGGGCAAAGCTGCGCGTTACGACCGCGCCACGGGTGAATGGGTTGCGCTTCCGGGCAGCTATGTTGGTGACATCCAGCAAGCCATCCGCGTCGCTCAAGGTAAGGCCCAGCAGGTCGTCCTGTTCGCTCCGGTCCAGAAGTTCTCGGTCCAGTAAGCGCCCGTCGATCAGAAATAAGGTTCACAAGTATGTTCAAGATCAAAACCCCTCTGAAGGCTCTGGGCGCGTCGCTCCTTATCGGTTCGGCCTCGCTGCTGGCTGCTCAGCCGGCTCTGTCCCAGTCTCTCTCCGATGTGCTCGCGGCCGTTAAGCGCGACTCCGAGCAAATGTCGTCCGCTGACGCTGCTCGCCTGAAAGAGTTCCAGGCCGACACCGCCAGCCAGTCGGCTCGCATGTCTGAAGCCCGCGGCGCTCTGGCTGCTGCTGAAGGCCGCGCCAACCAGCTCTCCGCTGAGTTCAACGCGAACGAAGCCACGCTCGGCGATCTCGAAGGCCAGGTGTCCAACCTCGCCGGCGACTTCCAGGAGCTGCTCGGTCAGTTCCGTTCGGCAGCCGGCGCAACGATGCCGGAAATCGCCAACTCGGTCGCCAACTTCGACTATAAAGACCGCGTGGAAGGCATCGCTGAGATCGCCGAAGCCCGCGTTCTGCCGACCCGCGCCCAGCTGGAGCGTCTGCCCAAGGCGATGCTGCAGGAAATGATCGCCCAGTCGGAAGTCAAAACCTTCACCGCAACGGTCAACGGCATTGGTCCGGACGGCTCGAACGCTGAAGCAGAACTGATCCGTATCGGCGTCTTCACCGCAGCAACCACCAACGACCGCAAGTTCGTTGAAGTTCGCGGCTCGGGTTCCGACACCTTCCTCCAGGCATTCACGACCCAGCCTGCTGGCCCGTTCGCTTCGTCGATCGGTTCGCTGGTGCGCGCAGGTGAAGGCCAACTGGTCAAAGCTCCGGTTGACCCGTCCAAGGGTAACCTCTTCGGCATCCTCGGCGACCTGCCGAGCTTCGCTGATCGTCTTGCCCAAGGCGGCGCTGTTGGTGCTGTGATCGCGTTCCTCGCCATCATCGGTATCCTGATCGGTCTCTTCAAGATCTTCACGCTCTTCACCATGGGCGGCGCGATGCGCGGCACGGCGAAAACTCGCCAGGCTGGCACCAGCAACCCGTTGGCTCGCGTGTTCGAAGTCTACGAGAACAACCGCAATGCTGACGTTGAAACCCTCGAGCTGAAGCTTGACGAGCAGATCCTGCGCGAAAGCCCCCGCATTGAGCGCTTCAACGACATCATCAAGGTTCTGGCCGCTATCGCTCCGCTGATGGGTCTGCTCGGTACCGTTATCGGTATGATCATCACCTTCACCGCCATCACCATCTACGGTGCCGGCGATCCGAAACTGATGGCTGGCGGTATCTCCGTCGCTCTCATGACGACAGTGTTCGGTCTTGTTGCTGCTATCCCGCTGCTCCTGATCCACGCTGTGGTTTCGGCAATGGCTCGTGGCAACCAACAGCTGCTCGACGAACAGGCCGCTGGTCTCGTCGCCGAGAAGATGGAAGCCGCACACGGGGGCCGGGCATAAGCCCGCCCCTCTAGCGCTCGAGGAGTAACCCGGTATGGGTTTCCAAGACCTGCAAGCCTTCCTTGATCGTGGCGGTCCGGTTCTGATCGTCATCATGTTCGCCACATTCCTGATGTGGGCACTGATCCTGGAACGGCTGTTCTACTTCCGCATCGCCCACAAGCACGTGGCAGCAGACGCGATCGCACAGTGGAATGCCCGCGCGGACCGTAAGTCCGTGCCGGCCCACTGGATCCGCGACAAGCTCGTGTCCGAAGTGCGCGCCAAGGCGGAAGCGAATGTTCAGTTGACCAAAGCAATGGTGGCCCTTGCGCCATTGCTGGGCCTGCTGGGCACAGTTACGGGCATGGTGGCCGTGTTCGATATTATGGCCATCACCTCCGGTGCAGATGCGAAGGCCATGTCGGCCGGTGTGTCGCGCGCCACCATCCCGACCATGGCTGGCATGGTCGCCTCTCTGTCTGGCATTCTCTTCACTTCGGGCATGGACCGTCGTGTGAGCCGTGCCGTGCAGGCGGTTGAAGATGAGATGGAGATCGGCTGATGCGTGGACGTAGTGCAAGAGCTCCCGACGAGGCCAATGTCGACCTGACGCCCATGCTGGACGTCGTCTTCATTCTCCTCATCTTCTTCATCGTGACGTCGACCTTCGCGCGTGAGCAAGCGATTGGCCTCGAGCCGCCGCCGCCCCCGCCGCCGGTTGACCAGCCAGACCAGCCTCCGGTTCCTGCGATCCTGATCTACATTGATGAGTCCAATCTCATCACTGTGAACGGTCGCGTGACGGATATCGGGTCGGTGCGTGCTAATATTGAGCGCGTGGTCGCAGAAAGCCCACAAAGTGCGCTTGTAATCCAGGCTCACCCGAAGACCCGTAGCGGTGTCGTGGTGAAGATCCGGGACGAAGCGTACAATGCGGGCTTCACTGACCGCGTTAACATCGTCATTTCGCAAACCTAGGAGGACCGCATGGCTAGAAAGAAACGCCTGGCAGCGGCTGGGGGCGGCGCTGAGGATGATGTGAACCTGACGCCAATGCTGGACGTCGTGTTCATTCTGCTCATCTTTTTCATCGTGACGGCACAGTTCATCAAAGAGCCTGGCGTACCCATCGTGCGCCCGGACGTTGAGAACAAGGCGGACGCAAAGCCGCTGGCCATCCTGATCGCGATCAATGAGAACAGCGAGATTTACGTCGACAAGAAACTTGTGAGCCCCGATGAAATCGGGTTCGTCATCAAGGAAATGCGTTTGGACAACCCTCGTGGCGAGGTCGTTATCCAGACGGATGTCGATGCCGAAGCTCAAGTTATGGTTGACGTAATGGAAGCCATCAATAAGATCGACGGTGACACTGTCATCAAGATCTCCGCGAAAACCACGGGTTAGGGAGTATCTCACATGATGAATAATCCACTGATCCGGTTTCTGGTTGGTATTGTCATCGCCATCCCGATTGTGCTCGCGATCTTCTTCCTGATGAACTGGCTGATCTCGGTTGACGAGATTGAACTGTCCGAAGGCGAAACACGGACTCTCGCAGCGATCACGCCGCAGAAGCAGGACTCCGAGGTGCGTACGCGCCAGCGGAGCCAGCCCAAGCGGATCGATTCCGCACAGAAGCCGCCGCCGCCGCCGAAACAGTCGGCCACCAAGTCGAGCATCAACCTGCCGACGCCGAAGATCGAGGGCGGTGTTCCGCAGAACCTTGATCTTGGTCGCATGAACTCGCTGGCAATTGATCCGGTGGCCGTCTCTGACCGTGACGCTCAGCCGATCCGTCCGCCGGCACCGTCGTTCCCGCAGCGCGCTGCGGAGCGTGGCCTGTCGGGCAGCTGCGATGTACGCTTTGACGTGGATACCCGCGGCAAGCCGTACAACATCGTGGCGACCTGCACGGACAACGTCTTCAAGTCGGAAGCTGAACGCGCCGTGTCGCGCGTGGAGTTTGCGCCGAAGATCGTGCGTGGCCAGGCGGTTGAACGCCGGAACGTTGTCTACCCGCTGGAATTCAAAATCCAGTAGGGCCCCCATCGGGTGATGGCTGCTGTTTCGGCAGCGGCCATCAGCCCCTTCGACGGAGTTGCCGGTAAGGGCTCAGGGGCCGGCCGGCGATCCATCAGGTCCAGTATGCCGCTTTGCGGTGAGGAGAAAAAACGATGCAACTCAAGGCAATCCTTAAAGGGGCGATCGTAGCGGGGGCGATGGCAATCGTGGGTGCAGGATCTGCGCTTGCGCAGGCCTGTACGGAGACCACCTTCAGCGCCAAGACGGGCCAGACCTATCTTGATGCTGAAACCGCAGCGATGCAGAACAAGGATTGGAACACCGCAATCACGAAGCTGAACCAGCTCCGCCAGGGCGAGCTGAACTGCTACGAAGAAGGCGCCGTGATCCGTCTTTCGGCCTATATCAAGATCGAGCAGGGTGACCGCGCAGGCGCCATCCGCGACCTTCTTGATGCGGTCAACAAGGGCTACATTCCTGAAGATCAGAAAGCCCAGACCTACTACAATATTGCGCAGATCTACCTGCAGGACGAAAACCTGCCGCAGGCGCTCGATTACATGAAGCGCTGGATGCAGGCTGGCGGCAAGCCGGACCGGACGCAGAAGTGGCAGCTGGCGGTGCTTTACCAGCGTGCGGACAACATGACCGAGGCCGTCAAATGGGCCGAGGAAGTTCGCCGCGACGATGGTTCGAAGTTTGACCAGCAGCTCTACGATCTGCTCGTCTTCCTCTACAACGACACCGGCAACAAGGCGAAGCTCGCCGAAATTCTGGAAGTCCTCGTGGAGCGCAAGCCGCAGGAGCGCAAGTATTGGGACGCGATTGCCGGCAACTACTTTGCCGCCAACGAAGAGCGCAAGGCGTTCGAAGTCCAGAAAGCCATGTATCTCGGCGGTCTTCTGACCACTGAAGATGAAATCATGCGCATTGTGAACTTCTACAACCGCTTCAACGCGCCCTATCATGCGGCTCGCGTGCTCGAGAAGGAAATGAATGCCGGCCGTGTCAAGAAGACGGTTGAGCGTATGTCCCTTCTGGCCGACTTCTACCAGGTCGCCCGTGAGCATGAGAAGGCAATCCCGGTGATCCGCCAGGCTGCTGAAATGGGCGGTGGTGGCGCGATGTATGAGCGCCTCGGCGCATCTTACAGCGAGCTGCAGAAATGGGCAGAAACCGAAGAAGCGCTTCAGAAAGCCCTGCAAATGGGCGGCGTGAAGGATCGCGGCAACGCCTGGGTTCGGATTGGCCAGTCTCGCTATGAGCGTGGCGACCGTTCCGGAGCCAAGGAAGCGTTCCGTCAGGCCAACAATGCGGGTTCCCGCGGCTGGCTCGCCTTCATGGACTCCGAAGAGTACACCCGCGACGCGCTGGTTTGCTTCGAAGTTCAGTCTGCCCTGCTGAACGTCCAGAACGAGCAGAAGATCTGTAAGAAGCTTCAGGCCCTGGGCGACGCCATGCCGGAAGGCTGCAAAACGATCGAACCGCGTCTGCAGGCTGCAGAAGCGAAGTTCAACGAAACGGCCGAGTGCAAACGCGCTGCCCAGCCGGTCTGATCTGTAAAAACAGGTCAGTGGGCTGAGCAGGCCGCCAAGGCAGCTTACCTAACCTGAAAGCCCCGGACCTCTGGTCCGGGGCTTTTGCGTTGTGGTTGCGGCTTGCTTTGTGCCAGCGGGTATCCCGAAAGCGATAGCCCGTGGAAAGCCTTTCCTCCTGGGCGCCCAAAAGAAAACGCCGGCAGGTAAAGCCTGCCGGCGCTTCCGGAAAACTTGCTGTCACGCCGCGTTTAGCTCGGCGGCGAGGAGCTGGAGATGCTGTAAGGGCCGGGCGAGGTGCTGGCCACCGAGGGCTTGCTCTCATTGGCCGATGTTCCGGCGGCAACGGGGCCGGTTTCGCGCAGCGGATCATCCGCATGCTTCACCTGGCCTTCAAACACGGCGTTCGACTGGATCTGCAGCGAAGAGTGCACGATGTCGCCCTTCACATGGGCGCCGGTTTCCAGCTCGACCTTACGGGCGCGGATCGACCCTTTGATCCGTCCTTTGACCTTCACGACTTCGGCTTTCACTTCGCCGGTGATCTGGCCGCTGGCGCCGATGGTGATGTCCGTCGCGGAAACGTCGCCATCGACGATACCGTCGATCTGCAATGCGCCCTCGGAGGTCACGGAGCCATTGATCTTCATGTCAGCGCAGATGATCGAGGCTGCACGGGCGAGCGGTTTGGAGGCTGCGCCACGAATGGCATCCTGGGCGGGCACCGGCTTCTGCGGCGGTTCAGGCGGTGGAGCCGCCGGAGTCTTGTTATTCTTTGTGAACATGTTTGCCTGCTTTCAGGAACTTCATTGGGTCATATGGCTTGTCATTATACCACACTTCGAAGTGAAGGTGATCCCCGGTACTGCGCCCCGTAGAACCCATGCGCCCGACCAGGTCCCCTACTTTGACGATATCGCCCTTCTTGACCGTATAGGAACGAAGGTGGCCGTAGCGGGATTTGAAGCCATGGCCATGATCGATCTCGACCAGGACGCCATACCCGCCACGGGGGCCCGCATGGGTCACCGTGCCAGGGCCGGAAGCCACGATCGGAGCGTCACGATAGGCGGCAAAGTCCACCCCCCAGTGGGCGGCTGGCCGCTTGGTGAAGGGGTCGACACGAATGCCGTAGGGGCTTGTATAGCGAAACGGAACGCTGACCGGTTTGCCGAGAGGCAGGTCTTTCACGATCCGCTCGTAATGTTTCATTTCCGCGATGCGGGCGCGGGCCTGGGCGAGGCGCGTCATGAAGGACACGTCGCCGCCAATCACAGGCTCGGAAGAAGACGAGGTCAGCGCGCCGAGTGAGACGAGCGGGCCACCCACGCCGCTTTCAGGCGCGGCAATCCGGTCGCCGGTAGCAACCTGTGTCAGTTCCAGAACCCCGCGCGCGCGCTCGGCGCGTTCGGCGGCCAGATCTTCCATCTGATTGAACAGGAGGTTCATGTCAGACTCGATGGCCTTCGGCGTGCCCCGGGCGGCCGGCACACCGGCAGATGCCAGCGTCAGGTATGCGTCGCGGGACTGGCGGCGGTCGGCTTCCTCGATGGTTGCCTCAATCAGCAGGGCCGCGCCATCGCCTTCCAGCGCCGAAAGCTTCAGGCCATCTTCATCGCGCATTTCATTGAGGAGGTCCTCAAGGGCGCGCTGCTTCTGTTCAAGCTCGGCCGTTTCCTTGGAGCGTTCTTCCAGCAGGGTGCGTTGCAGGGACTCGCGGGCGCGCAGATCCTGAACCCAGCGTTCGTATTTGGCCAGTTCCTTGCCTTCGCCGCCTTCGATGGTGCCAGGCGCGCCACCGAGAACGAAGTTCGCCGTGGCAAACATGGTCCATCCGGCAATGGCGGTAACGCCTGCTGCCATCATGGCCTGCTGCCAGGGAGAGATAGAAATATAGCGGACTGTGCCACCGCTACGGTGATATATTTGGCGTTCCGGGAAAGCGCGATCGAACGTCGCTTTCAGGTTTGCACTCCACTTCGCCATGCAAGCTACCCGTCGGCTGGAAACTTTGTCATGATATCCGCGCGGAATAACACATCCGCAGCGCTCCCATACCCCGCAAACATACATACCCAATTCGCGGGGGGGCGAAACCCCTTCCAAGCATATTTTTAGGCAATGTTAGCATGATTGGGTAAATCTGCTCTTAACCGAGGCAACTGCTGCAAATGCTGCAGCTGCAGAAGGCGATTAACCTTTCCTGGAATTAATCTCTTCCAGCACCTCTTGCGCGTGGCCTTTCACTTTCACTTTAGGCCACACACGGATGATTTTTCCGTCCGGTCCGATGAGAAGGGTTACCCGGTTCATGCCCATATAGGTCCGTCCGTACAGGGTTTTTTCGCCCCAGGTGCCATATGCGTCGGAAACCTTGCCGTCTTCGTCGCTGCCCAGCTGGACCGTCAGGCCATGCTTGGCCGCAAACTTCTCATGTTTTGCCAGCGTATCACGAGACACCCCCAGCACCACGGCGCCGGCCTTCTCGAAGGCTTTCGCATGTGCGGTAAAGTCCAGCGCTTCCTGGGTGCATCCGGGCGTGTCGTCCTTGGGATAGAAATACAGCACCAGATACTGGCCGGCATAGTCGGCAAGGCGGCGTTTTCCGGCGGTTGTTTCCAGGGTGAAAGCGGGGGCTTTGCGCCCTTCCTGCAATCCAGCGGTCATGTAATGCTCCTATGGTGCCTGAAGTTCATGAAGTTTATAGTTTTATTCTGCCAGTGGACCTGCGGCAGATAAGTCATTCCTGAGGAGCCCGCTTTTGGTCCGCCAGACCGCTTCCATCGTGGTTTTCGAAATTATCGGCGGATTGATTCTGCTGGCCTTCGTGGCCGTTGCGGTGCTCATGCTGCGGCTTGCCTCGGGGCCTATCGATCTCGGCCCATTCCGCGCTGATGTCGAAGAGGCCATCGCCGAAGCGCGTGATGGGCGCGCAGTCTCCATCGGTTCTCTGCAGCTGGAATGGTCGCCGCAGAATCGCCGCGTTCAGATATCGGCTCAGAATATTCGCCTGATGGATCCGGCCAGCCGTCCGGCTGCCGAAGCGCGCAATGCGGTGATCCAGCTTTCGGGCTCCGCGCTGGTCTTCGGCGATGTCGAAGTGCTTGCCATGGATCTCTCCGATGGCTGGATCGCGATCGATCAGCTTTCGCCCATGCAATGGGCTATCGCGGGCGACCCTCTGCCTGAGTTCAGGCAATCGAAGCTGCCGGAAACCGCGCAGGGCTGGATCGATTATGTCGGCAAGGTGTTGCCTGAATGGCTGCGCGCCGTCCGCGAGGCGCGCGAAGGCATGCGGCTGGAAGCGGCCGGTTTTCAGGAAATCGAGTTGCGCGTGCGCGACCAGAACCGCGTCGTCATCGGTACTGTGCAAAACGCCAGCGGCCGGCTGGAGCTTGCGCCCGCCGGCATGTCGCTCAGCTTCAGCGGTTCGGGGCTCGGCGAAGGGCTGCCCGGCGGCATCGCCCTCGCGATCGGAAGCGAGGAAGCGGGCAGGACGCTCCGCACGGAACTTACGCTTTCAAACTGGCCGCTCGGCGAATTTGGGGCGCGCCTCGGTCTGAACCGGGACCTGACAGATGGTCTGGCCTCGGACATTCGCCTCGCCGCAGATTTTTCCGAAGCGACCGGCATTGACGAAGTCTCCCTCATGGCGAAGGCAGGCGAGGGACAGATTTCCTTCGCAGACCAGCTCTGGCCGGTGCGAGATCTTGACCTCTCGCTGGTGTATCACCGTCTGGAAGATACGCTGAAGCTCAAGGCGTCGTCCCGCGGCGCTGGCCCGGTCAAAGGCACGGCCGATATTCTGATGGAGCAGGCCCTGACGGGAACCGGGTTCCGGCCTTTCAGTCTGCAAAGCCCCGCGCTGTCGCTCGATCTGACACCCATGCTCGCCGCGCCGGTCGATCTTGCCAGCGTCAACTTCAAGGGCGAGGCCGATATGGATGCGCTCGCAGTGCGTGCGGTAACAGCGGCGTTCGTTTCAGGTGGCGCCAGGTTCGATGCCAAAGGCGAAGTTGCGCTCACGCCGGACCGGCAAGCGGGAGAGCCCCCGGTGCTTGGTCAGCTGGAACTGGCTGTCGGCGGCCCGGTGCAGCTGGAAACCGTTCTGGCCTTTTGGCCGGTGAAGCTGGGCGAAGGCGCGCGCTCGTTTGCCGAACAGCGCGTCAAATCCGGCACCGTGTTCGATATCGCCGGCAAGATCCGGATCCAGCGGGATAGTTTCGTCAATGGCTACCTGAAAGACGACCATCTGGAGCTGACCTTCCGCGTGGAAGACGGCGCAGTGCAGTTCCTCGATGACCTGCCGCCCGTCACCGACGGGTTTGGCGAAGGCCGCCTCACCGGCAACAGCTTTCGCGTGCAGATGAGCAAAGGCAGCTTCGCTGGCTGGACGCTCAGCGAAGGGCTGGTTGATTTTCCCGCCTTCAATCCACGCGGTGAGGACTTCCGTGTCTTCGCAAAGGGGCGGGGGCCGGCGCGCAACATCATGAAGGCGCTGGTCGATTCGCGGCTCGAGATCGAGTTCGATCCCGCGCGCATGTCCGGGGCCGGTGATCTCACCTTTGAGATGTTTCGTCCCGCGCTGAATGATGTGCCGTATGAAGATGTTCGTTTCTCGGCCATCGGCACGGTGCGTCAGGCCGGGCTGACAGGCGCTGCCTTCGGTTATGATCTCACTGGCGGCACGATGGATGTGAAGGTGGACCAGCTCGGCGCTCTGCTGACCGGCGAGGCGCGCCTTGGCCCGTCCCCGGTCACTTTCCGCTGGTATGAAGGCTTCACCGATGAAGGTGTCCCGGCAGACCTTACCGCTTCAGGCACCGTCTCGGCGGACTTCCTCAACAGGTTCGGCATTCCCGGCCGCGCCTATATGACCGGCGAAGCGCCGATTGATGTCAAAGCCAGCCTTGATGGGGAAACGCTGGTCGATTCCAATGTCAGTGTCGATTTGACGGGCGCGCGGCTCGATGTGTCGGAGATCGGCTGGGTGAAACCCGCCGGTGAGGCAGCCCGCGCAGACGTGCAGTATTCGCAGAAAGATGGCCAGACGGCCTCGCGCGTGAAGTTCGTCAGCCCCACCGCGCGCCTCGATGGGGATTTCACACTGGGTGCAGATTCCAAGCTGATCTCCGCAGACCTGCGCGAAGCCTTCTTCCGCAATGTGGCCGAGGTCGGCGGCGCAGTGCAGCGCGGGCCGGGCGACAGGCTGACGATTTCACTCAGCGGAAAATATCTCGATATTTCCAGCCTCGTGGAAGGGCTCGGCGGCCTCGCCGGCGCCGCTGGCGAAGACCCCCAGGAGGGTACGCCGCTGACGGTCACCGCATCGGTGGACCGGCTCACCCTGCGCACCGGCCTCGACATGCGCAAGGCGCAGCTGCTCGCCGTCACCGGCACGCGCGGCCTGCAGTCTCTGGAAGCTAGCGGAACCTCCCTCGGCGGCGCGCCGCTCAGTGCCAAGCTGACGGCAGATGGCATAGGTCCCATGCGGATCGATGTCGTGTCCGGTGATGCCGGCTTCATGGGCAGCGCCTTCCTCGGCGCAGATTTCATCACGGGCGGAGAGTTGGTCCTCTCCGGCGCGCTGCAAACGAAGTCCGCCCCGGCTGAGCTGAACCTGCAGGTGACCAATGCGCGGATGAGCAATGCGCCCTTCCTGACGCAGATCCTCTCGCTCGCCTCCCTGCGCGGCCTTGCCGATACGCTCAGCGGCGAAGGCGTCATGTTTTCCCGCATCGACATTCCGATGAAAGTTCAGGGCGGGCGCTATATCGTCACCGGCGCCAAGGCGCAGGGCCCCGCGCTCGGCCTCACGGCCAATGGCTTCGTCGACATGACCACGCAGGCGATCGAGATTGACGGCGTGCTGGTGCCGAGCTTCGGCATGAACTCCGCCCTCGGAGGAATACCGATCATCGGAGATCTCGTTGTCGGGCGGGACGGCGAAGGCATCTTCTCGCTGACCTACAGCGTGCGCGGCACGCTCGAAAAGGCCAACGTCTCGGTAAACCCGCTCTCGGCGCTCGCCCCCGGCGTTATCCGGCGCATCTTCGAAAACCCGTCAGATACCAAGATCCCGGAAGCGAAGCCCCGCAGCGCAGACGAGCCCATCCCGCCAGAACTGCCTCCCCTCAAGGAAGAGACGTTCTAAAGGTCTGCCTCGGTCTTGGAGCAGACCTTTAAAACCCAATGACACTTTCAAACAATCAGGGCGTATCTACCGGTTTCACAAGAACTATCCGTTTCCCAAGTTTTACTTTGAAGGCGCCAACGTCTGGCAGGACTTCTTGGTATGGGTGAAACCTGCTTTCCTTGATGTTTTCATCATTGATATAGACAGCGCCTTCTTGGATTTTTTTTCGAGCTTCCCCGTTTGATTTTACCAATCCGGAGGCTCTTAGAATCGCAATTGTTGATCGCGCGTATTTGTATTCGCCCTTTGCGAGTTCGACGGTATCTTCTGACAATTCGAAGACAGGAAGGTTTTCCAAAGAGCCTTTACCAGAGAATGCGGCCTTCGCCGCGGCTTCAGCTTCCTTCGCCGCCGCTTCGCCATGCAGCAGGGTCGTCGCCGCATTGGCCAGCGCGATCTTCGCGTCGTTGATCTGCGCGCCTTCAAGGGCTTCCAGCGCTTCGATCTCTTGCTGGCCGAGGTCGGTGAAGAGGCGCAGGAACTTGCCCACATCGGCGTCCTCGGTGTTGCGCCAGAACTGCCAGTATTCATACGGGCTCTTGCGGTCGGCGTTCAGCCACACAGCCCCGCCCACCGTCTTGCCCATCTTCACGCCGGAAGAAGTGGTAACGAGGTGCGCGGTCACGCCGAAGGCTTCCCCGCTTTCGGCCTTGTGAACGAGGTCCACGCCGCCCACGATATTGCCCCACTGGTCCGATCCGCCCAGCTGCATCCGGCAACCGTAACGGCGGAACAACTCAAGGAAGTCGTAGGACTGCATCAGCAAATAGTTGAACTCGAGGAAGGTGTAGGGCTGCTCGGCCTCAAGCCGGCGGCGCACGGTGTCCTGTTTCACCATCGTGTTGATGGTGAAGTAGACGCCGATGGCGCGCAGCATCTCAAGATAGCCAAGCTCGCCCAGCCAATCATTGTTGTTGACCATGATGGCGTCATTGGCCCCGTCGCCAAAGCGCAGGAACGGTTCGAACGCGGTCTTGATGCCCGCAATGTTGGCGTTGATCTGTTCATCGGTCAGCAGCGGACGCGACTTTTCCTTGTCCGTCGGGTCGCCCACTTTCGTGGTGCCCCCGCCCATCAGGGCAATCGGCTTGCCGCCATGGCGCTGGAAAATCCGCAGCATCATGATGGTCATCAGGTGGCCAACGTGCAGGCTGTCTGCCGTGGCGTCATAGCCCACATAAGCGACCGGCGTTCCCGTGCTGCAATAGGCATCGAGCTCAGCTTTGTGAGTCGTGTCCTTGATGAAGCCGCGCCAGCTGAGCTCGCGCAGGAATTCCGACTTGTATTCGCTCATGTTCTCGTGTCTCCGATGAGATGCGCGCGCCTAACATAGAAAGGGCCAGCCTTGAACACCGCTGTTGCAAATTCAGGCCCCGTCTGGGTCGCAGGCTTCATGTCGGGCACCTCGCTGGACGCTGTCGATGCCGCCATGATCCTCACAGATGGCGAGGAAGTGCTCGAATTCGGCCCCGTCGCCGAGCGCAAATACACCGCTGAGGAACGCGCCGTCCTGCAGGCGGCCACTGACGCCGCCCGCGCCTGGAATTGGCAAGGCCCGCGCCCGGAGGCGCTTTTCGCCGCCGCCTGCGAAACCATCACGAAAACCCATAGCGACGCCTGGGCGATGATGACCGGGCAGGCGGGCGCCCCGCGTCCCGTCCTCGCCGGGGTCCATGGGCAAACCGTGCTCCACCGGCGCGCGCGCCCCGCTGAGCCCGGCGCCACGCTCCAGCTGATCGACGCGCCGGCCATGCAGGCCGCCCTCGGCGTGCCGCTCGCTTACGATTTCCGCTCCGCCGATGTTGCCGCCGGCGGGCAGGGCGCGCCGCTCGCCCCTGCCTATCACGCGGCCCTGATGCGCCGCCTCGGCGGCGAGCCCGCCGTCGTGCTCAATCTCGGCGGGGTGGCCAACATCACCGCCCGCACCGCTGATGGTACCCTCATCGCCTTCGATACCGGCCCCGCCAATGGCCCCATTGATGAATGGGTCGAGCGCCATGGCCACGGCACGCATGATGCCGGCGGCGCGCTGGCCGCTGCCGGAAAGGTGGACACCGCCCGCCTCGCCCGTCTGCTTACACATGGCTGGTTCGCCGAAGCTCCGCCCAAATCGCTCGACCGTTATGATTTCAACGCTGCCATGGCCGATGGTCTCAGCCTGGAAGATGGCGCCGCAACGCTGACGGAGTTTTCCGCTGCCGCCGTCGCCGCCGGTATCCGTCAGCTCCCGGAGGTTCCGGCCCGGCTCATCGCCTGTGGCGGCGGCCGGCACAATCCGTCCTTCATGGCGGCGCTCCGCCGCCAGCTTCCCTGCGAAGTCCTGTCAGCAGAAGAGGCCGGCTGGCGCGGCGATTCCATCGAGGCAGAAGCCTTCGCCCTCCTCGCCATCCGCACAGCGCGCGGCCTGCCACTCAGCTGGCCCGGCACAACCGGCGTCCCCGCGCCCCATCGCGGCGGGGAATTGCTCGGTTGACTTGAGGTCTCTCCCGCTTAGGTTGCTGGCACCTGTGCTGCCAATCCTTGAGGTGAGCGGGATGAAGGTCGTCTTTCACGCAGCAATTGCGGTCTTGTTCGCCGGTTTCGCTCACGGGCAGGCCGCCGATAGTAGCGCTGATCCCGCTCAGTATTTTCAGGACATCTGTATCCGCCATGAGGCGTCGGCTGCGCCAGTTCAGGCCGCGCTAGACGCATCAGGTTGGCGGCGTCTTCCTCCGGCTGAGGCGGACGCGTTTTTCCCCGGAATCCTTCCATATGACCAGGCTGTGTATGCTGCGCCTGCTTCTGATCAAATCTTCATCGCCATCTCGTATTTCGGAGAAAAAACAGAAGAAGCCTATCGAAAGCGAGACGCCGGTGAGGTGGTCACTTCCGCGCCGGTCAATCCGGACAAGCTGTTCTACCACTATTTTCTGAGCTTCAAGACGAACGCTGATGAAGAAAATATTGGTACCAAGGATTGTGCCTTGTTTTTCAAAGGCGGATCAATCTCCCCAGAGAGGCTCGGTAAGCTTTCTGTTGAGGGGCGGTCCCTTGGAAGCCCTCACTACGCCCCGCCATATGTGCGGAAGGCAGGTCGGCAGTATAAAGATGAAAAGGTTCTCATCTGGAGTAAGGCATTGCCTGTCACAATTAACTCAATCCGCGAGGAGGATCCCGGCACGGGAGTTGTGACAACGCATGTCCGGCTTACAAAAGCGCTTAAGAAGGGCGATCCCGCCAGCAGTTACACGCTGAAAAACTGAACAGCGCTATTTCGTCGGCTCGTTCGTCAGGAAGCTGATGTCATCCGTGTTGAGGTCGGCGATGGTCATGCCGGTCTTCTGCGCGGCTTTGCGCAGGCCGGCGGATGGGTTCACCGCGATGCCATGTTCGGCCATCTGCAGCATCGCCAGATCGGTGATATGATCGCTGTAGGCATAGCCGGGGTTCACGATTCCGCTTTCTTCAAACCGGCGCAGCTTTTCCGCGCCATAGCAGTTATTGCCCAGCAGGCGCGGCGGGCGGGACGCGCCGTCCTGCGTCCAGTCGAGCCGTGTGGCGATCACGTCGTCAAAGCCGAGCGCGCGGCCAAGTTCATCCGCCACCAGATCAACTGAGGCTGTTGCAATCACCAGTCTGTGGCCGTTTTCCTGATGCCAGCGGATGGCCGCCACCGCGCCGGGGCGCAGGCGTCCGTCCAGTTCCCGGGCGATGAAGGCGGCAGACTTGGCTTCAAGTTCCTCGCGCGAAAGATGCGACAGCGCCCGCAGGCTCACCACCTTGACGGAGTCCCGGCTGGCAAGGCCTATCTTGTAGGCGGCGCCCTGCGCGATGATGTGCAGGAAGCGCAGCCAGAAGGCGGGGCGGGCGCCATTCACGAAAATCAGGAAGCGCGTCCAGGTCGCCTGCTTGGTGATCGTCAGGTCCAGGTCGAAGATCGCAATCTTGCTCACGGGGGGGCGTATTCCTTTTCCTTGGCCTTAGGCCGGGCTGCCCAGCTTGTCGAGCGCGGCGCCGTCCACGCGGTAGATCGTCCATTCATCCATCGGCCGCGCGCCAAGGGAAAGGTAGAAATCGATCGAAGGCTGGTTCCAGTCGAGTACGGACCATTCCAGCCGCCCGCATCCGCGCTCCAGCGTGATCTCCGCCAGCTTCACCAGCAGCGCCTTGCCATAGCCCTTGCCGCGCTGGGCCGGGTCCACGAACAGGTCTTCCAGGTAAATGCCGGGCTTGGCCAGGAAGGTGGAGAAGTTATGGAAGAACAGGGCAAAGCCGTGGGCCTGTCCGCCTTCCTCGATCAGCAACACTTCGGCATAGGGCTTCGGCCCGAAAAGGTGTTGCCGCAGGCTCTCTTCATCGGCATGGCATTCGTGCGAGAGCTTTTCATACTCAGCCAGCGCGCGGATGAATTTCAGGATGACGGGCGTATCCGCCGGCGTCGCAAACCGGATGCTGTGCATGATGATTCCTGGGGCAGAAGTGAAGCGGCCCGCCGGTTGGGCAGGCCGTCTGGGTAAGGATCAATCCTCGAAGTCCTCGTCGTCTTCCACGACATCTGCGCCGGAATCCTCGTCGGCTTCGTTGCGCATCTCCTGCTCGGCTTCCGCCAGGCGGCGCAGCAGGTAATCCTCGCAAACGCCGATCAGTTCTTCGCGCTTGTCCTGATAGAAGTGGTTGGCGCCAACCACTTTCGCGCGGTCGACCTTCTGGCCTTTCTGAACGCGCACTTTTGTCAGCGCGCGCTCCACGTCTTCAGGAGACGCGATGGCGTCCTTGTCGCCTGCCACGATCAGGCCGGAAGCCGGGCACGGGGCAAGGAAGGAGAGGTCATAATGGTTGGCCGGCGGCGAGATGGCGAGGAAACCATCGATCTCCGGGCGGCGCATCAGCAGCTGCAGCGTGATCCAGGCACCGAAGGAATAGCCGGCACACCACACATAGCGCGGCGTCTCGGAAAGGTTCTCCAGATAGTCGAGCACATAGGCGGCGTCTTCCAGTTCCCCGATGCCCTGGTCATAGGTGCCCTGGCTGCGGCCCACGCCGCGGGAGTTGTAGCGCAGCACGCCGAAACCATGCTTTTCGAACAGCTGGTAGAGCATGATCGTGATCGGGTCCTGCATCGTCCCGCCCGCTTTGGGGTGGGGGTGCAGGATCAGCGCGATCGGCGCGCCCGGATATGGCGGCTCGGTATAGCGCGCTTCAATTCGGCCCTGGGGGCCCGGGATGATGATCTCGGCCATCGCAACCTCGGCATTATTTCCACAGAAGGGGGGCTAGATAGGCCAAGTCGCCTGAGAAATGCAAATTTTTCTGCAGGATGCAGGATCGGCTGGAAAAGGCTATATAATCAGGTGATGATCTATGCCGACTATAACGCCACCGCTCCGCTGAAGCCGCAGGCCCGTGAAGCCATGCTGGCCGCGCTCGATCTTGGGCCGGTGAACCCGTCTTCCGTGCATTCGGCAGGCCGGGCCGCCCGCGCCATCGTGGAGAAGGCCCGCGGTCAGGTCGGCGCCGCCATTGGCAGTCGCGCGGAAGATATCGTCTTCACCAGCGGCGGCACCGAATCCCTCGCCCTCGCCATTCAGGGCGCTGTGGCGGGGCTGAACGGCGCAGCCACCCTCATCGTCTCCGCCATCGAGCATGACGCCGCCACCAAGGCCGCTGCCCATTCCGGCGTGCCGGTCGAAACCGCCTATGTCCTCCCCATAGGACAGGTGGACCTTGATGACCTCCGCAGCCGCCTCGCCTCATGGGACCGCGCCCTGAAGGGCACCCCCATCCTGGTCCTCATGCTGGCCAACAATGAAACCGGCATTCTCCAGCCCGTTGCGGAAGCCGCCGCGCTGATACGCGAGGCGGGTGGACTCACGGTGTGTGACGCGGTTCAGGGGCTCGGCAAGGTCGCGGTCAATGTCGCCTTGCTGGGGGTCGATTACCTCGCCCTCTCCGCTCACAAGGTTGGCGGCCCCCAAGGTGCCGGCGCCCTCTGGCACCGGGCAGGCGCTCCACTGAAAGCGGTCCAGTATGGCGGCGGTCAGGAACGCGGCCTGCGCTCGGGAACAGAGAATGTCGCCGCAATTGCCGGTTTTGGGGCCGTAATGTCCCCAAACGTACTCAATTTGACACAGTATGGATCGCTTTCGACACTACGTGACACGATGGAGGCCCGCCTTAAATCTGAGGGCGGCGTCACCGTGATCGGCGAAGGCAGCCCCCGCCTGGCGGGCGTATCCTGTTTCGCCCGCCCCGGATTCCGCGCCGAAACGCAGGTCATGGCCCTCGACCTCGCCGGCGTCTGCATCTCCGCCGGCTCGGCCTGCTCGTCCGGCAAGGTGAAAAGATCGCTTGTCTTGATGGCCATGGGCGCAGATGACGCCCTTGCGGAATCGGCGATCCGCACCAGCTTTGGCTGGAACAGCCGCCCGGAAGACTTCACCCGCGTCGCAGACGCCTGGATCGAGGCTGCCCGGAGAACTGTGTTGAAGGAAACCGTGTGATGGAATGCTGCGGCGGAATTGAAGAGCATGATGACGACTGCACCGATGTGAAGGTGAAGGACGGCATTGATGCAAAAACGGTCGAGGCGGCAAAACGCCTTGAATCGGAAAACTATTCTGCCGGCTTCGTCACCGAAATCGAAATGGACATGGCCCCGAAGGGCCTGTCGGAAGATACCGTCCGTTTCATCTCCGCCAAGAAGAATGAGCCCGATTGGCTGCTTGAATGGCGCCTGGAGGCGTACCGCCGCTGGCTGACCATGGAAGAGCCCGATTGGGCCCGCCTGCGGTATCCGAAGATCGACTATCAGGCCTACTATTACTACGCTGCGCCGAAGGCCGGAGCGAAATACAAGTCGCTCGATGAGGTTCCGAAGGAAATCCTTGAGACCTATGAGAAGCTTGGCATCCCGCTGAGGGAAGCTGAAGTGCTGCTTGGCGTTGAAGGCGCCGCGGAAACCGCCGCCACAGCGCGCGAAAAGCCGCGTGTCGCCGTCGATGCCGTGTTCGATTCCGTTTCGGTCGCCACCACCTTCCGCGACGAGCTGAAGAAGGCCGGCGTCATCTTCATGTCGATTTCCGAAGCCGTGCATGAGTATCCGGAGCTTGTCCGGAAGTATCTCGGCTCTGTTGTGCCGACTTCGGACAACTACTTCGCCACCCTGAATTCCGCTGTCTTTTCAGATGGTTCCTTCGTCTACATTCCCAAGGGCGTTCGCTGCCCGATGGAGCTGTCGACCTATTTCCGCATGAACGCCGAGAGCACCGGCCAGTTCGAGCGGACGCTCATCATCGCTGACGACAGCGCCTATGTCTCCTATCTGGAAGGCTGCACGGCCCCGATGCGGGACGAAAACCAGCTTCACGCCGCTGTGGTCGAGCTTGTCGCGCTCGATGATGCGGAGATCAAATACTCCACCGTCCAGAACTGGTGGCCGGGCGATGAAGACGGCAAAGGCGGCATCTTCAACTTCGTCACAAAGCGCGGCGATTGCCGTGGCGCGCGCTCCAAGATCTCCTGGACGCAGGTGGAAACCGGCTCTGCCGTCACCTGGAAATACCCGTCCTGCGTGCTGAAGGGCGACGATTCCGTGGGCGAGTTCTATTCTATCGCTGTCACGAATGGCCGCCAGCAGGCCGACACGGGCACCAAGATGATCCATCTGGGCAAGCGCACGAAAAGCCGGATCATTTCCAAGGGCATTTCGGCAGGCAAGTCCGACAACACCTATCGCGGCCTCGTCTCGATCCACAAAAAGGCCGAAGGCGCGCGCAATTTCACTCAGTGCGACAGCCTCCTGATCGGCGATCGCTGCGGCGCCCACACGGTTCCCTATATCGAGAACCGCCGCGCCGACGCGCAGCTCGAACACGAAGCAACCACCACCAAATTGTCGGAAGACCAGCTGTTCTATGTCCGCCAGCGCGGCATCGGTGAGGAACAGGCCGTGGCCCTCCTGGTAAACGGCTTCGTGCGCGAAGTTCTGCAGGAACTGCCGATGGAGTTTGCCGTTGAGGCGCAGAAGCTCCTGGAAGTCAGCCTTGAGGGCAGCGTCGGTTAATCGCCCGCGCCCGGCTCCGGCTATCTGAGCCAGGAAGGCATGGTTCTTGCTGCAAAGGCTGCTGAATAGTGGGCCTTTTGGGACGGCTGTAATGGCGAACAGGGTTAAATTCGCGGCGATTATGGGCCTTCTGGCTCTGATCCTGCCCGCTGCCTGCAGCACCTCGCCGGGTATTGCCCCGCAGGAACAGGCGATGCGCCGGGCTCGCCTGGCGGCGATTTCCCTGATGCCCGAATGCCGGTCTGCTGAGGACGCCACTGGCGGCGTCACTGGCCAGCCGATTTCCTGCAAACTCAAGGCGCGTTCTGGCCTGATCGTGACGGCGGTGTCGGACCGGCTTGAGGATGGTCCGGCTGGCCTGTCTGGCTTCCTCACCTTTTCTGTTACGTCTCGAGCTGGCGTTCCGATTGCCGAGTTTTCGGAGATCACCTTCGGCGAGTATGCCTACCCTTCCCTGCGGGACATGAATGGCGACGGCCGTGAGGACCTGTTGATGCCGCTGGCAACCGGTGTTCAGAACCCTGAGTATTCTCTTTGGATACAGCAGGTTAACGGGGATTTCGCGCGTGCTGGCGTGTTCCGGGCGGCAGAGATCCGTGTTCATTCCGGCGGCTTGATGTCGGCAGCCCGCAAGACAGGCGATGCCGAATGGGAAACGGCCTATATGCGCCTTGCCAAGGGCGCGCTCGAGAGCGTTGCCGTCGTGAAGAGCCGCGGCAGCCGCGCGCCGCGCCTGGGCGGGCGCTGCGAAATTCTCAGCCTCTCACGGGACGCTGAAGCCTCGCGGTTTTGCCGGAACTGACACCGGCCACAAGGCACATTTCTTGCTGATTGGAACGCGGAAGGGGCCGCTATGGCCCTCTGAGGGAGTTCCGTCATGTCCGGTTTTCTGAAGGAAATTGCCAGCTACGTCCTGCTTGTGGCGGCAATCTTTGTTGCGCCGTTGCTGGCTGCTGTCATCGGTTGAGCTGGAAGCGGACAGCTCTTTACCACCCTCATATGTGTCATGACGCCGGTTTTCGGCGCTTTGCGCTTTCAAATCTGCGCAGGGCGCCCTAAATCCCCGCCATGTTGAAGATCCAAAATCTGAGCGCCAATGTCGGCGAGGGCGAAGAGGCCAAGGCCATCATCAATGGCCTGTCTCTGGAAGTGCCTGCGGGCGAAGTGCATGCCATCATGGGGCCGAACGGGGCGGGCAAGTCGACCCTGTCCTACGTGCTGACTGGCCGGGAAGGCTACGAAGTCACTGGCGGCAGCGCGACGCTGGATGGCGCGGACATTCTCGAAATGGAACCGGAAGCGCGCGCCGCCGCGGGCCTGTTCCTGTCTTTCCAGTATCCCGTCGAGATCCCCGGCGTGCCGGTGATGACGTTCGTGCGCACCGCCATGAATGCCCAGCGCAAGGCGCGCGGCGAGCCGGAAATCTCCGCGCCGGACTATCTCAAGAAATCCCGCGAAGTGGCCAAGCTGCTGAACCTTGACGCCGACATGCTGAAGCGTCCGGTGAATGTCGGTTTCTCGGGCGGCGAGAAGAAGCGTCTGGAGATTTACCAGATGCTGATGCTGGAACCGCGCTTCATGGTGCTGGACGAAACCGATTCCGGCCTCGACATTGACGCCCTGCGCACGGTGGCCGAAGGCGTGAACGCCCTGCGCGCGCCAGAGCGCGGCATGCTGGTGATCACCCACTATCAGCGCCTGCTCGACCATATCAAACCGGACAAGGTGCACGTGTTGGCCAAGGGCCGCATCATCAAGACGGGCGGTCCGGAGCTTGCGCTGCGGCTGGAGAAGGAAGGCTATGACGGCGTCCTGGCGGAGGCCGTGTGAGCACCGCGCTGAAGGATATGATCCGTAATCCGACGGTTGCGGAGCTGGAACTGGTCGCGCGCTATGCTGCCCTGAAGGCCGACCCGCGCCGCGAACGCCTGTTCGAAGCCTTCGCGCAAACGGGCCTGCCGCATCGCCGCATCGAAAACTGGCGCTGGAGCGATTTCAAGGCCGGCGTCGGCGCGCTGGACGCTGCCGGTCAGGCGCCCGCCGCTGACCCACTCGTGGCAGAAGGCGTCGCAACCCTACGCTTTACCCCTCAAGGCTACACGGCGCCTTCGGGGCTTCCTGAGGGCGTGCGCCTTCTGGCCAAGGACGATGTGCAGGCGATGGGCGGGGCGGAAGAGGCGCCGCTTGGCGCGCTTGCTGCGGCGCTGTCCGGCGCGAAAAACGCGCCCGCAACGCTGCTTGTTGAGGTGACCGGCAAGGTGCCTGCGCGCCTCCATCTGGTTTTCAGTGGCCCCGGCGCGATCAATGCGGCGCGGGTCGTGTTCCTTTTGCGCGCTGGCGCGCAGCTGCATGTCTCCGAAAGCCATTTGGGCGGGGCTGCATTCTCCGCATCGCTGCTGGAATACACGTTGGAGCCGGGCGCGCGCCTGAACCGCGTCGTTTACCAGCGCGGGGGCAAGGATGAAGCCCAATCGATCACCGCACTGATCAATCAGGATGCTGAAGCCGAGACCAAGCAGACCGTTCTGGCCTTTGGCGCCAGGATCTGCCGGATCGAGACGCGTCTTGTGCACCAGCAGACTGGTTCGCTGGCAACGTTGAACGCCGCCTATCTCGCCGGTGGTGGATACCATATCGATTTCACCAGCAATGTACGCCATGGCGCGCCTGCCTGCATCACGCGGCAGGTGACCAAGGGCGCCGTGCTCGATGGCGGGCGCGGCGTGTTCCAGGGCAAGTTCCATGTCCCGCGTACGGCAGGTCAACAGACAGATGCCTCCATGCAGCACAACGCGCTGCTGCTGGAAGAAGGCGCCGAAGTTTTCGCCAAGCCGGAACTGGAAATCCTTGCGGACGATGTTCAGTGTGCCCACGGAAACACATCCGGCGCGCTCGATGCCAACCAGCTGTTCTATCTGCGCCAGCGCGGAATTCCGCTGGAAACAGCGCGGGCCCTGCTGACGGAAGCGTTCATTGCCGAAGCGCTCGAAGAGGCCGGTGATCTGGAAGAGGCCTTGCGCGCTGAGGCCAAAGCATGGCTTGCCATATGACGCGCCCGCTCGACCTTGCCGCCATTCGTGCTGAATTCCCGATCCTTTCGCGTGAGGTGAACGGCCATCCGCTGGTGTATCTGGATAATGCTGCCAGCGCGCAGAAGCCGAACGCCGTGATTGATGCGCTCGCCGGGCAGATGCGCACGGCTTATGCCAACGTTCACCGAGGTCTGCATACGCTGGCGAATGAAACGACGGAGGCGTTTGAAGCGGCGCGTGAAAGCGTGCGCGCATTCCTCAATGCGCCGTCGACGGACAATGTGATTTTCACCAAAGGCTCCACCGAAGGCATCAACCTCGTTGCGTCTGCGCTTGCTGCCCGCATTCAGCCGGGTGACGAAATCGTGCTCTCCATCATGGAGCACCATTCCAATATCGTGCCGTGGCACTTTCTGCGCGAGCGCCATGGCGCTGTGCTGCGCTGGGTCGGCTTGCTGGAAGATGGCTCGCTCGACATGGCCGCCATGCAAGCCGCCATCGGCCCGAAAACCAGAATGGTCGCCATCACCCATATGAGCAACGTGCTCGGTACTGTGACGGACGTGGAAGCGATCACCCGGCTCGCGCATGCTGCAGGCGCCGAAATCCTCATTGATGGCAGCCAGGCCGCCGTTCACCTGCCCGTGGATGTGCAGGCAATAGGCTGCGACTGGTATGTGATCACCGGCCACAAGATTTATGGCCCGACGGGCATCGGCGCGCTCTACGGCACCGCGGAAGCGCTCGACCGCGCGCGGCCCTATCAGGGCGGCGGCGAGATGATCGAGGTCGTCGAACTCGACCGGATTACCTACAATACTGCGCCTCACAAGTTCGAGGCGGGTACGCCGCCTATCCTTGAGGCCATTGGCTTCGGCGCGGCAATTGGCTGGCTGTCGCAGTTCGACAAGGCTGAGGTGGCCAATTACGAGCACGCGCTCTATGCCCGCGCGGCGGATGCCTTGCGAAGCGTGAACGGCATCCGCATTCATGGCGAAGCGCCCGGCAAAGGCGCGGTTCTGGCGTTCAGCCTGCAGGGTGCGCACCCACATGACGTGGCCCAGATCCTCGACCGGTACGGCGTTGCCATCCGGGCCGGGCACCATTGTGCGCAGCCCTTAATGCAGCATTTAGGCGTGACAGCTACGGCTCGGGCGAGCTTTGCCCTATATAATACGGCTGAAGAAGTGGATGCGCTGGCTGAAGCGCTCGCCAAAGCCCGGAAGATGCTGGTATAAATACGTATATGGCCGACGATCTGACCTCCCAAGACCTGCTCGGTGTCCGCGATCCTGCGGCGACTTCGGCGATTCCGCAGGAGGAGCTGGACCAGATCACAGACGCGCTGATTGCTGCGTTCAAGACCGTGTTCGACCCGGAAATCCCTGTCGACATCTATGAGTTGGGCCTGATCTACAAGGTAGATATCGACGACGACCGCAAGGTGGACGTCGAAATGACACTGACGGCGCCGGGTTGCCCGGTGGCAGGTGAGATGCCTGGCTGGGTCGAGAATGCCGCCAAGAGCGTCGAGGGCGTGAAGGAAGTGGAGGTCCATCTGACCTTCGATCCACCGTGGGACGCCTCCCGCATGTCGGATGAAGCCCGCCTCGCCCTGAACATGCTCTGATTGAAGGAGAGGGCCTGCGGCCCTATCTGATAGCCATGGCCAGACGACCCCGCCCCAAACCAGTCCGCCTCAGCGATGCCGCCGCTGCGCGCATCAAGGAGATCATGGCCGAGCGCGGCCTGGGTTACCTTCGCGTCGGCGTGAAGAATGGCGGCTGCGCCGGCATGGAATACGTGATGGACTATGCCGAGGCGCCTGCGCCTCTGGATGAAGTGGTCGAGGACAATGGCGTGACCATTCTGATCGACGCCAAGGCCGTCCTCTTCCTGCTCGGCAGTGAGGTCGATTACGAGACCACGCTGCTCCACGAGAAGTTCGTGTTCCGCAACCCGAACCAGACAGACGCCTGCGGCTGCGGCGAGAGCGTCACGATCGTTCCGGCTGCGGCTGAATAGTTCAGCGTGCTGGCAGGGTGCAGGTTCGCGGTTTTTCTCCGATAGCCTTACCAGATGCGGAAATCCTGATTCTAGGTAGTATGCCCGGCGCCGCCTCGCTGGAGGCGGGCCAATACTACGCTCATCCGCGAAATGCCTTCTGGCCTATTATGGCGGATCTGTTCGGGGCAGGCGCAGAGCTGCCGTATGAAATGCGGCTGGCGCGCCTTAAGGAACGGCGCGTGGCAGTCTGGGACGTGCTTCAGCTATGCATTCGGGAAGGAAGCCTGGATGCAGATATCCGCGCCGAGGTGCCCAATGATTTTGCCACTTTCTTTGCCGCGCATCCCCATGTGCGCCGGATTGGCCTGAATGGTGGTAAGGCGGCCGTCAGTTTCCGCAAATATGCCGCTGTTCATATGCCAGCAGGCGCGGAGGCCGTAATCTTGCCGTCTACAAGCCCCGCCCATGCCGCACGCAGCCTCGAAAACAAGCTGCACCTCTGGCGTACTGCCTTGCTGGGATGAGGGTTGGATTGCCCTATGCCAGTGACAGACGGGAGCGTCTGCCGGTGCCCCTGAGGCGATGGCGGTTGCGGAGGCCCCGGCAGCTGCGGCTTATAGTTTCGCGCGTACAGAAGACCTGCCAGGAGAGCCGAAGGACTTTCTCATGGCGGAGACCGGTGGGTAGGTGATCGAGGTTCAGTCATTCGGCTATTCGATGGGTGACGTTCCCTTACAGCAGGACCTCAACGGCGATGGTTGGCGGGACGAGATTTCCTGTGGTTTTTCGGGAGCGGTGGGGCCGGCTGAGTGATTGTGAAGCCGATCTTGAGGACGGCAATGTGCCGGTCACGATCGATGCCAATTGCAAACGGCTCGGTGTGGTTGATCAGGTCACGAACGAGATGAAGGATCTCCTATGCAATGTTGATCTGCGGCTGACCTACAATTCCGAAACCGGCCAGTACGAATGACATCAGCGCGGCGGGATTATCCGGCGAGCTTCATCAGGATGATCCCGCCCGCGATTAGGGTTGCAGCCAGCAGGCGCAGCAGTGTAGCCGGCTCGCCCAACCAGATGACGCCAAACAGGAATGCGCCGACCGCGCCGATACCGGTCCACACCATGTAAGCGGTGCCCAGCGGGAGGCCACGCATGGCAAAGGCGAGTAGCGCAAAGCTCGCAGGCATCGCGGCGACCATTACAAGCGTGGGAAAAAGCCGCGTAAAGCCGGCGGACTGTTTCATGGCCGTCGCCCAAACGATTTCGAGCAGGCCTGCGATGATGAGAAAGGTCCAGTGCATGGGATAGCTCCGCTAGGCGGGCCGTCCCGAAATGTTCCCGGTGTGGGGGAGGCCGTCCTCCTGCGTGCGCCCTCTAGATAGGACAGTCGCCTTCAAACTCAAGCCTTCTTGAAGGCGGCAAGGTCTTCCGGTGTAGGGGAGGCTTCGAAGCCATTGGGCGGGTCGGGAATGAGGGGCGCGCGCTTGACCGGCCCGCCCGTTGCTTCGGCCACGAGTTCTGCGGTGCGGGCTTCAACGGCTTCAGTGAGCCGGGTAATGAACTCGGCCTTTGGCAGGCCCGGCGGGATCGGCTCCAGGAACTCGATGATCGCCGTACCCGTGCGCCGGGGCTTTTCCTGCTGCTGCCAGAAGACGCCGATATTCGTGGCAACCGGCACGACAGGCGCGCCCATCGCTTCGGCCATATGCCAGACGCCAGCCTTGTAACGGAAGTGATAGCCGACCGGCGCCAGGTGACCTTCAGGATAGATAAGCACGCGGCGGCCGTCAGCGCGTGCCTGCTCCATGCCATTGGCCAGCGAGGAGGCTTTCTTTTCGCCGCCGCCACAGGTGTCGATGACGATTGCGCCGAGCTTTTTCAGGATGCCGCCGACCAGTGGGAAGCGCTCCAGATGGTCCCCGGTCACGAAAGCCAGATTGGGCACTTCCGGATAGATCAGAAATCCATCGCCCCAGCTCTGGTGTTTTGCGCCGATCACGAACGCGCCTTCCGGCAGGCGTTCGCGCCCCCGCACTTCTTTCCGGATGCCGGCCAGATAACGCAGCGCCAGATTAATGGCGCGGGTATAGCTCTTGATGATCGCGCGAACAGGCCCATGCCCCGGCCAGGCGAGAAATGGCAGCGAGGCCAGTACGTAGAATATCGAAAGGATCCAATAAGTGATCCGGAAGAGAGTTCCGCGCATGGGCATGATCCGTAAAGGGATTGGTCAGCTGGACTTGAGAACAGCAAGCACGCCGCGAGACAGCGCCGGGGCGTGCTTGAGCAGCGGACCGGGGAGGCGATTGTAGATCTTGTTCTGACCCGCCTGCATCACGACGCCGAGCGCCATGGCGGCCTTCAGGGCCGGGTCTCCGGCCGGAATGGCGCCAGCCTCTATAAGACCTGAAATGATCCGTTCCGTGATCGAAACCGGATCGTCTTCGCGGCGTTTGTCGTAGGGAAGATATTTGTTGAGCGAGACGAGATGGAAGGAAAAGAGCAGGAAATCCTCATCTGCCAGGGTGCAGTATGCGGCTACGGCAGCGTGCACCTTTTCGTCCAGATTTCCCGGTCCTCCCAGCGCTTCAGCCAGCATCACCGAAAGACGTTTATGTGTTTCCATAAACAGGGCGAGGGCAAGTTCATCCTTGCCCTTGTAATGGCGATAGAGCGCGCCTTCAGAAACTTGCGCGTTCTCGGCAATCTCGCGCGTTGTGGCGGCGTCCACGCCAACATTGACGAACAATTCCAGCGCAGCGCGCTCGATTTTCGGGCGGGCATCGCGCACGCGGGGGCGGCGGCCAGCGTCATCGTTGCGGCTCACGGTCGGCTTGTCGGCCGGGTTTGGAGTGGCCCGCTTAGCCGGCGCACGCTTTGGCGTTTTCCGTCCATGGGTGGGGGCGCTGGGCTTGCTTGCCATATGAGTGCAATCCTTTGAAACTGCATAAGGGGATACCATAGCCTTATACTGACAGCAAGTGATTAATCGCTCACTAATGGGGCGGGTGTGGTTGAGCGGCGTGTAAAATAAAAAGGGGCCCGCTAGGGCCCCTTAAATCGCCAGTTTCGTGCAGCGCTCAGACGAGCTCAATGCGGTAGGATTCGATCACCGTATTAGCGAGCAGCTTCTCGCACATTTCCTTCACCCGCGCCTCGGCGGAGGCTTTATCGGTGCTGCCGGTGAGGTCGAGTTCGATCACCTTGCCAACGCGGGCGCTGCCCACCTCGCCATAGCCCATGCGGGCCAGGGTGTCGGCCACAGCTTTACCCTGAGGGTCCAGCACGCCGGATTTGAGAGATACGTGAACGACCGCTTTCATTATTTGCTGCCCCCGGTGAAGTGGATGACGTTATCCGTCTCCTCGCCTGATTCCTTGATGATGCCGAGACGGCGTGCGACTTCTGCATAGGCTTCCGTCACGCCGCCCATATCCCGGCGGAATCGGTCCTTGTCCAGCTTTTCGCCGGTCTTGGAGTCCCAGAGACGACAGCTGTCGGGACTGATCTCATCTGCCAGCAGGATGCGCGGCATGTCGTGGTCGTTTTCGAACCAGCGGCCGAACTCCAGTTTGAAGTCGACGAGGCGAATGCCGACCGCGGCAAACAGGCCGGACATGAAATCGTTCACGCGCAATGCCAGGGCGATGATGTCGTCGTATTCCTGCGCCGTCGCCCAACCGAAGGCGGCGATGTGTTCTTCCGAAACCATCGGGTCGTGCAGGGCGTCGTTCTTGAAGTAGAACTCTACCAGCGGGCGCGGCAGGGCCTGTCCTTCCGGGATGCCAAGGCGCTTGGAAAGCGAGCCGGCGGCGATATTGCGCACCACAACTTCAAGCGGGATGATGTCCACCTTGCGGACAAGCTGCTCGCGCATGTTGAGGCGGCGGATAAAGTGGTTCGGGACGCCCACCGCCGTCAGGTGAGTCATGATGAACTCGCTAATGCGGTTGTTCAGCACGCCTTTACCATCGAGCACCGCCTTCTTGGTGGCATCGAAGGCGGTTGTGTCGTCCTTGAAATACTGGATCAGCGTACCCGGTTCGGGGCCCTCATAGAGGATTTTCGCTTTTCCTTCGTAGATGACGCGGCGCTTGTTCATCTCAACCGGACCTTCCTGCAAGTTCCTGGGGGAATGCGTCGCCAACGGGAATCATATGGCCCGCTCCCCTCAAGCGCGGACTGTTACGCCAAAGCTGCGTCAGAAACAATTATTGCGAACACCTGCCGATCGACCCTATATCAGCGCCGAAACAGACCGCCAGAAGCGAAAGGGCACCCTTCATGAGCACATTCGACGATCGCGAACGCGCAGAGGAAGCTCGCTACGCTCTTGATCAGGAAACCCAGTTCAAGATCAACGCACGCCGCAACAAGCTGCTGGGCCTTTGGGCCGCAGACCTGCTGGGCCTGAAAGACGCCGAAGCAGAGGCTTACGCCAAATCGGTTGTGATTGCCGATCTGGAAGAGGCTGGCGACGATGACGTCGTCCGCAAGGTCCGCGGTGACCTTGAAAAGGCTGGAATTACCCGCACTGACGTTCAGATCCGCGAAGAGATGGCTGGCCTGCTGCCGGTTGCTCGTGAGCAGATCATCAGCGACATCAAGGGCTGAGCGTAACAGGCGGCACGTAAGTGTCGCCACAGCTCGGGCCGGTTTCGCCCATCGGCACAAAAGAGACGCAGCTATAGTGCGCGCCGGTCCCGGACTTGTAGGTCTTGGGGCCGGTCCACGAGTCGATCCAGTCTTCCCCGGCCCAGGCGTTCATGTAGATGCGGCCTGGCGCGACCGGAAGCCGCGCGTCCTGCGCAGGTGTCTTGTAATAGGGCACACCCTCAACGAACCAGGTGATGCCTTCCGGCGTCCATTCAAAGGCGTAGAGGCGGTCGGCTTCCGCCGCATCGAACGGCAGGTCGAACACTTCGTCCGCGCCGGTTTTGCCCTTCCGGAAATAGTTGAAGTGAACCTTGGTGGTGTCCTTGCCGAGGAATTCGATGTCGATCTCGTCATGCGGGTCGCCGAAATAGGCGCCTGTATAGGTGAAGAAGGACGACACCGTGCCGGAGCCGCGCGCCGGGCGCATGATCACTTCATAGCGGCCATAGCTATAATTGCCGGGCGATTGCATTTCGGCGGCGGTGCAGGGCTGGCTGCCCTTTTTAACACGGTGAATGGCGAGCAGGGCGCCGCTGGAGGTTGGTTCGACATTTTCCGAACGCCAATTACAGCCGTAATGACTGTTGGAGACCTCGTAATTTGCGGGCCGGAACACCGGGTCGCTCCAGGGTGTTTCAAGCCGCGTCAGCATGGCCTTTTGATTGCCGGGAACTGGCGTAACTGCAGCAGATTCCGGCAGGACCGGGACATAGGCTTCGGGCGCTTTCCAAGGATAGAATTGCGGCTTGAGCTTTGACGAACGGGCACGCGGAGCCGGCTTTGCGGGGGCGGGTAGTTCGACGCTGGCGTGCAGTTTGGGGGCAGCGGGCGCCGCCGGCAGGCGTGGCGTCAGGGCATAGAGCCCGGCCGCGGCAACGGCCGCTACGCAGGCCACCACCAGCGCATCCATATTGCTGGACGCCTTGATCCAGATATCTGACTCAGCTTTGCCGATGCGGGTCATGGGCTGCCTCCGAAGCTTAATACTTCGTCAACAGCAATTTATGCGCCAACTATTTGTTAACTGAAACCCGTGGGAGTCAGGCTGCGTCGTCACCGTCCGGCGCAGGCGTGGTCAGAGCGGCGCGATTGCGCATCATGAACAGAGGCACAGAACCGATTGGGGTGACGGCCCAGTCCAGTGGCTGGTCGTGCGGCTGGGAGGGCACCTTGTCGATCTGCTGGGCGGCATAGGCGATGGCGCAGGCAAAGGCGCGGCCCTCGGCGCGCAGGGCTTCCAGCGCCTTGTCGTAATAGCCCCGGCCATAGCCGAGGCGGTTACCCATCGTGTCGAATGCCAGAAGCGGCGTCAGGACGAGGGTGGGCGTGGCGACGGGGGCATCTGCCGGCGGCTCGGATAAGCCGAAGGGGCGGCGCTCCAGCGGCTCGCCGGGCGACCAGAGGCGCCAGCTGATGCCGGTTTCCTCCATGCGCGGCAGGCACAGCTCTGCGCCGGCGCGGGCGAGGCGGACCATCAGGTGCGATGGGTCCAGCTCCTCATTCACCGCGACATAGCCGGACACGACCGGGCCATAACGTTCCAGCAGCTTCATCGGGAAGATGTCGGCCAGGCGTTCGGCGGCATCGGGATCGCGCGCGGCGGCTTCAGCGCGGATGGTGCGCATCCGGTGGCGGAGTTCGGTCTTGTCGGCTTCGATACTCATAACGGCCCTCCTAAACCCCAGCAGGCGCGGCAGGAAGGGGCAATAACGCACAAGAACCACAGCGCCGCTGGGCACATTTCACTCCCGTCGACCTAGAGACTAGGTGGGCGCCGGATGAGCCAGGACCACGGTCCCAACCAGAATGCCAGCCCCCTGACGGTAAGTAAGGTCGCCGGAGATCAGTCCCTCGCGCGCGCCGCAGCCCTTGTGCAGATCAAATCTAGTGGTTCCGCCGGCCTTTGGAAAGCGGGGGGCAGATGTCAGTTCTGTGAGATTTTGACATCGAAGGAATAGAGCAGGGTTCGCTGCTGGTCCGAATAGTTGTTGTCCGACACGATCCAGACCCGAACTTCATTGTTTCCAAGGGCCTGGGCGGCGATGCCCTCGAAATTGTCCACCAGCAGCGGACGGGTGAGGGTGAGGTGTTCATCCTCCCCTGTGCCCCATTGCAGGCGGATGCGGTTACCCTGAACGGGGTCCCAGGCGCGGAAGAGTTCGAAGGTGCGCTCCGTGCCATCTGGCAGGGCGACGATCTCTCGGCCAACGAGCCCATGCAGCGCGGGCGCAGGCGCCATCTGGCCGGCCCATTCGGACGTGCCATCGGCCAGCACACGGCCAAGGGGCGAGACTGAGAGCATGCCTTCATAGCCGAAGCCAAGGGCGCCATCGGGGGTAAGGAACAGCGCTTCAGGGCCCTGATTTTCATCGATTTTCCGGCCATTGTGACGATCCGGTAAGGCGGAAACCTGCGCGGCGCGGGCGGCAGAGCCACAGGCGTCCAGCGCAAAGGCTTCGATGCGGAAGCTACGCTCAAAACTGACCAGCGCCACGCCACCGGCCCAGACCAGGCCTTCGGCGTCGCCTTCCGTCTTGCCGGTCAGCTGCTTGCCGTTAGCGCCTTGCATATAAGCGATTTTTCCGCCGCTGGGGGCGCCGTCTGCAAGGTCGATCCAGAAGAAGATGCCAGTATCGGACACCGACAGGAGGCCGCCATCTGGCAGCAGGGCGAGGCCGGAAAGGCCGCCGAAATTGGAGTTCGAGGAAGAAAGCTCCCAGGCGCCGGACAGGCGGGCATTGGCGGGAATGCGGCGGGCGATCTGGGCCTCTTCGCCAAGGGAAACGGCGGTTGCCGAAATGTCGAGCGGCAGGGGTTCCTGCCGGCGCGTACCGGCAGGACAGGAGCGGTCAGTCAGCGCCTTTTGATGGTCAGACAGGCGCCAGACCGTGTCATTCTGTGTACTTTTGGGGACGCTTTGTGTCGTTCCGGCGCTTTTTGAAGCGTTTCCGGTGCCCGCGCCGACATCCTGCGGCGACGCGCAGGTGGCGATGAGGATGGCCGAGAGGGACGCCGAAAGGGCCGCAAGGGAACGCATGAACAGACTCCAGAGAATCACATCAGGCGCTATCGGGCCCGAATGGGGACGACCCCATGACAAAGGTCTGACCATTTCGTGAAAAGGTGTGCGGCCCCCTCTGGATTTCGAAAGCGAACCCTTACAGGTTCGCCTTCATGACTCAGATTCCGCTCGCCCGCCGATCGCCTATCCCTCCGGAAAACTGCAATCTCGCTCGTGCCATCGAGCTGATTGGGGACCGGTGGACGCTGCTGATTTTGCGGGCGGCGCTTTATGGCGTGCGCCGGTTCGACGATTTCCAGTCCGAGCTGAAATGTCCGCGCACCGTGCTGTCGGGCCGGCTGAAGACGCTGGTGGATTCCGGACTGCTGACCAAGCGCACTTATAAAGTGCCCGGCAAGCGGGCGCGGCCTGAATATGTGCTCTCCGCGCAGGGCATTTCGCTGCGCCCGATCCTGATCGGGCTGACGCAGTGGGGCGATGTGTGGCTGAGCCAGGGCGAGCCGGCTCCGATCAGCTTTACCAAGGCCGGATCGAAGAGCGCCATTCGCGCCGCATTCGTGGATGCGGACGGGCGCGAGGTGCGTCCAGACCAGATCCGGGCGGTGCTGCGCGGATAACTCACAATTTGTGCAGACGGGCACTGAATTGGCTCTTGCAAAGGCGCCGCTTCCCGCATATTCCGTCCGCTCCGCCGACGAGGCGGGACACATTGTCGGATGCGGGCGTAGCTCAGTGGTAGAGCACAACCTTGCCAAGGTTGGGGTCGAGAGTTCGAATCTCTTCGCCCGCTCCAGACAAGAAATCTCCAAATCGAGAATTGGGTGATGAATTGCCGTGCCGCGCACACCGCGCCGCCCGCAGTTTTGCCTATCTTCACTCTCCGGGCACGAAGCGGATGGCGACGTCGTTGCCGTCCTGGCGGATGAATTCGGCCGGGAAGTTGATGCCGAGCTTGGCGGAGACGAAGTGGAACTTGCCGGGGATCATCGGCTTGTTGCGAAAGCGGATGCGGGCACCGGTTTCGGAGATGTCCACACACACGCCTTCTTCGCGGCCGCGCGGCTCCCAGACCAGGACGCATGTCGCCCAGGTGGACTTGCGATCCGCGCGTGGACCGCGGCGGATGGAGTTGATCTTGTCTGAGGGCGCAGTTGCGCGGAGGGCGGCGGAAAGCCGCTCCTGCGATACGGAAGTGGGTTTCTTGCCAAACACCACGGGCGCTTTCGAGCCTCCTTCGAGAATCTGAGTCCCTTTAGAAAATGTCTCATTTTCGGGCAATTTGATACCCCGACATTGAAGCGAAAACTGCTCAACGCTGCAAACCCGAATTTGTTGCAGTCCTGCGCGCGACAGAGTGCAGCCGGGATTGGAAAAAAGGGCTCGCCAGATTGCATTTGCGCCACTAACTCAAAAGATATATCTTTTGTAGTTGAGGTGTTCGTGGCGACTTTGTTTGACAAGCTCTGGGAGATGCACCGGATCGGTGATGCGGGCGACGGGGAAGACCTGATCGCCATCGACCGGCTGTTGCTGCACGAGCGGACGGGCGGCGTTGCGCTGAAATCCCTGGCGGAGAATGGCTATGGCGTGCGCGATGCGGGCCGCGTGTTCGCCATCATGGACCATATCGTTTCCTTCCGCAGCGGGCGCAGCCGGGACGAAGCCCGCAGCCCCGGCGGCGAAGCCTTTATCGTGGAGACGCGCGCGATGGCCGCGCAGGCGGGCATCCACCTGATCGACACCGACAACCCGGCGCAGGGGATCGTGCATGTGGTCGCCCCCGAACTGGGCATTGCGCTGCCCGGCCTGACGATCGCCTGTCCGGACAGCCATACCTGCAGCCTTGGCGCGCTGGGCGCGCTGGCCTGGGGCATTGGCTCCAGCGACGCGGAACATGCGATGGCGACCGGCGCGCTGCGCCTGATGAAGCCGAAACAGATGCGCGTGACGGTGACCGGAAAACTGGCGCCGGGCGTGACGGCGAAAGACCTGGCGCTATATCTGATCGCGCAATATGGCGCCGCCGGGGGCAAGCGCTGCGCCATTGAATTTACCGGCGAGGCGATTTCCGCGCTGGAGATCGAAGGGCGGCTGACGCTGTGCAACCTGGCCGTGGAGTTTGCCGCGTTCACCGCGCTGATCGCGCCGGACGAGAAGACGCTGGCCTATGTGAGCGGACGCACGTTTGGTCCGCAGGCGGAGCAGGAGGCGGCTGCCCGCGCGCATTGGGCGAGCCTGCGCAGCGACGCCGATGCGACATTTGACGAAGAGATATTTCTGGACGCAGCCGACGTGCAGCCGCAGGTGAGCTGGGGCACGAGCCCGGAGCATACCGCGAGCCTTGGCGCCAGCGTGCCCGACGGCGCAGACCCGCGCGCGCTGGCCTATATGGGGCTGAAGGCGGGCGACGGCGTGCGCGGCCTGCCGATTGGCGGGGCCTTTATCGGTTCGTGCACGAATGGCCGGTTGAGCGACCTGAAGGCAGCCGCTGACATTCTCAAAGGCCGCCGCGTGGCGCCGGGCATCCGCGCCGTGTGCGTGCCCGGATCGCAGGCGGTGCGCCGTGAGGCAGCCGCGCTCGGCATCGACAAGATCTTCATCGAGGCAGGCTTTGAATGGGGCGAGCCGGGATGTGCGATGTGTTTCTATGCAGGCGGGGAAACCTTCCCGGCGGGAACGCGGGTGATGTCGTCCACCAACCGCAATTTTGAAGGCCGGCAAGGCCCCGGCGTGCGCACGCATCTGGCGAGCCCGGCAGTGGTTGCCGCGTCTGCCATCGCCGGGCACATATGTGCGCCTGCGGATATTCTGGTTGAGGGAGGGGGCGCCTGATGCCCATGGCGTTTCAGTCTCATCGCGGCCTTGCTGCGGCCCTGCTGGTGGACAATGTGGACACTGACCAGATCATCCCCTCGCGGGAGATGAAAACCGTGAGCCGGGACGGGTTGGGCGAGGGGCTATTTGCAGGCTGGCGCTATACCGAGCCGGGCGGGCGGGAACCGGCGCCGGATTTCGTGCTGAACCGGGCCGGGCAGGCGGGCACGTCCGTGCTGATTTCCGGCACCAATTTCGGCTGCGGATCTTCGCGCGAACATGCCGTCTGGGCCCTGATGGATTATGGTATTCGCGCCGTGATCGCCAAATCCTTCGGCGAGATTTTCCATGGCAACTGCCTGCGCAATGGCGTTCTGCCGATTGCGTTGCCGGCCGATGAAGTGGACATGCTGGCGCGAGAGGCGGGCGGGGCGGTGTTCAGCATCGACCTGGCGAGCCAGAGCCTGACGACCGAGGCTGTGCCCGGCTGGACCGGAACATTCGAGATTGCGCCTTATCCCAAGCGCCTGTTGCTGGAAGGGCTGGACCCGATCGGCCTGACGCTGAAAGAGGCGCCGCAGATTGAGGACTTCCTTGATGCAGACCGCAAGGCGCGCCCCTGGGTTTACGCCGCAGGCTGACGGAAAGTTTCCGGAGAACGACGGATGATGGAGGCGCGCCGATGGCCTTGGCGCGCCGGATCTCAGGCTGTCGTCTGCACGAGGCCGCGGCGGACGAGATCTGCAATCGCCTCACCCGAATGGCCAAGCTCGCCCAGGATTTCTTCCGAATGCGCACCGATTTTCGGTGGATCGATGCTGAGGCCAGGGCGCTCATTGTCCAATGTGATCGGCAGCGCGGGCAGCGAGACGCGCGGGCCTTCGGGCAGCTGCATATCCAGCAGGCCGCCGCCCGCGAGCAGGTGGGGATCGGTGAGCAGGTCTTCCGGCTTCTGGATGGGCGCGAAGGGCAGGCCGACCTGCTCCAGCTTTTCCATCAGCGCGTCTTTGGTGTAGCCGGCGAACAGCTCGCGCAGGCGCGGCAGGATGGTCTCGCGCTTGGCGACGCGATCATTGTTGCCGGCAAGGGAGGCGTCATTCGCCCAGTCATCCAGGCCGAACGCCTTGCAGAAGGACGCCCACTGACCATCGGAGACAACGCCGACGAAGACTTTTTCATCGCCCTGGACATCGAACACATCATAGACGGCCCAGGCCGACACGCGCGCGGGCATCGGCGCGGCGGGAGAGCCGGTGACGGCGTATTGGGCGATATGCTGGCCGACGAGGAAGACGGTGGTTTCAAACAGCGAGGCCGTGACATGGCGGCCCTTGCCGGTGGTGTGACGCTCGGCAATTGCGGCGAGCACGCCGATGGCGCCGAACATGCCGCCAGTAACGTCGATCACCGAGGCGCCAGCGCGCAGCGGGCGGCCGGGCGGGCCGGTCATATAGGCAAGGCCGCCCATCATCTGGGCGACTTCATCGAGCGCAGTTCGCTGAGAATACGGACCGTCGAGGAAGCCTTTTTCCGAACAGTAGATGAGGCGCGGATTGCGGGCGGAGAGATCGCCATAGCCAAAGCCGAGGGCATCGAGCGCGCCGGGGCGGAAATTCTCGATGAAGACATCGGCCTTCTCGGCAAGGGCGAGGGCGATGGCTTTGCCTTCCTTGGATTTCAGGTCGATGGCGAGGCTTTTCTTGTTCCGGTTATACATCGGGAAATAGCCAGCGCCCGAGCCGCGCAGATTGCGCGTCTTGTCGCCGCCGATGGGCTCGACCTTGATCACTTCGGCGCCAAGATCGGCCAGCACGAGGCCGGCTGCCGGGCCCATGACCATATGGGTGAATTCAAGCACGCGTAGCCCAGACAGCGGTCCGCCCGTCTTACTCATGCCTGTTACTCCCTGAACTGCCTGACCCTGATGATTGCTATTAGTTGCCCAAATGATATATCTTTTCAAGTTGAGTGTGCATGAATTGATATAACTATTTAGGTGGAATTCGATGAGCAGCGTTTTGATCAGCGAAGTTGGCCCCCGTGACGGGCTCCAGAACTGCAAGGCGATCATGCCGACGGCAGAGAAGAAGCGCTGGATTGCGGCGCTGGCCGAGGCGGGCGTGACCGAAATCGAGATTGGCTCGTTTGTTTCTCCCAAGCTGTTGCCGCAGATGGCCGATACCGGGGAGATCCTCGACTTTGCCGTGACGATTCCCGGCCTGACGGTGGCGGTGCTGGTGCCCAACCTGAAAGGCGCAGAGCGCGCGATTGCCGGCGGGGCGCACAAGATTACGCTGCCGATGTCGGTTTCCGAGACGCACTCGCTGCGCAACATCCGCCGCACGCATGACCAGGTGATCGAGGAAGCGACCGCGATTACCGAGCTGATCGGCCAGACGCCGGAAGGCAAGCGCCCGCATTTTGAAGGATCACTCTCCACCGCCTTTGGCTGTACGCTGGAAGGGCCGGTTCCGGACGCTGTGATCCTGCGCTGCGCCGAGCGGCTGATGGCGGCGGGCTGTGATGAGGTCGGCCTGTCGGACACGACGGGATATGGCGACCCGGCCTCTGTGAAGCGCCTGATCCGCGCGGTGCGCGCGGTGGTGGGCGCCGAGAACCTGACGGGCGTTCACCTGCACAATACGCGCGGGCTGGGCCTGGCCAATGCACTGGCCGCGTATGAGGAAGGCATCACGACGTTCGATGGTTCGCTCGGCGGGCTGGGCGGGTGCCCGACGGCGCCGGGCGCGAGCGGCAATGTGGTGACCGAGGACATGGTGTTCATGTTCGAGGCGATGGGCATCTCAACCGGCATCGACCTGCGCAAGCTGATGGCAACGCGCGAGATCGTGACGACGGCGTTGCCTGAGGAAGAGCTTTACGGCTTCACGCCGCGCGCGGGCCTGCCGCTCGGCTACAAGGGCGAGCCGGTGAGGGCGGCGGCGGCGCACTGAGCGGTCGTCCGCTTTGCTGCCAAGAATTTTTGCACGGCAGCATAATCTGGTGCTTGGCGGCGCGCCGGACTTGTGAGATGCAAAAGATATAACAATAAAAGATATACCAAATAAGGGGAACCGATGCTCTACATCCGCCAGACCGCACTCGTCGCTGCGGCGATCCTCGTGTCCGCTTGTGCCTCGCTCAGCGAAGCGCAGGGCGCCAAGCTCAATGCCGCAAACCCGGCCGATGCGCTGACCCTTGCCCGCAAGGTGCAATGCTCGACGGTTGATAATGAGCCCGCAATTTTCTGGTGGGAGGGCGAGACCTTCTCCCGCCGCCAGGGCGAGAAAGACATCCATCTGTTTGATGTCGAAGGCTACAACATCCGCGCCTGCGCCGCGATCACCAATGAGGCGGGCGTGAAGGGCTACCAGCTGGTCTCTCGCGAAATCCTTCTCTACAAGGATAAAGACACCGGCGAAGTGTTGAAAACGTGGAATAATCCGTGGACAGGCGAAACGCTGGAAGTTCTGCACGTTGCCAACGATCCGGTGAACTTCAAGTCCTATGAAGTGGGCCGCGATGGGAAGCCTGCAAGCTGGGGCGGTGTCGTCAGCGGCCCGGCATGGTGGATGCGCTCGACCTTCCCGCTCTGGTATCCCAACCCGCTGGCAGGCGAATACCAGAAAGAAATTGGCGGGACGTATCACGCGACGGAGCTGTTCAACTTCTTCGGCGACTCGTCCGAGCTGCTTGATCCGAAGGTAACTTCTGCCAAGGCGACTGTCGCCTGGACGCGCATTGCCGACTGGCTGCCCTGGATGATGATGAACGGACGGGAGGGCGTGATGTATATCCACACTTCCGGCCGCAAGATCGCCAGCTATGACGAAGTTTCCGAAACGATGAAGGCGGAAATCGCTGCGCACTATCCCGAATATGCCAGCCCGCCACCGGCCGGCGACGCGCGTCCGAATATGACAAGCTGGATCTACTATCAGGGAATCCGCAACGGCGATATTCAGAATCCAGAACGGTAACGTACTGAATAAAAAGGAATAAATCCTCAAAAAGAAAGGCCGGAGCGATGCTCCGGCCTTGTCTGTCGCGGGGGGGGGAAGGTTCAGAAGGTCTTGCCGTCGTAGGACTTCCAGTCGTGCGAGATGAAGGTCTCGTCGATCAGTGTACGTTGGAACAGGCGGTCTTTCTTGAACCACTGCCAGGTGCGCGAGCGGGATTTTCCGTCGTCGGACAGCTGGATCATTTCGTAGAGGTAGAGGTCTGGCTCGCCCGTTCGGGTCCAGTTGAGCATCGTCGTGCGCTTGAAGTCGTCGAGCGGCACGTCCGCAGCCCAGCCAATGATCAGCTCATTGTCCCAGGCGATGCGGCCATTGACGATGTTCGCCGGAAAATCGCGGATTTCGGTGCGGCCGTCGGACCATTTGTAAAAGTTCGTCTGGTGGTAAGCAGGCCCGGTTTCGGGAAAACGGCAGAGCAGGCGCGAAGCGTGCTCGTCCGTCTTGTTTCCGGCTGCATCATAGTAACGGTAGACCCCTTCCCACACGCCTTCATGCCGGGCGAGGAGGGGCATGAGCGTTTTCAGCTCTGCAGATGTGATGGTGTTCGTCATGGATGCCTCATTTCTGGACCGACTGTGCCTCGAATGTCACGCGGATGTCAAAATAATCTCGTCTGCCCACGGAAAAGGACTTGCCAAGATTAAAAACGCGACAGACTGTAAATGGTATATCATTTAGTGTTCCTGTCGAGGAACAGAGTGACGCAGCGGGGAGATCCGACGATGAAGAAGACACTATTACTGGCAGGCGCAGCTGCACTGGCGATGACCGTTCAGGCATCCCCCGGCTTTGCGCAGGAAGCGAGCGAAGAGACCGAGCTTAAGCAGGACGTGATCGTCGTCAGCGCGCGCAAGAAGGACGAGGGGCTGCTGGAAGCGCCCGTCGCCGTCAGCGCGTTCAGCGAAACTGCGATTGAAGACCTTCAACTGCAATCGGTCGATGATATCGCGCGCTTCACGCCGGGCCTGTCCTTCTCCAAGGCATTTGGCCGCTCAACGGAGCGCCCGGTCATCCGGGGCCAGTCGAACGTGCTCGCGGGCGTGCAGTTCGGTGTCGAGTCCGGCACGGCTTACTTCATCGACGGCGTCTATTATTCCGGATCGATCCAGAACCTCGACCCGAATGACCTGCAGCGCGTTGAGGTGATCAAGGGGCCGCAATCGGCACTTTACGGCCGCAACACCTATGCCGGCGCGATCAACTTCATCACCAAAGGCGGGGCCGAAGAGTTCGAGGCGACCGCCAAGGCGCGCTTTGGCAATAACGACACTTCCGAATATGCTGCGTCGATCGCCGGCCCGCTGCTGCCGGGCCTGACCGGGCGCCTGAGCTTCCGCGACTATGAATATGGCGGTGAATTCCGCAATGCGGTGACGGGCGAACTGGTTGGCCAGGAGAAGACGACAAGCCTGGCCGGTGTGCTCGACTGGTCGCCGGCATCTTCCTTCGATTCGCGCCTGCGGGTGAGCTATTCGGAAGACCGTGACGGCGTGCTGCCGCTGTTCCTTCAGTCTGCGGAAGAGAACAATTGTATGCCGGGCTATCGCTCGCTGGCCTATTGGGCGATGTCGGGCAGCACCAACAACAACCAGTATTATTGCGGCGTAATCAAGCCGGGCCAGGTTGCCGTGAACTCCGGTGTCGATGCCGATGGTGTTCCAAACCTCATTCCGGGCGTCCCGCTGAACTCGACCTTCCCGTTCATGGCTGGCGCATACGGCCTTGGCGACGGAACGGCGTTTGACGGCATCCTGCGCGACCTGTGGGTGGCGTCTTCGGTCTCGACCTATCGCTTCGGCGATTCGGGCTGGGAGTTGAGCCTGCTCGGCGGTTACTCCAAAGAGCACAACAAGCAGGGGTACGATTCCGACCACTCGTCGGTGAACTTCTTCCTTGCCGGTCCGACGAATGAGCCCTTCTTCGCGAACACCACCCGCAAGGATGTTGAGGACTACAGCCTGGAGCTTCAGCTCGCGACGCCGCAGGACGAGCGCCTGCGGGGCATGGTGGGCGTGTATCTCTACGACCAGATTCTGCTTGAGGGTGATATTACGTTTGCCGATCCTGCTGGCCGTGCAGTTGACACCGGCAAGCGGACTGTCCGCAACGAAGCGATCTTCGGTCTCGTTGAGTTTGACTTCACCGACCGCCTGACAGCGACCCTGGAAGGGCGGTATGCGGAGGAAACCAAGACCGACCGGACATCGACAGCGACGCCGGAAGTTTCCTACAGCAAGTTCACCCCGCGCCTGACGGTTGACTATAACCTGACCAATGGCGGCACCGTGTACGGCGTGTTCGCGCAGGGCGTGAAGCCCGGCGGCATCAATGGCGCCATCGGGGAAGCAGTCGGCATGCCGACCTATGACCAGGAAGAGTCCGATAACTTCGAACTTGGCATCAAGACGCCCCTGCCGAATGTTGGTCTCGGCGTCTGGAACCTGTCGCTGGCGGGCTATTTCACCGATGCGACGAATGTGCAGCTGACCTCGGCTGTGGCGGCAACGTCTGGCGCGATCAACTCGATCGCCACTAACCAGGGCGCTGGCGAGATCAAGGGTCTCGAACTCGACCTGCAGGGCGCGTTCAACGAGATTGTCAGCGGCGGCGTGACCTATGCCTGGACCGATGCGAAGTTCACCGAAGGCTGCGATGCCGATGAGTGGATCATGTCTTCGGGGGGCGGGAACTTCACCGATCCGGCAAACCAGACGGGCGTCGACTACACCGCGCTGTTCCCTGGCTCCGGTCCGGCAAGCTGCAATATTGCGGGCCGTACGTTCCCTCTGACATCGGAGCATCAGGCGAGCGCCTTTGTGCGCCTCGACTTCCGCGAAGCCGGCCCGTTTGGCTCTGACTTCTTCGTGTCGAGCGATCTGTCGTATGAAAGCTCGAAGTTCGTGCAGATCCACAATGCCGCAGAAACCGGAGATGCCCTGCTTTTGGGCGCGCGCTTCGGCTTCGAGACGGACAAGTGGACGCTTTCGGCCTACGGCCAGAACATCACGGATGAAGACTCCATCACGATGGCGACGCGCTGGCTGCAGGGGCCATATTTCTCTGCCGGGTTCAGCCCGAACATTGCACCGGCGACGGCCTCCCGCGGAGCACCGCGTGCCTATTTCGGCTCGCTGCGCCGTGGCCCGCAATTCGGCGCGGAACTGCGCGTCCGCTTCTGATTGGATACGGATGAAAAAAGAGCGGCGCCGGGTTGATCCCCGGCGCCGCTTTTCTTTTGCGTCTGATGGCGCGTTAGAGCTGAGCTGTTTCGAGGACGGCGTGGGCGGCCTGCTCGCCGGACTCCATCGCGCCCTCCATCCCTGTATGCAGGAAGGAGAGATGTTCACCGGCGAAATGCAGACGGCCAGAGGGCGCGCCCATCTTGCCGGCCCAGGCGCCGATCTGGCCGGGCGCCCAATGCATGTATGCGCCGCCCGCGCGGGGCTGAGTTTCATCCCACCGCACGACACGGACGCCGCGAACGGATGTTCCCCGCAGGCGCTGAAACTCAGCATTCGCCACGGCAAACCAGTCGGCATCGCTGCGGGCGGGATCGGCGCCGTTGCCATTGATCCAGCAGGTGAGGCTGGCGACATCGCCTGCCTCATCGAAATTGGCGAAGACCCGCTCGATGGGGCCATCGGTCCACATCTCGACCGGGAGGCCATCAGTTTCCCAATAGCGCGTCTCGGGAACGACGTGGACTTGATGGATGCGGGTGTAAGGCAGGCCCGCGATGGCGGCGCGGCGGACCTCTGCAGCCGGATCAGCTTCGGCAAACTGGACATCGAGACGGCGCAGGGCCGGGAATGGCAGCGTGCAGATGGCGAAAGGCGCGGTGTAGACCTGCCCGCCGGCGGTGACCTCGACATGGGTGCCGCGCTCGGCAATGGCGGTGACGGGCGTTTCAAGGCGGATGGCCTCGCCCGGCAGGCTGGCGGCCATCGCTTCCGTCAGGCGGGAGGAGCCGCCGGTGATGCGTTCCGACGGGCCGATGGATGCGTCTTCTGCATAGAGGGTCAGTGTGCGCCAGAGATTGGCGATGGAGTAGGTGTCCAGGCTGTTGCCGTTGAGCGAGCTATCCATGAGCGCAAGGGAGGCCGTATCGAAGCCGAGCCCGGCGAGGAACGCCTCGGCGGAAATGTCGTCTGCCGCAGCGATCTCGCGCCAGGCGTAATTGTCGGCAAACGGATTGGCGCGGCCGGCGGCGACCATAAGGGCAGCAGAGGGCGTGAGCGGGCGGAACGGGCCGGGCAGCGGGTTTTCCGGCGCGGCGGCCCAGTCGGAGACAGGCATCACACGGCCACCGGCGGCGATGGCGGCGTCGCGCGGGCGGGGAGGATAGGGAATGACGGGCACATCGAGATCCAGCGCTGTCTTGCGAATACGCGCATAGGTCTGGCCAACCTGCTGGCCGCCGCCCTCCGGAAGGCCCGGAACATCGTCCAGCGTGAGGATTCTTCCGCCTGCCCGCGTGTCAGCCTCCAGGATGAGAACCCTCATGCCGGCGGCCACAAGCATTCGCGCGGCGTGCAGCCCTGACAGGCCAGCGCCCAGAATAAGCACATCGGCGGCGTCCTTTCGGCCTTTGGCGGGCGCGGGTGCGCAAGCGGAGAGCATTGCTGCACCTGACAGCAGTGCAAAGCGGCGGCGTGACATAAACATGTTGCGTTTTCCCCTCGACGGATGGTTCAAATGATATACCAATTGCCGGAAGTATTCAGAAAGTCCACTGACAACGCAGCAGTGGTTCGAGGAGTTTGAAGCATGGCTGAAACAGGTGAGTTCAACCGCGGCTGGCCGGTGGTCAGTGCTGCTGCCATCGGTGTCGGCCTGGGGCTTTCGCCGCTGCCGTTCTACACGATCGGCGTGATGATCCCGCCGATCCTGGCCGAATTCGGCCCAATGGGCTGGGCGCCGGGAGACATTCTGAACGCGCTGGCCATTTATACATTTGGCGTGTTCATCGCGGCGCCGCTGGTTGGCATTCTGGCGCAGCGTTTCGGCGCGCGGATCGTGGCGCTGATCTCTACGGTGACCTTCAGCCTGTCGATGATGGCGCTGGCCTTCAATACCGGATCGAAGCCGCTCTACATTTTCCTCTGGCTGCTGCTGGCTTTTGCCGGGGCGGGAACGCTGCCCATCACATTTACCCGGCCTGTTGCGGCGTGGTTCGACAAGAACCGGGGGATCGTGCTGGGCCTCGCGTTGATCGCGACGGGCGTGAGCGGCGCGCTGGCGAAATTCTTTGCACAATACATCGTGTCGAACCCGGAATGGCATTTCTTCAACGGTTCGGGCTGGCGCAGCGCGTATATCCTGCTGGCGCTGCTGCCGTTGACGATTTCGTTGCCGCTGAGCCTGCTGAGCCTGCGCGACCTGGACGACAAGCCGGCGAGCGAGTCGCGCCTTGTTTCGATGAAGCTGCCGATCCTCGGGATTTCGCTGCTGGGCACGCTGGGCCTGATCGCGATCGTCTGGATGCAGGTGCTGCCGTTGATCAGTGCGCATGGAGCCCGGCTGGAATACATCATGGCGATCGTCTTCTCACTGATGATGCTGATGCCCGTTCTGGCGATGATCTTCCTCGACATCCGCAAGACGCCGCCGGCGCGCGCCGAGGGCGCCGCGCAGTTGCTGACGGGTATGGGGCTTTCCGAAGCGCTGAAGGATTGGCGGTTCTGGCTGCTGGGGATCTGCTTCATGCCGATCTCGTATGCGGTCGGCGCGGTGATCCCGAATATCGAGCGCATCCTTGTGCACCAGTCCTTCGACATCAACGAAGCAGTTGGGCTGGCCACGCTGACGGGGCTGGCGGTGCTGCTGGGCCGCGCGGTGGGCGGCTATCTGATCGACCGCCTGTGGGCGCCAGCCGTGGCATTTGCCTTCCTCGCCTCACCGGCCATTGCGCTCTGGCTGCTGGGGCAGCCGGGACTTTCGCCATCGATGGCGACCATCGCGATCCTGATGATCGGTTTTGGCGCGGGCGTGGAATATGACTTCATGGCCTATATCGTCTCGAAGTATTTCGGGATGAAATCCTACACGGCGATCTATGGCACGCTGTATGCGTTCTTCGCGGTGGGGGCGGGCCTTGGCCCGTCGATCATGACGGACATTGCCGATGGCCGAGGCATCCACTTCCTGGGCGCGGATACGGGCATTCTGCCGGGCTATAACTGGGAGTGGACGCTGACGAGCGCGGCGATCCTGCTGTTCGTTTCGACGCTGCCGATCCTGTTGCTGGGAAAGTACCGGTACGGACGAGAACACGAGGTGGAGGCGCCGCCGGCGATTGCACCGGCGGGCGCCGCGCCCTCAGAGGTATGATCTCAGGAGGGCTGCAACTTCGGTGGGCCAGACGTCCATGAAGTTGTAGCCCCATTGGGGGCATTCAACCACTTCGCCATTCTTCAGGAGCGGGATCGCGCGGCGGGTGCAGTCGGTGAGATCATCTGCCGGGTTGAGGATCGTGATCCGGTTCGGCAAGGTTTTCAGGGCTTCCTCGAAGGGCTCCGCGAAGGAGAAGGCGGCCGCGTGGCCCCACTCATATTCCTCGCCGCCCAGCAGGTTCATCATCATGGACTGAGCCAGCATTTCCAGCGTCGTGCCGGGGCCGCGGCGTTCGATGATGCGTTGCCACATGGTTGTGAAGCGGGTGCCGGCATCGTCCAGCGGGATCGGCGTGAAGTAGTCCGCGAAGAAGGCGCGCTCTTCATCGGTGAGCAGGGCAGCTGACACCATCGCGATGTTGCCGACATGGCCGGGGCGCATGACGGCCATCTCGGTGGCGACCTTCGAGCCGGTATGGTTGCCGAAGAGGGCGAGATTGTCATGGCCGAGCGCGTCGGCGACCTGCCAGCAGGCTTCGGCATAGGCGGGGACCGTGGCAAGGTGTTCTTCCGGCGGTTTGCAGGACTGGCCGTAGCCCGGATAATCGGGCGCGACGACGATGCGTTCATCGCCGATAGCGCCCATCAGGGCTTCGAATTCCATGCCGCATTTCGGGCTCTGGTGAAGGCAGTAGAGCGGGGGCAGCGCGGAGGGCGTTTCCGGAACCGCGATGCGGTAGTGAAGCTGTCCGTATTTTCCGTCTACATATGATTTCTTTACGCGGGCCATTATGCCTGTTCCTCTGAAACGGTGACGATGGGTTTGCCGACATTGCCGCCGCGCATGAGCTTTCCAAACAATGCGGGGGCGTTGTCGAGACCGGTGACGTGATCCTCGGCGAAGGCGAGCTTGCCCTGGCTGATCCAGGCGCTCGCCTCGGCAACATATTCATCCCAGCGGGGATAGAAGTCGTAGACGACGAGGCCGAGCATCTGGGCGCGCTTGCCGATGATGGCGCCCGCATTCAGCGCGTGAGCTTGCGGCGTGTCGGCCTGATAGGCATCGGCCAGGCCGCAGAGCACGCCGCGCACATAAAGGCGCGAGACCGACAGGGCGATCATTGCCATGTCTGCCGAGACGTTTTCGAAGAAGACGCTGGCGCCTTCGGGCAGCGTTTCCTTCAGGGCGGCCTGCCAGCCTTCGGCCCTGTAGTCGATGCAGGCATCGAAGCCGTAGGTTTCGGTGACAAGGCGGCACTTCTCCGGGCCACCGGCGACGCCGACGACTTTCGAGGCGCCCTTGATGCGCGCGATCTGGCCCGCTGTGCCGCCGACGGAGCCGGCTGCAGCATCGACGAGGACGACATCGCCGTCGCCTGCCTTGGCGAGCTGGGTGATGCCGGCCCAGGCTGTGAGGCCGGGCATGCCGAGGACACCGATATGGGCACGCAGGGGGGCGGCTTTTGGATCAACCTTGCGGAAATGGCCGGCGGGCAGCGCGCAGTACTCCTGCCAGCCGCCTTCCATGGCGTGGACATAATCGCCTTCGGCGATGCCTGCTGCGCGGCTTTCAACGACCTGGCCAACTATGGCGCCGGGAATGGCGCCCTGCATTGGCGTGGGCGGCGTTTCGCCCATATGGCGGCCGCGCAGGCGGGAGCCGACATAGGGGTCCAGCGAGAGATAGATGACGCGCGCAACGACGCCGCCTTCCGGACATTCCGGAGACGGCGCATCTATGGCCGTGAAATCTTCAGCGGTGGGGGCGGCGGTGAGCGCCGCTTTCAGGGTGTAGCGCTTCATGCTTCGACAATCTCGATCAGCGTGCCGTCCAGATCTTTCTGGGTGGCGACGCGTCGGCCTTTGTAGATGGGGCCTTCGCGGCGAGTTGGCGGGGTGATCCAAGGGCCAGGCAGGGCGTCAAAATCTGGGTGGAACAGCGTGCCGATGGCGCAGCCGGGGACGAGCATGCCATCATGGCGGGGGCGGGCGACGGCGGCGTCCGGATACTGATCGAGCTCCAGGAACACGTCGCGGTCATGGATCAGCGTGGAGATCTTGTGGAGCTGCTCCATCGGCAGGCCGTAAGCCTTGGCGATCATCGTGTAGACGATTTCCATATTTTCACGGCCCGGCGCGAGGCCGCAATGCTTCACCATCCAGTCGAACGATGCGGTGAGGTCGCTGCAACCGATGACGAGGATGAAGAGCTTGTCGATGGGCGAGGCGGCGCGCGGCAGATCGAATGCCGGAAGGTCGCCATTGATCTGGGTGAGGTAGACGATTTCCTCGTCGGGGCCTTTGACCTGCATGGGGTGGATCGAGTCCAGACCTTCGATCTTGCGCGGCGGGCCGATGATCTCGAAAGGCGAGTTTTCCATGCGGGCATTGGCGGCCATCACGTCCTGCACGCAGATCTCGATGGCGTTCCAGCCATAGGAGCGCAGGGCCTTGTAGGCCTCAACGGCAGGCTGCTGGATGAAGCGGATGAACACTTCGGCGCCTGAGGATGGCTGCATCACCACATAGGGCTGGCCGGCAGAGGCAGGCGCATCCCAGCTGGCGGCGAGATCGGCCGGGACTTCGCCCTGTTCCACGACGGCATAGTCGAAATACTTCGAATAGTTGCCGACCGACCGCTCCAGATCGGAGACGGTCAGCGTGGCGGCTCTGAGCAATTTCATGTCGTGGACCTTTTCTTTTGCCGTTGCCTCTGGAGGCTTTCGGTTAAAAGATATATCATTTGGTTTCGTGGGGCCAAGCTGAAAGGATGGCAGATGGCAGCTTACATGATCGTTTTTGCACAGGTGAAGGATCGCGCACGCTTTGTGGCTGAATATGCGGCACCTACAGCGGCGCTGCTTGCCAGGTATGGCGGCGAATATGTCCTGCGCGCGCCGGGCGTGGAGAGCCTTGAGGGCGGATTGTTTGGCGGCGCGAGCGCTGTCATTTCCAAATGGCCCGACAAGGCGGCGATCCGCCGTTTCTGGGAGAGCCCGGAATATGAAGCGCTGAAAGCCGCGCGCCAGCCATTGGCAGAGGCGCATGTGATGATCGTGGAGGAAACGGCATGAAGCGGCTCCTTTTGGCGGCAGTGGCCGTTGCTTCGCTAGCCGCCTGTGCGTCCGCCGTGGGGGACGTGTCGCCAGTGCTGGATGGTCAGCCACCGGAGGTTTCCCGACGCGCGCTGTTGCCAACGGCTGTGCAGGCCAATCCGGAGCTTTCGGCGCGAGATATTATCGCGGCCGCGCATGAAGCGGCAGGCGGCGCCGACTGGCGGGACGTGAAGAGCCTCTACCTGGAAGGATACAACATTATCCGGAAGGCCGATGGCGGCGAAGTGTTGTGGGACAAATACGCCATGTGGCGCGAGTTTTCCGACACCAAGGCCAATGCCCATGCCGCCGAAGGCAAGGTTCGGATCGAGGCATGGACGGGCGACGCGCTTGCGATGCTGATCGCTTTCGATGGCGAAACGACCTATGACCAGAATGGCGCCATGCCTCAAGAGGTGGCCGCCAAGGCGTGGGCCTCCAATTTCGGCTTCGGGGCGATCCGCAACGCGCTCGATGAAGGCTGGACGCAAACGCGCCTGCCGGACGATCTGATCGACGGCGCGCCGGCTTATCTTGTGGAGTTGACTGATCCTTCTGGCAGCAAGACGCGCTTTGGCATTCGCCAGTCGGACTTTGCGACTGTGTATGTCGGCTTCAACACGCCGCGCGGCTGGCATGAGCGGCGCTATTCGAACTTCTTTACTGTGCCGGGTTCAAGCTGGGTGCAGCCGGGGCGTGTGCGCCTGTTTTATGATGGCGTAAAGGCGAATGAGGCGATCTGGACGAAGTTCGAGATCGGCGAGCCGATGGAACCATCCGTGTTCGTTGTTTCGGGAAAGCCGGAGCAGCCGACTTTCTGATCCCTGTCAGGCTGGTCAAAGCAATGGCGCCCTTCCTTGCGGGAGGGCGCCATTTTTGTGTGCGATATCAGAAGGGCTTCACGGCGCCGAAGAAGGCGGTGGTGAGAATGCCGACCCAATAAGTGTAAGCGATGAGGCGGGCGATCTTGATGGACCGATCGAGCTTTGCCTCGACTTCCGGATTGGGGCCGGCGGCGAGGATGGGGAAAAGGGCGCGCCATTCATGCATCACCAGGCGCAGACCGAAGCCGAGGATCAGGAGCAGGCCATAAGTCAGCATCTTTGCCGAGAACCATTTCTGGCCCTCGCCGGCAAGGAAGGGGCCGTGGCCGAGCAGCGAGGAAACGGCACCGATGATCAGCAGGGGGATGACAATATATCGGGTCCAGTCTTCAACATCGGAGAAGAGTTTACCCATCGGTTTGCCGCGATTTGAGAAGGCGACCCAGGTGATGCCCATCCAGACGGCCCAGAGCAGCCACATGGCAACAAGCCAGCCGCCGCCATAGGGCTGAACACCCCAAAGATGGCCCATATGCAGGCCGAGTGGCAGCAGGGAGATGATGCCGGTGCGCGCCATGATGTCGATACGGTAGGCCGTATCCATGTGGCGGGAGCGTTCCTCAAGGGAGAGTTTGGGGTTCACGACCTTGTAAGAGGTCTGGAAGACGCCCCATTCACCGCCGAGCCAGTAGACCATGGCGACAATATGCAGCCATCGGAGGATCGGAAGTTCATAAGCCGCAAGAAAGTCTAGCATGGTCGCTCCCAGCATAGCGATTAAATGATATATCTTTTAATCAAATGTGTGCGGGAAATTCCATAGTGGAAAACACGTAGGCATATGATTTTGATGGCCTGGATAGCGTATCTGCATCGTCTCTATGCAAACCAATAAAAAAGCGCCCGGCGAGCGGGCGCTTTTGTAATCGAATGCGCTGTTTTCAGCGGGTGGTGGCGAATTCTTCCGCGACCTCTTCGGAGGACGCCTCTTCGGCAATATCAATCGCTTCGCGATCTTGCTGAATGATGCGGAGGACACGGGCGATATATTCCTGAGTCCATGCGCCGCGCTCTTCGGCTTCCTGCTTGGTGGGGGTGAAGGCTTCGATAGACGCCTTCGTCACCTGCCCGTCGCGCTCCAGAAGGCGTTCGATGGTGTCCATCCGTTCCCGTATGACAGACACTTCCTGCATCAGCGCGAGGGTGATGTTCATCACGCGTTCGACATCCGGATCTTTCAGGAACCATGGGCGCTTGCCTTTGGCTTTGGTTCCGGCGAGGGCGACGGGATCAAGTTTCGTGGTCATGGATCAAGCTACCTTCCGTGCGCCAATGACGTGCCAGGCTGCCTTGCGGCCATAGTCTTCCTGTTTGGTGTCTTTGGCCGCTTCCGGGAACACTTCCGGATCAACAACGGCCGCGACGCCGCCGTGAATGATGGAGGCACGGGAGAAACCAGCCTTTTCCATCCATGCATCAAGATCAATCTCGTGCATCTTGGTCCAGAAGGGCTCGTTGTTGTAGAACGCATCCCAATCGCGCATCGCCTGCTCAAACAGGGACATCTGATCGGTATACTGCGGCTGTTCGACATGCAGCACGATGCCGCCCGGCTTCAGCAGGCGTTTCGTCTCTGCAAAGATCTTTGGCATGGATTTGTAGCTGGTCTCATGCAGGAACATGGTCGATTGAATCCAGTCAAAGCTTTCATCCTCGAACTGGGAAAGCTCGGACACATCGCCCTGAATGAAGGTGATATTGTCTACGCCGAGTGTTTTGGCGCGGGCGAGACCGTAGCGCAGCATTGGCGCGCCGGCGTCAACGGCGATGATCTCTGCATCCGGGAATGCCTGTGCCAGAGGCACGACATTGTGGCCAAGGCCGCAGCCGATATCGAGAATGCGCCGGGGCTTGAGGTCTGGCAGGTTTGCCTTGACCCATTCAGCCACGGCGACGCCGCCGCCATCATTGTACCGCCCGAGCATGCCGCCCGTGGTGGCGAAGATGCCGATGTCGTAATTGGCTGCGCCGGTCACGTCGCCGGGAACCAGCTCTGTGTGATAGCTGCCGGGCATGCAGTGATGGTCGATGGCTTCTGTCGAGCGTGGCTGCTTGAAGCCGGGCTTGAGCACAAGGCGGCTATCATTCTCGGTCAGTTCGCGGACCTTGCCATTCAGGTCTTCGGCCTGACGGATGGTTACCCAGCGGCCCGCCTGCTGGCGATTTTCCATCGTGGCGCGGCGCATGGCCGACCACCATTGCCACATGGGTTCCTGCACCAGGGATTTGCGAACTTCGTGCCGGTCCTTGTAACCGCGCTTCTCTTTCTTCTCGAAGGCAGGCTTCACGCGGGCTTCAAATGCCTCGCCGATGCCGGGCATCACATTGGCAGCCAGATGGCGGTTCATGTGGGCCAAAAAGTTGAAGCGAGCCACTTCATCGTGATTGGTTTCGGGGAAGACGCCGTGGCGCCCGACCACGCGGTAATCCGGCGGCCCATCATAGGGGCGCTTGTCCGCGTTGCTGCCTGCTTTCGTGTCAGCCATTTCAGTCCTCCTGCGCTTCTAGGCCAAGTTCACAATTGACCTGCACCCAAAAGATATATCATTTAGACAAAGGCACCACTAGTGGAGATTACGGACATGGGCACTCGAATTGTCGCACTTTTCAATCTCAAACCCGGCATCTCTGTCGCAGATTACGAAAACTGGGCGAGAACCAAGGATATCCCAACCGTCAACGGACTGAAATCGGTTGATGCATTCGAGGTTTTCCGCTCGACCGGCGTGCTCGGTTCGGATGCAAAGCCGCCTTACGCTTATATCGAGATCATCGATGTCGCCGATATGGAAGGCTTTGGCGGCGAAGTCGGCACCGAGGCGATGCAGAAGATTGCCGCTGAATTCCAGGCCATGGCCGACGATCTCGTCTTCATCCTCACCGACAAGTTGGTCTGAGGGCGGGGCAATGGGAACGCTTACAGGCAAAACAGCCGTCATCACCGGCTCCGGGCGCCGGAAGGGCCTCGGCGAGGCGATTGCCCGCCGGCTGGCGGCTGAGGGCGCCAATATCGTCATCTCCGACGTGGGCAAGACGCGCGACGCCGCCACGGGCGAAGGCCATATCGGCACGACGGACGAGATGGAATCGATTGCGCAGGAGCTGCGCAGGCTGGGCGTGAGTGTTTCGACCTGCGTCTGCGATGTTCGCAGCCTGGAGGAAGTGCGCGCGCTGGCAAAACATGCCGCCGACACGCACGGATCGCTCGATATCTGGGTGAACAATGCCGGCATCGGCTACATCATGAAGCCGCTGCTGGAGGTTTCCGAAGCAGACTGGCGCGCGGTGATCGATGTGAACCTGACGGGGGCATTCTTTGGCCTCAAGGCGGCAGCCGAAGCCATGATCGGGCAGGGCAAAGGCGGGCGGATCATCAATATCGCCAGCCAGGCGGCCAAGTCCGGCTTTCCTCATGCGCAGGCTTACACCTCTTCCAAGCACGGCCTTGTCGGCCTTGTCCGCTCTGCTGCCATCGAGCTTGGGCCGCATGGCATCACCGTCAACAATGTCTGCCCGAACCATGTGACGACCGGCCTGGGTGCGTGGCAGAACGAGTATTTCTCGAAGGTCACCGGACATGCCTCGGTTGAGGATTACATGACCAACATGGCCAACCGCATTCCGATGCGCCGGCCAGGCCTGCCGGAAGACACGGCGAACGCCGTTGCGTGGCTCTGCACCGATCAGGCCGCCTACATAACCGCTGAAAGCATGAACGTTTCCGGAGGGGAGGAACCCCATTGACCAAACTACCACTTGATCCTGCGCCCGAAGGTTTTTCCTGGCCGGGCGGGGCGAAACTCGCCCTGTCTGTTGTCGTAAACGTCGAAGAGGGCGCCGAGCGCCGCATCGACGAAGGCGACAAACGCCCTGAGCCGGTCGACGAGCTGGGCGCCGTGCCGGGCAAGCCGATCCGCGTGCATGGCAACGAAACCAACTATCAGTATGGCATCAATCGCGGCGCGCCGCGGGTGATCCAGGTCCTCGACAAGGCGGGCATCAACGCCACCTGGACGGTCTGTGGCCTCGCGCTGGAGAAGGCGCCGTGGTTGGCAAAAGCCATCATGGAGCGGGGCGATGAGCCATGTAACCACGGCTATAAGTGGGCCTTCACCGCTTTCATGGACGAGGAGGCCGAGCGCGCCTTCATCGCCAAAGGCACCGAAAGCATCGAGAAAACCTGTGGCCGCAAGCCGGCTGGCTGGCTCTCGCGCTATCTGCATACGGATATTACGCGCCGCCTGATTCTCGAGCAGGGCTATTCCTATCATATGGACGACTATTCGGATGATTTCCCTTATTGGGCAAAGGTTCCGATGGCGGACGGATCGGAAAAGCCGATGGTCGTGTTGCCTTATGCGATTGATTCCAACGATATGAAGTTCTGGCTGTCGCCGAGCTTCACACCGGACATGTGGCTGGATTATGCGCGCCGGTCTTTCGACTGGCTGTATGAAGAAAGCCAGCGGGAAGGGGCGCGGATGATGAGCCTTGGCCTGCACCTGCGCATCATCGGCCGGCCGGGTCGGATCAAGGCGTTTGCCGACTTCCTGGAACATGTGAAGGGGCATCCTGATGTCTGGGTTGCAACGCGCGAGCAGATCGCGGCGCATTTCGCCAGCCAGGTTTCTTCAGACACGGCGCGATAGCGTTCAGCCGGGCAGGCAGGGGGAAAATATGAGAGCCAGCATTACCGCATCACTGGGGGCTTTGCTCCTTTCTGCCGCTTGCGCGAGCGCGCCTGTTGCAGAGCTGGAACCGGTTTCGACACCCGCGGCCGTGACCGCACCGGCGCTGCTGGGGGCGGAAAACCCCTATCCCGTGCATCCCATCAATCTGCGGCGAACAACGCTGATCGTCCGCGATCTGGATACATCGCTTCTGCTCTATCGCGACGCGCTGGGCTTTGATGTTGTTTATGATCAGGAGCTGACCTCGCCCGACCTCAAGACCCGGCATGAAACCGATGGCGTGAACCGCTCCCGCCTGGTGTTGACCCAGACCAATAGCGGCGCAATGGGGATGATCGGCCTGTGGCAGTTCCTTGATCAGACGGAGAAGGAACAGGCGGCGCCCGATGAGGCGGACTTCACGCCGGGCGAGATGGTGCTGCTGTTCAACACAACCGATCTTGAGGGGCGATTCGTGGCCGCCTCTGCCGTGCCGGGAGTGAAGGTGATCAGCGCGCCAGCGGAGCGGCGCTATCCTTCGCCCGCAGGCGACATCGTTGTGATGGTGTCGATGCTGGTGGATCCCGATGGTCATACGATTGAGCTCAACCAGATGATCTCTGACCCCCGCGCTTCAGAATAGCGCAGGCATCCGGATTTCCGCGCTCCGGACATTGACACGCGCTTGCGCCGCTTTAATTTGTCCGGACAAAGTTTGATGCGGAATTTCGAGATGCCTTCAGTTTATCGCTCCTTCCTGTTTGTTCCCGGCGCCCGGCCGGACCGGTTCGCCAAGGCCGTCGCCGCAGGGGCCGACGCAGTCATCATCGACCTGGAAGATGCGGTGTTGCCCGGTGACAAGGACAAGGCCCGCGCCGATGTTCTGGCATTCGTTGCGGAATGGACGGGCAAGGGCCTCGCCGTGCGCATAAACTCGCCGCGCACCGCGCACGGCTGCGCCGACATCGCGGCCTTTGCTGCATGCGGTGTGCTTTCAAAGCTCGATTTCATCATGGTGCCGAAGGCCGAGACGGCGGTGGACCTTGAGATTGTTGCCGAAGCGCTCGGCTCGGATGTGCCGCTTGTGGCGGTGATGGAGAGCGGCCGGTCTCTGGCCAACGTGCAGGCGGTTGCCGCAAAGGCGACGGGCGGCATGCTGTTTGGTGGCGCCGATTTTTCCGCCAGCCTGGGCGCAGACCTTGCCAATTGGGACGCGATGCTGACGGCGCGCGGCCTTGTGGCGGCGGCCTGCGGCGCAGCCGGCATTCCGGCCTACGACGTGCCGTTCCTGGATGTGAAAGATCCGGCGGGGCTAGCTGAAACCACCAATAAGGCGCGCCTCATGGGCTTCTCCGGGCGCGCCTGCATCCACCCCGATCAGGTCTCCGTCGTCAACGCTGCGTTCACGCCGAGCGATGCCGACATCGCCGAAGCACAAGCCATCATCGACGCGCTCAATGCCGCTGAAGGCGGCGCTGTGCTGCACAAGGGCAAGCTGGTGGACCGCCCCGTCATTCTCGCGGCTGAGCGCGTGCTCGCCAAAGCAAAATCAGTCTAAGGAAGAAGGAACATTCCATGGTTCAGAACTGGAAAGAAGTCGGCCCGAAGCGCTATCGTGAAACCTTTGGGCGCTATTTTGAAGACTTCAACGTTGGCGACATCTACGAACACCGCCCCGGCAAGACCGTTACCGAATACGACAACCACCTGTTCACGCTGCTGACGCTGAACACGCACCCGATGCACTTCGATGCAGAGTTCGCGAAAGCCTCCGAGTTCAAGAAAAACCTTGTCGTGAGCCCTTACACGCTTGCCCTGCTGATCGGCATGAGCGTGACGGACACGAGCCAGAAAGCCATCGCCAATCTGGGCATGGACGAAGTGAAATTCACGGCGCCTGTTTTCGCAGGCGATACGATTTACGGTGAAAGCGAAGTGCTGGCCAAGCGCGAGAGCCAGAGCCGTCCCGGCCAGGGCATTGTCACCATCGTGACGCGCGGCTTCAATCAGGATGGCACGCAGGTCTGTACCTTCAAGCGCAACATGCTGATCCCCGGCCGTGGCAATGCGGTTGAAGACAAGGTCGGCAACTACTGATCCGTCACCGGATCAGTTCAGGAGAACGAACATGGCTGACACGACATATCTGAGTGAAGAAGACGAACGCCAGATTCTCGATTCGATCCAGAAATGGATTGAAAAGAAGGTTGCGCCTGTCGCAATGAAACTCGAGCACGACAATGAATGGCCCGCTGACCTCGTCAACGACATGACGGAGCTTGGCCTGTTCGGCGCGCTGATTCATCCCGATTATGGCGGCCTCGGCCTGTCTGCGACGACCTACTCCAAGATCGTCACCATGATTTCGGAAGAGTGGATGAGCCTGTCGGGCATCTTCAACTCTCACCTGATGATGTCGATCGTCGTGCAGAAATTCGGCACCGACAAGCAGAAGGAATACTGGCTGCCGAAGTTTGCTTCCGGCGAGCTGCGCGGCGCGCTTGGCCTGACCGAGCCGGACGCCGGCACTGACCTTCAGGGCATCCGAACCGCCGCGCGCCGGCAAGGCGACAAATACATCGTCAACGGAACGAAAACCTGGATCTCGAACGCCATCGAAGGCCACTGCGTGGCGTTGCTGGTGAAGACCGATCCGGAAGCTTCGCCCCGCTACAAGGGCATGTCGATCCTCATTACACCGAAGATCAACCCGGAGACCCGCGAGCCGCTCAAGGGCATCAAGAATGGCCGCAAGCTGGAAAAGCTCGGCTATAAGGGCATCGATTCCGGTGAATTCATTTTCGAAGATTATGAGTGCGACGCAGACCTCTGCCTCGTTGGCGGGGAAGAAGGCCAGGGCTTCTTCATGGCGACCGGCGGCCTCGAGATCGGCCGGATCAATGTGGCTGCCCGCTCGGTCGGCATTGCGCGCCGCGCGCTGCGGGAAAGCGTTCAGTATTCCCAGATCCGCAAGACGATGGGCAAGCCGATCTGCGAGCATCAGGCGATCCAGTTGAAGCTCGGCGAGATGGCCGCAAAGACGCGCGCGTCCGAACTGCTCGTGCAGGATGCGGCTGCCGCTTATGACCGCGGCGAACGTGTCGATATGGAAGCAGGCATGGCGAAATACTTCGCGTCGGAGACCGCTGTTGAGGTCGCCACCGAAGCGATGCGCATTCATGGCGGCTATGGCTATTCGAAGGAATATGTCGTCGAGCGCCTCTACCGCGATGCGCCGCTGATGTGTATCGGCGAGGGCACGAATGAGATGCAGCGCATGATCATCGCCAAACAGCTCGTAAAGCGTAATCCGGCCTGATCCGCCTCGCGGCAGGACCGAACTGAAAGGTAACTCCCAACGATGACCCGGCTTCTTGAAGGCATCCGCATTCTTTCCGTCGAGCAGTATGGTGCGGGGCCTTACGGCACGCAGCTGCTCGCTGACCTGGGCGCGGAGGTCATCAAGGTGGAGGATGGCGCGCGGGGCGGCGATGTCTCGCGCGCGGTTGGGCCTTACCTGCTGGGCGAGGGGGATTCCGACTTCTTCCAGACCTTTTCGAAGGGCAAGAAGTCGATCAACATCGACCTCAAAAGCGCCGACGGCCGGGCGCTGTTCGACGCGCTGGTGAAGACCGCCGATGCGGTGGTCAACAATCTGCGCGGCGATCAGCCAGCGAAACTGGGACTGGACTTTGCCCGCCTGCAGGCCATCAATCCGAAGATCGTCTGCGCCCACCTGTCCGCTTACGGACGGGACAATTCGCGGGCTGGCTGGCCGGGCTATGACTATCTGATGCAGGCCGAAGCCGGTTTCATGCTGGCGACCGGCGAGCCGGAAGGGCCGCCGATCCGCTGCGGGCTGTCGATCATCGACTTCCATACCGGTAGCCATCTGGCGACGGCGATCCTGGCTGGCATTCTGGGCGCCCAGCGCTCGGGCGAAGGCTGCGACGTGGATGTGACGCTGTTTGACACGGCGCTGCACCAGCTTTCCTATCCGGCCACCTGGTATCTCAACCGGGGGCACGCGACGGAGCGCCTTCCGCGCGGGGCGCACCCGTCCATCGCGCCAAGCCAGCTTGTGAAAACGAAAGATGGCTGGGGCCTGTTGATGTGTCAGACACCGAAATTCTGGGATCTGTTCTGCGAGCTGGCCGATGCAGCGCATTTGAAGGCCGATCCGCGCTTCGCAACCAATCCGGCACGGCATGAAAACCTGGCGGAGCTGACGGCGGTTGTTGACCATATCCTCAGCCAGCGGACGAGCCAGGAATGGATCGAGCATTTTGCCGGGCAGGTGCCGTTTGCGCCTGTGCTGGATATTCCGAATGCGCTGGACAATCCCTATCTGGCCGAGACCGAGATGATCGAAGTTGTGGCCCACCCCTCAAAGCCCGAGGGCCTGCGCACGCTCGCGTCGCCATTCCGGGTCAACGGACAGCGCCCGGTCACTTCGCGCGCGCCCGAACTTGGCGAGAACAATGCCGAGTTTGCCGACGCCGTTAAACCATGAAGCTTTCCGGGTACAAGGTCCTCGATCTTTCGGCCTTCCTGCCGGGACCGCACATGACCATGATGATGGCCGACCATGGCGCCGATGTTATCATGGTGGAGCCAGCCAATGGGCTTGGCGAACCGGTGCGCGAGATTGGCGAGAAGACTGTGGACGGCAATACCGTCTGGTTCCGGAATGTGGCGCGCGGCAAGCGTAGCCTGAAGCTGAATCTCAAGGACCCTGCCGGCGTGGAGCTTCTGCTGAAGCTTGCCGAAGAGGCCGACGTGTTTGTTGAGGCGTTCCGGCCCGGCGTCGTCAAACGGCTCGGCGTGGATTATGAGGCTGTTTCGAAACGCAATCCGAAGATCGTTTATTGCTCCATTTCCGCCTTCGGGCAGGAGGGGACTTACGCCACAAAGCCGGCGCATGACCTGACCGTTCAGGCTTTGGCCGGGATTGTCGATCTTGGCCGTGGACTGACGGATGACAGGCCTGCGGCGCCGCCGATTCCGTTTGCGGATGCCGCCGCTTCTCTCATGGCGCTATCAGGTATCCTGATGGCGCTGCTGCGGCGCACGGAAACCGGCAAAGGCGACTATATCGATATGTCGATGTATGACGCGGCCATTGCCTGGACGCCGAATGTGCTGGGGCCGACTTTTGCGGAAGATCGGGCGCCGGAGCCCAAGAAGATGCGCAGCTTTGGCGGATCGGCGATGTATTCCATCTATCCGACATCGGATGACGGGCACATCGTGCTTGGTGGTTCGGAGATTAAGTTCGCTGAGAACCTGCTGGCGGCGCTGGGGCGGCCCGATCTGCTGCAATATGCGAAGGTTCCTCCTGGCGATGGCCAGGAGCCGTTGAAGGAATTTTTCCGCGAGACATTTGCATCCGGCTCGCTGGCGAAATGGTGTGCTTTCCTCGCGCCGGTCGATTGTTGCTGGGCGCCGGTACGGAGCCTCAAGGAGGCCTTTGAAGATCCGTTCACGGCGGAGCGTGGAATGGTGTTCTCCGATGCGAATGGGTATCGTCACGTCGGTCCGCCGATCCGGTTCTCTGACGAACCGCCGCAGCCTAATCCGGCGCTGCCTGCCTATGGGCAGCACTCAGAGATCATCGCGCGCGAAGCAGGGCTGCCCGCGCAGGAGATTGCAGAACTTTTGGAGAGGGGAACCATCTGATGACACGCTTTCCGGCCCATTTGGCACACGAAGGAATTTGGGAAGGAAAGTATCGGCACGTTGCCGCGGATGGCCAGGTGGAGGGGCAGTTCCGTTCCCGCGTTACCTGCGAGTTTCCGATGACGGACGGCGTCATCTATCGGCAGACGACGGAGTTGTGGACGCCCGAAGATGTTTACAGCAAAGCCACTTTCGAGGGACTCGATCGCGGCGATCACCTCTATTACGACGCGCCGACATTCCACGGCAAAAGCTGGGAAACCGAAGGCGGCCATCTGATGCTGAATCTCATCCGGAAGGATGAGCCGGGCGCCTATTTTGTTGAGTTGATCATCATGGGCGAGGGCGAAAAACACCGCGCCCGCACATGGCACTGGTTCAAAGATGGCCAGCTTTACCGTCGCACGCTCTGCGAAGAATCGCGCGTTTCCTGAAGCGCTATTTGCGCTGGCGGGTAAGCTTCATCTCGTAGGCAAAGCGTCCTGCGGGGTGCAGGCTTTCTGAAACCAGGATCGTCTGGCCGGCGGTGTCGATGTAGCGCCGCAGGGTGCGCAGCGCGGGCGAGTCGGGCTTCACGCCCAGGCGTGTTGCATCCGTCTTGCTGAGGGCGACAGCTTCCATCCGTTGAATGACATTTGCGACTGCGGCGCCATGCTCGCCTTCGATCCATTCGGAGATCGAGCCATTGAGATGTGATAGTTCTTCCATCGGCGGCGCCAGGCGATTGAGCACGAGAATGGTGGTGACGGCGAGGGGCGCTTCCCCGGAAGCGCGGCGCAGGCCGGTATAGGTGATGTAGCTTCCGTCGACGCCCATGCGTTTCATTTCAGCGCTGGTGGCCGGCCGCATTTTCTCGGGGGAGAAGACGGCATCGCGGGCGTATTGCAGGATGGATTCGAAATCGCCGATCGGCTGGGCGAAGGCAGGGGCGGGCGGCGTTGTGACAACCGTTCCGGCGCCGCGGCGGCGGGCGATCAGGCCATCTTCAGTAAGGATGCGCAGCGCTTCTCGTGCAGTGTGTCGGGAAATGTCCTTCGCTTCGCATAGTTCCATTTCGGTCGGCAGCGCGTCGCCAGGTTTCAGGCGGCCTGAAGCGATGAGCAGGCGCAGCTCATCGGCGATCTGACGGTAACGCGGCTGGATATTGTTCAAGGCCCTCTCCCTAGTCCCGAACCTGTGGACTGTAATGAACATTCCGGGCGGTATCGGCAATCCCGGCTTGCTTCGGATAGGAGCGATTTGTCCGGATTTATTCTGAAATCGCTGTCATTCAGGGCAGAAATTTTGATCATGTGCAGCTTGTGAACTGTGCAGCGGCGACAAGAATGCAATAGATATATCAAATAATTTCCTCTGACGGCCTGAAAGCGGTTTTCGTCCGTCAGACGATCATGCTAAGCAAGTGATATGTCCGGACAAATTATTCCCGTTACGCAGTCTTCGCAAACCCTCATTGAGGCGCTTGCTGGCGTGCTTGCTGCGGAAGTGAGCGAAGCGGACCGCGCGCGGGCGAAGCTGCACCTGCTTGACTGGGCGGGTTGCGCGGTTGCGGGGCGGGCGGAGCCGGCCGGGCGCATCCTGCTGGCGGGACTGGAGCCGACGGCGGCCGGGCGGGCATTCGCCTGGGGCGGGCTGGGCAACATTCTGGAAATGGATGATGTGGACAAGCGCGGATTGCTGCATCCGGGGCCGAGCATCATTCCCGCAGTGATCGCGGCGGCGGTGGATAAGCCCCCCCCGATCGAGCGGATTCTCAACGCGATTGTGCGTGGATACGAAGCGACGATTCGGCTCGGCCGGGCGGTGGGGCCGGGGCATTATGCCCTGTGGCACAATACCGGCACCTGCGGGGCGATTGGCGCGGCAGCGGCCTGCGCGAGCCTGATGGAGCTGGATGTTCCGGAGACGGCGCATGCGCTGGCGCTGGCGGTGAGCCAGTCGGCAGGACTGTGGCAGACGCGGCATGAACCGGCGAGCATGGGCAAGCAGTTGCACTGCAGTGTTGCCGCGCGCGCGGGACTGGACGCGGCAAGGTTGGCGGCGGCGGGATTTCGTGGGCCGCTGAGCATTCTGGAAGGCAAGCAGGGCTTCTTCGCGGCGATGTGCCCTGGCGCCGATCCTGCTGGCGTGCTTGCAGGATCGGCGGGCTGGCGCATCCATGAGGTGAGCTTCAAGCCGTGGCCGGCGTGCCGCCATGCGCATGCCACGATCGATGCGGCGCTGGCGCTGCGCGAGCGGGTGAATGTGCTGGATACGGACGGAGATATCCTCGTCGAAACTTATCGCGACGCACTGGTGTTCTGCGACAAGCCAGAGCCGAAAACGGTGATCGAGGCGAAGTTTTCGCTGCAGCATTCGGTGGCCGTGGTGATGCTGCGCGGCAAGCCGGAGCTGGCCGACTTTACGCCGGGCGCCATAGAGGCGGCTGATGTCAAAGCGATACGAAACCGTGTCAAACTGTGTCTTTCTGAGGCATTTGAGTGCCAATACCCGGCACGTTTCGGCGCTTCCGTGTCGTTTGCGGGCGAAACCGCCTCCGCGCCCGACGCTTTGGGGGACCCGGAAAATCCGGTTGGGGGCGATGTGCTGCTCGGCAAGGCAAATGCCCTGTTTGAGGCGGGCGGCCTTACACCCAAGGAGGCAGCTGGGCTGATCGCGGCGGTTGAGGCTGGCGTGCCGGAGCTGCCGGATCTGATCTGCAAGGTGCTGGCATGAGCGGCGCGGCGGAGGCCTTTGTCAGCCACGCCCTGAGCCTGCGCTGGGAGGCGATGCCGCCTGCGGCGCAGGAGGCGGTGAAGACATTCCTGCTCGACAGCCTGGGCGTTGGCATTGCGGGCGCCGGATCGCCGTTGACCGCCAATGTGCGCCAGGCGGCGCTGGCCTGGGCGGGCGCGGGCGACGCGCATGTGTGGGGGCAGGGCAGTTACCGGACGAGCGCGGCGAATGCGGCATTCGTCAACGGCTTCCAGATCCACTGCCAGGAATTTGACTGCGTGCACGAGCCTGCCGTGGTGCATCCGATGGCGACCATCCTTGCCGCGCTGATGGCGACGGTGGACCGGGAAGGCGATGTGTGCGGGACGGAACTCGGCGCGGCGCTGGCCGCCGCCGTGGACGTGGCGACGGGCCTTGGCGTGGCGGCAAAAACGCCGCTGAAATTTTTCCGTCCGGCCACGGCAGGAATTTTTGGCGCGACGCTGGGCTGCGCCCGGCTGCGCGGCTTTACGCAGGCGCAGGCGCGCAACGCGCTGGGATATGCTCTTTCTTTCGCGTCGGGCACGATGCAGGCGCACACCGAAGGCAAGCCGGCGCTGCCGGTGCAGATTGCGAACGCCGCGCGCAGCGCGGTGATGGCATGCGACCTGGCCGCCGCGGGCATGGAAGCGGCAGAAGACAGTATTGAGGGACCGTTCGGATACCTCACCCTGTTTGAAGATGCGTTTGACGTGACGCCGGTGGTTACCTCGCTCGGCAAGGTGTTCCGCATTGCGGAAGTGAGCCACAAGCCTTTCCCGACGGGCCGCGCCGCGCAGGGCGGCATCGTGCTGGCCAAGCAGGCAAAGGCGGCAGGCATTGCGCCCGGCGATATCGCTTCTGCACGGCTGACAGCGCCGCCGCTGATCAAGCGGCTGGTGGGGCGCCCGGCGCAGGCGGGCATGACGGCGAGCTATGCGCGGCTCTGCTATCAATATTCCGGCGCGCTGACGCTGATTGACGGGCATGTGGGCCTGAAGGACTTTTCCGCCGAGGCGCTGGCGCGCGAGGACGTGGCCGCGCTGGGCCGTAAAATTGAAGTGGTGGATGATGGGCAGACGAACCCGGCAGCCTTCACGCCGCAGGTACTGACACTGACGCTGACGAGCGGCGAGACGCGTGAGTTCACCATCAACTCCCTGTTCGGGGCGCCAGCGGACCCGCTGAGCCCGGAGCAGAATGAAGCAAAGTTCCGCGAATGCTGTGCCTTCGGCTTTGGCAGAGCGCGCGAAGACATTGAGGCGGCGATGATTACCGCTGTGAGCAACCTTGAAAATCTTGTCGATGCCGGGCGCCTGTCGCGTCTTGCATCTGGTATAATGGAGTAATCCGATGACGGATGGACACAACACCTACTTCAATGCGGTCGACTGGGCAAAAATGCAGGGCGAGCATCCCACGGGAGACGCCTTCATTGCCTTTGCGAAGAAGAGCCGCGACGAGATCCGCGCGCATCAGGAGAAGCTGTTCAAGCGCCTTGTGGAGCGCGCCTGGAAGACGAAATTCTACCAGCACCATTGGGGCAAGGCCGGCATTGAGCCGGGCGACATCAAGGGGCTGGAATCGCTGCCCTCCCTGCCGAGCTTTGACAAGAGCGACATCATGGAGTCGATTGCGCGCAATCCTCCGCTGGGCGACTTTGCCGGATTTGAAGCCTATGGCCCCGGCGAGCGCCCGCCGACCATCATGCACACCACATCGGGCACTACGGGTACGCCGCAAGTGCTGCTGTTCGGGGCGAAATCCCGCGAAGTGCAGAACCTGCTTCTGGGCCGTCTCTACCGTTTCCAGGGCTTGCGCCCGGATGATGTGGTCCACTCCGTTTACGGACATGGCATGATCAATGGCGGACACTATGTTCGCGAGGCGGTGACACACTGGACGAGCGCGCTGTTCATGTCTGCCGGGACGGGCGTCGAGACGCCTTCGATCAAGCAGGTTCAGCTGATGAAAGATTTCGGCACCACGGTGATCGTGGGCTTTGCTGACTACATCAAGAAGCTGGCCCGCGTGGCTGTTGAGCAGGGTATCGACCCGGTGAAGGACCTGAACATCCGCATGATTTCCGGCCACCTTGGCCGCGAGGACAAGGACACGCTGTCTGAAGCCTGGGGCGGGGCAGATTGCTTCGACTGGTATGGCGTGGGCGATACGGGCTGTATTGCGGGCGAAGGCCCGGACCGGGATGGCCTCTATGTGATGGAAGACGCGCAGTTCCTGGAGATCGGCGATATCGACACTGGCAAGCCGGTGGCCGAGGGCGCAGAAGGCGACATGATCTGCACCTGTCTGTTCAAGGACGACATTTATCCGATCATCCGTTTCAACACGCATGACGTGACGCGCATGAAGGCCGGCCAATCGAGCCTTGGCCTGAACTTCCAGCGCATCGAGGGTTTCCTTGGCCGCTCGGACAACATGGTGAAGATCCGCGGGATCAACATTTTCCCGCAGGCGATGGGCCCGATCCTCGAAGAGGACAAGGCGTTTGCCGGCGAGTTCATCTGCAAGGCGCGGCGTGACGAGAGCGGCCGGGACGAGTTCATCGTGGCGGCCGAAGTGAGCGGCGACGCGAGCGACGCGGTGGCCGATCGCTTCCGCGCGCTGCTGAAGCAGAAAATCGGTATTGATGTGGCCGTGGAGCTGAACGCGCCGGGCGCGCTGGCGCCGCTGACGCAGACGGAAGTTCGCCAGAAGCCGATCCGCCTGATCGACGAGCGCTTCAAATGACACCGATCGAGCGCTTCAAGCATTATGCCGGACGCATTGCGCGGTATAATCCGGCGATCCACGCCTTCATTCACCTGCGCCTTGAAGAGGCCGAAGCTGAGGCGCAGGCCGCGCAGGCGCGGTTTCAGGACGGCAAGCCCCTATCCGCAATTGACGGCTGGTGCTTTGCCGTGAAGGCAAACATTGCCGTGAAGGGCCTGCCGCATCATGCGGGGATCGGCGCGTATCGTGACGTGATTGCGCCTGAGGATGCGGAGGTCGTCCGCCGGCTGAAAGCGGCTGGGGCTGTGGTTCTTGGCATTGTGAACATGCATGAAGGCGCGCTGGGCGCGACGACGGACAATCCCTTCTTCGGGCGAACGCAAAATCCGCGGAAGGAAGGATATACACCGGGCGGATCTTCCGGCGGCTCCGGCGCGGCGGTTTCGGCAGGGCTGTGCGATGTGGCGCTGGGCTCCGATACGATGGGCTCCGTGCGCATCCCTTCAGCCTATTGCGGCACGCAAGGCATCAAGCCGGGCGCGGGGCTGGTTTCCGAAGATGGTGTGTTGGCACTGTCCACGACGCTCGACACCGTTGGCCCACACGCGCGCGATGTGGAGAGCCTTCGGGCGGCGCTGAGCGTGATGACCGGGCAGGCGCTGAATGCGGAACCTGTCTCGCTGAACGGCTTGCGCATTGCTGTTTGGGGCGCGGGCCGTGAAGGCATTCAGGATGCAGTGGAAGATGGCTTTTCTGTCGCAGTATCGCGGATCGAGGCGGCGGGCGCCGAGGCAAGCGTGGCCGAGCCGCCGGGATACCAATATGGCCGTTCCCGCCGGGCGGGCCTGCTGATTTCGGAAGTGGAGGCCAGCGCCATCCATGCGGAGAAGTTGGGAAGCGACCCGGAAGGCTTCTCGAAGTTTTTCCGTAAGCTGATGGCATGGGGCGTGGCGCGGCCCGCCGAAGAGGTTGAGCTGGCTTATGAGCAGGTGCGCCAGATCGAGGCGGCGGCGGGGCGGATCTTCGAGGCGCATGACTTCGTGATTGCGCCTGTGGCGCCGCAGACGGCGTTTTCCTTCGATGAGCCCGTGCCGGAAAACCAGGCGGACTTCACGGCGTGGGCAAACTTTGCAGGACTGCCGGCGGCTGCGGTTTATACCGGGCTCAGCCCGGCGGGGATGCCGCTTTCCTTGCAGGTGATCGGGCCGAAGGGCAGCGATGGGCGCGTGCTGGATGTGGCTGCGGCGCTGGAAACGCTGTTTGGCGCGCCGCAGGTGCCCCTCGCGCTTCAGCGATAGGTGAACCTGGCCGGGCGTTTATCGAGGAACGCCCGGTAGCCTTCCTGGAAATCCTCATTGGAGAAACCGTTGAGGAAGAGGCTTTGGGCCTCTGGCGTTTCCTCTGCCCATCCATTTTGCAGTCCACGGATCATCTGCTTCGTGGCGCGGACGGACCATTGCGAGATGGCGGCGATGTCGCTGGCCCATGCGCGGGCGGCTTCGAGCGCGGAGCCGGCATCGACCAGGCGGTCGATCAGGCCGAGGGATTTGGCTTCCTCGGCGGCAAAGATGCGGCCGGTGAAGAGGATGTCTTTCGTGGCGCCGGGGCCGATAGCGGCGAGGAGGCGGCGCGTGTCGCCGGCTGGGTAGACGAGGCCGAGCTTGCCGGGCGTGACGCCGAACTTTGCGCCAGCGCCCGCGACGCGCAGGTCCGCTGCCATGGCGAGGCTGACGCCGCCGCCGACGCAGGCGCCTTCGATGGCAGCGATGACGGGCTTGGCGCTGTTCTCGATGGCGTCGAGCGCGTCAGCGATGCGCTGGCCGGAGGCCTTGGCGGATTCTTCGGTGGCGTAGATCGTTTCGAATTCGGAGATGTCGGCGCCGGCCGCGAAGGCTCCGGCGTCGCCGCCATGGATGAGGATGAGCTTCACGTTCGGATCGGCATTGGCCTGCGCCACGAGGGCGGGAATAGCGGCCCACATCTCGACTGAGAGTGCGTTGCGGCGTTCGGGCTTGTTCAGCACGATTTCGGCGAGGGGGGCAGCAATGTCGAGGCGGATGGGTTGGCTCATGAGGCGTCCTCTGCGAAGGCGGAAAGCGGGGCGGGCGCGCCGGTGTTAGCGATCAGCGCCTTGCGCCGCAAGAAGCGCTGGAAGCCGGCTGGGCCCATGCGGCTGCCGCCGAGGCCGGAAAGCTTGAAGGAGTGCTTCTCCGCTTCGTAGAAAATGCCGGTGAGGGCGGCGTCATTCAGGCTGACGGCACCTGCCTCGATGCCGGCAGCGACGGCTTCGGCTTCTTCGAGCGTGCCGGCGAAGACGGCGGCGGAGAGGCCGTATTCGGTGTCGTTGGCGAGGGCGAGGGCCTCGTCGATGGTGGCGAACGGCATGACGGGGAGGAGAGGACCGAAGGTTTCTTCGGTCATCACCTTCATCTGATGGCTGACATTTGTGAGGACGGTGGGCAGGAGCCAGCAGCCGCCGCCATGGTTCTCGACTGTGCCGCCGGTGAGGACGGCGGCGCCGTTTGCCTTTGCGTCTTCGATCTGGGCGGTGAGGATGGCGGCCTGCTTGTCGAAGATGATGGGGCCGAGTTCGCCTTGCGAAATGTCGGGCCAGTTGAGGCGGACGGCGGCGGCTTTTTCCGTGAGGCGTTTGAGGAACGCGTCATGGATTTCTGCGGCGACGTAGATACGCTCGATGGACTGGCAGGCCTGGCCGGTGGAGAGGACAGAGCCGCGCAGGGCCGCGTCGGTCGCCTTTTCAAGGTCTGCGCTGGCGGTAACGATGAGAGGGTCCTTGCCGCCAAGCTCGAGGAAGGCGGGGATCATCTTCGTGGCGGCAGCGGCAGCGACCTTGCGGCCTGTGGCGACCGAGCCGGTGAAGCAGATGACATCGACCGCCTCGATCAGGGCTGCGCCGGTGGCGCCGTCGCCCTGGACGAAGGTGAGGATGTCTTCAAGGCCGGCCTCGGCGATGGCGGCCATCATCGGCGCGGCAAAGCGGGGGGTGACTTCCGATGGCTTGATGATGACGGCAGAGCCCGCCAGCAGGGCCGGGATGGTGTCGATCATCGACAGGGTGAGCGGGAAGTTCCAGGGCGAGATGACGCCCGTTAGCGCATAGGGGACGAATTGCGGCGCGTGGCGGATGTGGGGCATGGCGCGGCCTTGCGTCCAGCCCTCTGGCAGGAGGGTTGGCGCCTGGGCGACCCAGCCGCGCAGGGAGGCAACCGCGCCATCGAGTTCCAGCCCCGCAATGCGGCGGCGGCCGGTGTCGATCTCGAGGGCGGCGGTGATCTCCGTACGGAATTTCACCAGCGCGTCTGCAAGACGCAGAAGGGCAGCGCCGCGCTCTGCCAGGGGCAGGGCTGTCCAGCCACGCTGCGCGGCGCGCAGGCGCTGGGCGGTCGCGGAGATTTCCTCCGGGCCGGCGGCCTGGATCTGATAGTCCAGTTCGCCGGTGCGGGGATTGCGGACGTGCAGGGTGCGGGTTGTCACAGGCCGAGGGCTCCGGGGTTCACATTGCCTTTGGGGTCAACCATTGCCTTGACTGCTTTAAGCAGGTTCAGCGAGGCATCGCTCAGGACTTCAGAATAAGGATAGCAGCGGCCAATCTGGAAGTGGGCAGCGCCATAGGAGTCGAAGATATCCACCACGCCGCGGCGGGCCTTCGTCACGGCGGCGGTGGCATCCGGATTGGGGGGGAAGCGCTTCAGCTTTTTGAGGTGAGCAGGTTCAACGGTCTGCTCGTGGATGGCGAAGATTTCCTCCGGCCACATGAAGACCGGTTCGATCAGGTAAGCGGTGGTGCCCAGCGAGCTGATGAGGAAGCCGGTTAGGATTTCGTATTTCGTGAACTCTTCGGAGAGCGAAGCGAAATAGTCTTCCAGAGCTTTCCAGACCTTCGGGCCATCGGAAACCGAGACGATGCCGTGGACGGGAACCCAACGTTCGCCTTCTGCGCCGAGAATGGTGTTCGGCGCCGTGAAAGGGTTTGCCCGGACGATCTTGGGAATGGAGTTTTCCGACTCCTTGCCACCCACAGCGGCGCAAACCGCTTTGAGGCGTTTCATATCGTCTGCCACGCCAGCCTTGGAGCGGCCTTCGACGACGACGTGCAGGCTCCAGCTGTCGGATTCCATGAAGTTGCGGCCAGCCATGGCGATCTTGGCGCCTTCCTGAAGACCTTTCAGGAGATTGCCCTGCGCCTTGACGACATTGGCGAGCGTTTTCGTGTCGGCAGCCAGAGAGGCGCGCTTCAGGCGGACGCGGGTGAGCGAGGGATCGAAGCCGAAGACTTCGCAGGCGAGGTTCTGGCGGGCCACGGCGGCCATCGCGTTGGCGCAGGCTTCGCGGCTGGAAAACTCGAAGGTTGCCCAGTCTTCAAACTCCGGCCACGGAATGAGGCGGAAGGTGATTTCTGCCTTGAAGCCGAGCGCGCCGGAATCGCCGCAGAAAAGACCGGTAAGATCCGGGCCGTAATAGCGCCAGAAGGGCTTGCCGACCTTGGTGGCGCCTGTGCCGGTACGCACGGGCGTTCCGTCTGCGAGGATGACGGTGAGGCCGGTAACGCTGTCAGCCGTGGTGCCGTAGATGCCGGCGCCGAAGATGGCGTTGCCTTGCGAGAGACCGCCGCCGACGGTCGAGTTGAGGCCGGAGAGCGGCCCCCAGAAAGGCGTGCGCAGGCCGAGCGGCTTCAGCGCATCATAAAGCTGTTTCCACGACACGCCTGCCTGGGCGGTGACGTACATGTCGTCCTTGTTGATCTCCACGATCTTGTCGAGGCGGGAGAGATCAAGAATGCCGACGCCCGGACGGTCCGGCGTGGTGGAGCTGGTATAGGACATGCCGCCGCCGCGCGGGTTCAGCGCGATGTTGTGTTCGTGGCAGGCCGCAACGGTCTGCTGAAGTTGTTCGACGGTTTCAGGGGTGGCGATGAAGTCGGCGGTGACGCCTTTGGCCCAGATGTCCTGGCTGAACAGTTCGCGGGCGGCGAGCTCCTCGCTGTAGCCTGACGGCCCGAGGATCTGTTTCAGGATGGCGGCAACGGTCTGCGTGGCGGTGGCGGTTTCCATGACGGTTCTCCGGGAGGATCAGACGGGTTTGAGGAGGGCGAGGAAGGCGGCGGCGATGAGCAGCGCCCAGATGCCGGTGACGAGGGGGCGCGCACGGTTCAGCGTGGCGGCGAGGCTGGCCTCAGCGGCAGCCGCATCCGGCCCGGCAAGCCCCATGAGGGCCGGGCCGAGCGGCTTCAGCACGGCGCGGATGAACAGGCCAAAGGCCGTGCAGCCGGCAAGCGCGAGGAGTTTCAGCGAGAGGAATAGGGGCAAGCTGCCAGAGCCGGCGATATTCCAGACAGCGACCGCCGTGAGGCCGCCGATGAGCAGCCAGCGGATGGCAAGGTCTGCCTGGCGCCAGAGCGCCGGGGCGGCGCCATGCTTCATGTGAATGGCCCAGGCGAGCGCCAGCCAAATGAGCGCAGCGATCCAGACAGCCACAAGCAGCGGCAGGGGCAGGGGCAGGCTGAGCCAGCCTTTGACATGGGCAAGCGTCAGACCTGTCGGGAAAGCCAGGATAAGCGCCGTGCGGGGCGCCATATCGACATCATTGACGACTTTGGCCGCGAGCATGCGGCGGTCAGTGCTGATGCCGGGCTTGATGAGGAAGCGGCTGGTGTAGAAGGCGCCAAGGTCGCCGCCCAGCCAGTAAACGAACACCAGCAGGTGCAGCAGCGTAAAGACGGCAATTTCGGGCATCGGCGGGTCTCGCGATCAAAAGATATATCTTTTAATCGCTCGAACTTTCGCCGGACGCAAGCTCAGCTGTCTGTTTTCCAGTCTTTCTGACGCGCCGTGTTGCGGGTCAGGCGCATATGGTACTGAAAACGGTCAGCCCGGTAATGGGCGGTGATGTCCTGCACGGGGCGGCCATTCTTGTCGCGCATGATGCGATGAATGCGCAGGAGCGGAGAGCCGGGCGCGACACCCAGATTGGCCGCAACGGCGGGCTCTGCCGCTTCTGCCATAATGGTCTGTTCGGCTTCCACAGGCGCGTAGCCGGCCTTCTCCAGAAGCTTGATGAGGGACTCCGTGGCCAACTCATCTTCCGAATAGCCCTCGGAAATATCTTCCGGGACGTAGGTGACAAGATAGGAGAAGGGCTCCCCGCCCAGACGGCGGAGGCGCACGATGCGCTGGACGGAGGCGTTATTGGGCAGCTCCAGAGTTTCGCAGATTGCGGGACTGGCGGACGCCATCGTGCAATCGAGCAGCTGGACTTCCGTTTCGACGCCCATCCGGGTGAGGCCATCGATGAGGTTTTCAAAGGAGCCTTTGACCGTGGGGGCGGCGGCATCGAAGGTGATGACCGTGCCGATGCCGCGCTGGCGGCGCACGAAGCCGGCCACGGCCAGCTCGTTGAGGGCGCGCTTGACGGTGATGCGCGACACGCCGAGCATTTCTGTCAGCTCCTGCTCCGCCGGCAGGCGCATATTGAGGCCCAGTTCGCCGCTGACGATCTTCGCGCGGAGCAGATCATAAATCTGCTGGTAGAGGGGGATGCCGGCATCTTCAGCGATGAGATCGGCAGTCAGGATAAGGGACGAGTCGGCCGCCATGGGGTCGAGAATCCGTTCAAAGTTGAAATGTCTCCGCCACTTATCGGCTGTGCCATGTGGATATGCAATGCGCGTTGGCGCATTCGGCAGGCATTGCTGGCAGCTTGCGCGCCGCCGGAAATTGGATAGCTTGGGCAAAAGATATATCAATTGAGGTGTTCCATGCTCCGATTTGCCCTGACCGGTGTGACTGTTTTGCTTGCCGCGTGCGCTTCGACTGCAGGCGGCGCAGCGCCTGTTGCGGAGACCGCTGTTGCCGAAACGGCGGCCCAGCTCACCGATGCAGACGTGTTCCGGACCTGGATCGAGGCGCGCGCCGGGAATGGGCAACCGGTCCATTGGGTGTCAGAAGGGGCGGTCTACGCTTACCCGTCGGGCGAGAAGATCATGGGAATGGTCGGCTTCGACAGCTCACGCGTGATCTGGCCTGAGGGCGAAGACGGCGAAGTGATCCATCTGACCCGCAAGACCTTCACCTATACAGATCCTGTGACCGGCGAGATTCTGACGGAGCTGAATGGCCAGCCTGTTGTGCCGATTGCCTATCCCTATCAGGTAATCCGTTACCGGATGAAAGACGGCCTGATCTATGCCGATGTGGAGCAGGGCGTTGAGCCGCGGGTGCAGAAGATCGAATCGAAGGATGGCATCATTGCACGCAAGGTGGGCGATAGCTGGGCGTTTACGGCGCCGCTGTTCCTGAACTTTCCGTTGCCGAATGGCGGGCAGTATGAGGCCTGGGAAAACTATGACTTCTTCGTTCACCCCGAGGGCAGCGTGAACCAGCCCTACCAGATGACCTGGCAAAGGCTGGGGGATCTTCCAGCATGGGCGGGCGGCGGCACGGGGATCTATCACCTGTTGAGCCACCGCGTTGATACGGTCGATGCGTTTCCGCCCGCGCTGCTGGCCTGGGCCGAGGCAGAGAAGGCGATGTGGCTGGCGCCGCCGGCAAGCCTGGAGGAAGTTCGCACCCTGCAACAAGGCGAGGGCAGCGCTGGCTTCAGCCAGTAGCGCCGGCGATGCGGCGGACGAAATCTTCCGTATCGTCCCAGATCTTGCCGCCGATGAACAGGCCGGCGGCATTCGTCAGCTCACGGTATTCAACCGACGCGTACATTCCGCAGCTGATATAGGGATCATGCGCCAGCAGGGCCTGAACTTCTTCCAGCGTATCACCCAGCACAAGGAAGGCGGATCCCGTGATCGGGCCACCGCCTGGCGCACGCACGGGGCCTGCCGTGATGAAGCGCTGCCAGTGGCGCTCAATGTGCGCGAAATGCGTCGCCATATGCAGGATGCGCAGCTCTGCTGCGCCGGGGCCGTCGACGCAGGTTACCAGATAGCAGGGCTGTCCCATTTTCGGGACATGGGGTGGGGGCGCTGGTGCAGCCGGCGTGCTCATTTCAGGACGCCGGAGGCGGCGAGCCGGTCGATGACGGCCTGTTGCTGGGAAAGGGCGTCTGCGCGCTGGACCATCTTGCCATCCGGCGTGCGGTTGGGCGGGGCAAGTTCGGTGCTCGCATAGGCCGGGGCGAAAGCCGCCAGCGGCAGGCGCGAGAGCGTGTTGGTCATGCCGGTCTTGCGGCGGGTCTCGCGCAGGGCGGTCAGGTCGAGTACGGCATTGGCGTTCATTGTTTCGCCTGTGCCAGCTTCCCCAAGCGTGCGGCCATACCAGTCCAGCACGATTGACATGCCATCGGTGGAAGCAGCGGGAACCGGCGTGCCGGTGATGCTGGCGGAGTTGGCCGAGACGACATAGGCGATGTTCTCGATCGCGCGGGCCTTCTTGGCGATATGCTTGGGCGTCAGCGAGGGGCTGCCGACTTCGGAGGTCGGGTGGAGCAGGATTTCAGCGCCTTTGAAGGCGTGCATCCGGGCGATCTCGGGATAGAGGATTTCCTCGCTGGCGATGGTGGCAAGGGCGCCGATTTCGGTTTCGACAACGGGGAACACGGCGTCTGCGCCATAGATGTCGAGATATTTGTCCCACACGTCATAGGGGGAGGGCGAATAGAGCGAGATCATGCGGCGGTAGCGCAGCAGGGTGTTGCCGGTGGGGCCGTAGATGACGTTGGACTGGAAGTAGAGTTCGGGGAAGTTCGGGTCCGTCTCGTAATGGTTCGAGCACAGATAAACACCGGTGGTCTGCGCCATCTTCGCCAGCGCATCCGGGAAGGCGCCGTCCATCGGGATGGCAGCCTTGGCCTGCCAGGTTTCGCGCGTTTCGCCCATGGGGAATCCGGTCATCCAGTATTCCGGCAGGACGACGAGTTTCAGGTCATATCCGTTGAAGCCCTTCAGGAAGCCTTTCGACGCCATGATCTGGCCCGTGACGCGGGTGATAGCGGCGTTCATCCGCGCGTGGGAGGCCTCGGGCGTCTTGTCCTGATTGACGGCCTCGCAGACAGTCTGCAGGGCCATGGCTGTATAACGCATCGATTTTGCCTCCCCGGCATTGGCTTTTGATCCGCCGAAAACCGGCAGGAGTGAAGTGGCGGCGGCGCCCATCAGAAGGCCTCGGCGCGTCATTGGCTGGCCTCAGCGAAAGCGGCGGCAACAACGGCAGCGGTCGAGACCTGCAGGCCCTCCATGGCGGCAAGACCCGTCAGCACACGGGCGAGCGCCTCGATCCGGAAGGGCAGGCCCGTGATGTAAGGCGTGAGCGTGAAGCCGAAGCATTGCGCGCCGCGCTCTGGGTGTTCCGCAACGGTTTGCGCGGCGGCCTCCAGGATCTGGTCTGCCCATTCGTCCTCGCTCTGGGAGCGAGTGGACAGAATGAGGAAGTCTGAGAGCTCATAATGGTTAGGCAGGCAGGTCAGCTCGCCTGCGCTGGTCCGCATCGGGAGGGGGCGCTGGTCGCTCTCCCAATCGAGGCAGATCGAGAAGCCCGCTTCGCGGACCAGGTCCGGCGTCTTGAAGGATTCGTTGCGGGCCGGGCTCATCCAGGTGACGGCATCGGGAAGAGCGGCGCGGGTTTCGGCAACAAGCGCGCGTTCTTCTTCTTCGCTGAGGCCGGCATGGTGGATATGGGCGGTAGAAACGCCATGCGCCGCGATTTCGTGACCGCCAGCGCGAATGCGCTCGATCAGCGGGGCATAGCGCCGGGCGATCTCTGCGTTAACCGCAAAGGTGGCTTTCAGGCCAGCAGCTTCCAGTTCCTTCAGTAGGCGGAAGACGCCGACGCGGTTGCCATAGTCGCGTGTCGTATAGTGGCGCAGGTCCGGATAAGGCGTGACCATGGCGCCGGGATGCTTGAAGGGCTTCGCGGGCGGGTCCAGCGGGAAAAATTCCAGCGGGATGGTGATGAAGGCCATCGCCTTGGCGCCGGATTTCAGCTGGACAGGCGGGCGCCGGTCTGCAGGTTGCCAGTCATACCTGTCCTGATCCATGCCATAGGCGCGGTGGGGATAAACGAGAAATTCAGCGGGCTGGGGCAAAGCCGGTTCCTCCGGTGGCGACGCCGCGCGCGGCGATGTCCTTGACGCTTTCATCCCAATAATGGGTGCGGAAATGGTCGGCGATCTCGGCGCCGGTCGTGATCCAGATATCGTCCGAATGCGCTGCAATGTGTTTCAGCGCCTCCTCGAAGATGCGAATCCGGTGAGGCTGGCTGACGAGATAGGCGTGCAGGGGAATGCACATCACGGTGCCGGACTCCTCGCCCTCTTTCAGCAGCTGGTCGAAATGGCGTTTGAGCAGGTCCGTATACCGCTGCGGGCTCCACCCCTGCACGGAGTAGGTGATTACGTCGTTCACCTCGAGCGAATAAGGCATCGAGACGAGTTTGCCGGTCTTGGTCTTCAGTGGCTGGGGCTGGTCGTCCTGGAACAGGTCGCAGGAATACCAGAAATCGTGTTCGGCGATGAGGTCCAGCGTGTTTTCCGTGTGGGTGAGGGCAGGGGCAAGATAGCCGCGAATACGCTGGCCGGTCGCCTGTTCCACGGAGCGGATCGAATCCTCCAGAACAGCGCGCTCCTGCGCTTCATCCATGCCATAGGAATAGCGTGTGTTGTAAATGCCGTGGCTGAAGAACTCCCAGTTGCGGGCAATACAGGCTTCAATGATTTCGGGGTGATGATCGATCAGGCCGATCGACAGCGAGATCGATCCGCGCATGCCGTACTTGTCCATCAGGTCCATCAAGCGCCAATGGCCAATGCGGTTCCCCCAGTCGCGCTGCGAATAGCCGGCAATGTCCGGGTTCGGACGAGGCCAGGGAGACCGCGATGGGTTCACCGGCGGATCGAACTCATAATACTCAATGTTCGGCGCAATCCAGAAGGCGAGCTTCTTGTTGCCCGGCCATCTGATTTTCGGGCGGCCTTCATAGGGCCAGTAATCATAGAGATTGGGATCAGAATGGGTCATGCCGTGTACGCCTTGATCCAGGCTTTGACTTCGGCGACCGGAACCACATCAGCATATTTGATGAGCAGATCTGTCAGGTTGGCGAAGTGGTAGCTCTCATGCTTGTCGGCCACGCATTCGATGGGAACAATCGTGCGGTAGCCCCGGCTGAGCGCGTCAACGGCCGTTGCGCGGATGCAGCCTGATGTGGAGCCGCCAGTGACGACCACCGTATCCACCTTGTGCCAGACAAGGAAGCTTTGCAGCGGCGTTTCAAAAAACGCGCTCGGCATCCGCTTGGTGTAAACCGCATCGACCTTTTCATCTATGGTCAGGCGGTCATCGAATTCATGACGCTCGGAGCCGTATTTGATGTTCTGTAGCGAATCGGGCGTGTTCGTCCGTGTGCCCCATACGCCCGCGTCGGCTGCGTTCTCCATATAGGCAACATGTGTCCAGACAACCGGCAGACCTTTCGCGCGTGCCGCGTTCGAAATGTCGTTGGTATGCTTCATCTGATCAGGGTCGGTGATGTAAGCGGTCTTGGGGTAAAGGTCGGGACGAGTATAGGCTTTTTGCGGATCAACGTTCACGATCGCAATTTTCTCGCCGAAGCCGAATTTTGCACGCGCCGGATTGGCCAGCGTCTCTTCGAAAATCTCGCGGGCCGTTTTGTCGGACCGGATCATGGTGGGTTCTGTGGGATATCCGCTCATGGACAATGATCCTCAACTGGGCAGGTGGTCGGGTTTCAAATGATATATCCTTTTATTCGCGTCGAGCGCCAGACCGGATTTTCCTGTGGGAGGCTGGCATGTGCGTCGTGACTTTGAAACCCGCTCTGACAGCCGTTTGCGCCAGCGTCGCATCAGGAATGGGCATGTGCGCCTCAAGACCGTGCAAAATCTGTCATGAAGGAAATTGACTTTGACCGGACATATTGTAATCAGGGTGACGCAAAAGATATATCATTTGCGAAGGCGGAGGTTGGCTCTGTCTTAAGCTCGGGAGGACCCCATGCGTTTCAGATCTTCACTTTCGGTGAGCGCCAGCCTTGCGGTTCTGCTTGCCGGCTCCAGTTTTTTGCCAGCCGTTGCGCAGGAGGCTGATTCCGACGACACCGACACACGTCGCCTCGGCGCAATTACCGTCATGGCGCAGCGGGTTGAAGAAAACCTGCAAGACGTTCCTGTTGCTGTGACCGCCCTGGACACGGCGATGCTGGAAGACAAGCAGGTCGGCGATCTCCTCGATCTCCAGTCTGTCGTTCCCAACATCAACATGGCGACCAACACCGGCACCGCCAACGCAGCGCGCATCTTCCTGCGCGGCGTGGGGGAAGACGAAAGCCGCGGCGCGGTTGACCAGGCGGTCGGCGTGTATGTCGACGGCGTTTATGTTGGCCGCTCGGTCGGCTCCCTGTTTGATGTGGTCGACCTCGCCGGGATCGAAGTGCTGCGCGGCCCGCAGGGCACGCTTTACGGCAGGAACACCATCGGCGGCGCTGTGAAGCTCACTTCGGTGAAGCCGCAATTCGAGAATTCGGGCGAAGTGCGTACCGTCGCTGGCAACAATGGAAGGTTTGACCTGCGCGGCACGGGCAACCTTCAGGTTGGCGAGAACTCCGCATTCCGCCTGACCGGCCTTCTGCGCGAGCGCGACGGCTTCCATGATGTGATCCCGAACGGCGCGCGCGCTGGGGAAGGTCGTGAAGTTGGTCGCACGCATGTGATGGCGCTGCGTGGCAGCTTCTACACCGAGTTCTCCCCCGAATGGTCGCTGCTCGTTGCCGCTGACCAGACGCTTGACCGCTCTGACCCGATCCCGGACTCGGTTGCGCCAGGCGTCGATGCCGATGGCGATATCTTCACCATCGAGCCGATTCCGGGCGTGACGTGTACGGCGGCTTCTACGGCGATCGGCTGTTTCACGGCCTATGACCAACGCTCCAAATCGTCGGGCATCTCCGCGACCGTCGAAGGCGAGTTTGCTGGCCTCGACTTCACCTCGATCACCGCATACCGCGAACTTGAGGACAACCTGGTTACCCGTATCGGCTCGCCTTATAGCCAGCAGACGGATCAATCCCAGGTGAGCCAGGAGTTTACGCTCGGCGGTTCGGGCGAAAAGCTCGACTGGCTGGTCGGCGCATTCTACTTCGAAGAAGATCTGACGCTCGATTCTGTCTTCATCTTCCCGCACTCGATCGACTTCAGCACCGAATCCTTCGCGCTGTTTGGTCAGGGTACTTACGCGGTGAGCGATGCGCTGAGCGTGACCGGTGGCATTCGTTTCACCACGGAATCGAAAGACTTTTCCGGCGCGAACCTTGCCCTGAACTATACCCGCGACGATAGCGCTGACTTTGACAATGTCAGCTACACGATCGGTGCGGACTATCGCTTCAACGACTCGATGCTCGGCTATGCCAAATACTCGACCGGCTTCAAGTCGGGTGGCTGGTCTCCGGACGCCTTCAGCAGCACCGCTGTGTTCCTGCGGGTGGACGAGGAAACCCTCGACTCCTTCGAGGCGGGCCTGAAGACGGATCTGTTCGACAACAAGGTGCGTCTCAACACGGCAGTTTTCTTCAACAAGTATGAGGGCCTGCAGATTGGTGCGACGGTTCCGGGCCTTGGCTTCACGCGCTTCAACGTCGATGAAACCGAAATCTCCGGCATCGAAGTTGAGGGCGTCTGGCAGGTGACAGACAACTTCCAGATCAACGGCAATCTCGGCCTCCTGAAGGCAGAGTACACCGATATGACCGGCGACCAGGCACGAGGCCTGACGAACAATGGTGCTGGCTGCCCGGCCGGTACGGTTGCGTCGGATGATGCGCAGATCATCGCTTGCGCCATGGGGCTCGAGCTGAAGAACGCTCCGGAATACAAGGCCACGATCGGCGCGCTCTACACGATGCCGTTCTACGATGGAGAGCTGATCTTCTCGGGCGATGTCAGCTTCGAAGACGACTCCTGGAGCCTCGTTGCCAACAACCCGGCGCACGCCCTCAGCGAAATTCCGACGCTGATGAATGCCCGGGTGAAGTATGAAGCGCCTGCCGGTTGGTCGGTTGCAGTCTGGGGCAAGAACCTCGGTGACGAGGCGTACTACCGCGCAACGACGGCTGGCTCCTTCTCGACATATGCATCGGAGCCGCTGACGTATGGCGTCGAACTTGGCTGGAAGTTCTGAGGTCCGCTAACCTCGAACGATCCACCAGACGAACCGGAAAGATCGTCGCCCCACCCCCGTTACGGGCGCGACTTGCAGGTTCACTCCAGAAGCCCGGACTTCGGTCCGGGCTTTTTCTTTTGAGGGTTAGCCGTGGGTGCCGGTGGCCTTGCGATAGGCGTCGGCGGAGAATTCGGTCGTCGAGATGCGATCCCGACCGGCGGCTTTGCTGCGATAGAGCTGCAAGTCCGCCTGCGACACCCACATTTCCGGCGAGAGATCTTGCGTGCAGCGGGCGCTGGCGACACCGATTGAGACGGTAACATAGGGCTGGGCCTGCGAGCGGACATGCGGGATGTTCAGCGTGTGGACCTGATGGCGGATTTCCTGAGCGATCAGCTCGGCTTCTTCCGGGGGCATATTGGGCAGGATACAGGCGAACTCCTCACCGCCATAGCGCGCGGTGGTGTCAGATGCACGCTGCACGACACGCTTCAGGGTTGCGGCGATCATCGCGATGCAGCGATCGCCGGCAGGGTGACCATAGGTGTCGTTGAACTGTTTGAAGAAGTCTATGTCGAGCATGATGACCGACAGCCATTCTTCGCTACGGCCGAGGCGGGCAAATTCGCTGCTCAGCGTACGCTCAAGATGGCGGCGGTTTTTTAGGCCCGTGAGCGCATCCGTGACGGCAAGCTCCGCAAGCTGATCACGTAGATTCTTCAGCTCGATATGATTGCTGACGCGCGCCTTGAGAATGGCAGGCTGGATTGGCTTGGTGACGTAGTCGATGGCGCCGAGGGAGAGGCCTTTCATCTCGTCGGCCGTGTCGCCAAGGCCGGTCGTGAAGATGATCGGGATATCCACGAGATCGGGATCATTCTTCACCCGGCGGCAAACGTCGAATCCGTCCATGCCGGGCATCAGGACATCCAGCAGGACGAGGTCCGGCTGAAGCTCGCGCATCACTTCGATTGCCTGCGTGCCGGAGGTCGCAAAGCAGATCTCGTACCTGTCTTCGAGGATCGCGTTGATGATCTCTATGTTCGAGATTTCGTCGTCGACGATGAGGATGGTGGCTTTCTTCATCATGCTGCACTTTCGTCTTGCGATTGGCTGGCTCCCGCCAGCATGTCCGCAGTCGTTGTCTCGATCATCCTGAGGGCAGTTTCGTAGTCCAGCTTCTCGATGGCTTTGAGAAGCGGGTGGGCGGCGCGGGCGTCACCGGAGAGGCCAGCGGCGGCGGCAAACCGGTCGAAGCTGGCGCGGGCGCCAAGGCTGCGGCGTCTAAGATGTGTTTGCAGCTCGTTCAGCGCGGCCTGAAGCGCTGCCTTGTCCAGGATGGCGGATGGGGCTTCGGCACCGCGTGCGGCGGTGTCATTCAGGCTGCGGGCGGCTTCGACTGCGGGGGTGAGCTGCTTCTCAAGGTCCACGATTGCGCGTTGCGCGCCTGAGACATTGCCCGATGAGAGAAGCGTTTCAATTGTGGAGGCGGCTTCCTGGAGGCCGGAGATTTCCAGAGATCCGGCAACGCCTTTCAGCGTGTGCGCCAGGCGGCGGGCGTCCTGCGCATGGCCCTCGGCGATAAGGCGGCGCATATCCGAAGCGATCGCGGCATAGTTTTCGCCGAAGTTTATGATCAGTTTGCGGAGAAGCGGCGCCTTGCCATTGACACGGCCAAGGGCGGCGGAAAGGTCGAATGGGGGTAGCTCTTCCGGCAGGATGGACTGTTCGGCGGGCCTTGCGGGGCTTGTCTTGCGGCGGGGCTGGGACTTGCCGCGTTCGGTCAGCCAATAGTTCAGCTTGTCGATCAGTTCAGCCGGATCGACGGGCTTGGCAATATGATCATTCATGCCCGCTGCGAAGCAGCGCTTCTTCTCTTCTTCGAAAGCGTGGGCGGTCATCGCGACAATAGGCAGGCGCTCGGGTGTCCAGCTTTCTCGGATGAGGCGTGTCGCTTCGATGCCATCCATTTCCGGCATTTGAACGTCCATCAGTACACAGGCATAATTCTCGCCGCTTTCCATCATCATGCCGCATGCGATGCGGCCATTCTCGGCGCAAGCCGTTCTGAGACCGGCATCGCTGAGCAGTTCAATGGCGATTTCGCGGTTGATCTCATTATCATCCACCACCAGCACGCAGAGGCCTTCAAACTGAGCGGCGATACGTGGGATGGTGCTCGATGGCAGCTCGGCGGGAGGCAGCAGGGACACCGACGAAGCCTGACCGGAGAAGAGATCCGTTATCGTGTCCAGCAGCATGCGGGGGTCGACCGGTTTCGGCAGAAACGCTGAAATGTCTGCCGCGCGCGCTTCCTGAACAAATTCGTCAGCATAATAGGCCGTGACCATGAGCGTGATCGGCATCTTTTCCTGATGCCGCTGCGACCGCATGATCTTGGCAGTTTCCATCCCGTCCATGCCGGGCATCTTCCAGTCGAGCAGGACGAGATCGTAAGGTTTACCGCTCTGCCGGGCGCTTTCCAGCGCGCCGAGCGCTTCCTGGCCGGAGGCAACGAGATCGACCATCATGTCCCAGGTGCCAAAGATTTCCTGAATGATTTGGCGAGCGGCCGGATTGTCGTCAGCCGCCAGCACGCGCAAGGTCTGAACATAGGCGGGCGGGCGATCATCTTCGCGCTGATGCTTGTCTTCCACCGATACCTTGATGCGGAAGGTGAAGGTGCTGCCCGCGCCTGGCGTGCTTTCCACTGCGATATTGCCGCCCATCTGTTCGACGATCTGCCGGCAGATGGCTAGGCCAAGCCCTGTTCCACCGAATTTCCGGGTGGTGGAGCTGTCGGCCTGCGAGAAGGAGTTGAACAGTTTGGCTTGTTGGTCCGCCGACATGCCGATGCCGGTGTCCGCAATGCTAAGCTCCAGCATGACTTCCCGGTCATACGTGGAGGCGACATCGACGCGGACTGTTATCTTGCCGTTTTCCGTGAATTTGACGGCATTGCTGAGCAGATTGAGGACAACCTGATTGAAGCGCAGCTCATCGCCCACGACCTTGTATGGAACAGCCGGAGAGATACGCGTTTCGATCTTCACGCGCTTGTCGTCTGCGTCCATGCCGACCAGATTGATCTGGTTGGCAATCGCCGTGCGCAGATCGAACGGCCTCGCTTCCAGGGTCAGTTTGCCGGCCTCGTTCTTGGAGAAGTCCAAAATATCGTTGATGAGGCGCAGGAGCGAGACGCCGGCATCATTGATCTTTGTTACATGATCTTTCTGCTTCGCCGTAAGCTCGGTGCGCGCAATGAGGTGACAGAAGCCGAGGATCGCATTCATCGGTGTGCGGATTTCATGGCTCATATTGGCCAGGAACAGGCTTTTGGAGCGGTTCGCGTTCTCCGCTTCGCGCGTCCGCTCGGTGAGGGCTTCGTTCTTGATGAGAATTTCTTCGCTCATCTTCCCGATGCGCTCGAAACTCTCCACCAGCTTGTTGCTGATCCATACCAGAACGATGGTCTGGAAGATGACAATTACGGCATGGAGAATTACGCGCTCGATATTGCCTTCCTGCGAGAAGACTGCCGATGGCAGCACATAGAGAAGCAGCAGGTGGTGGATGGAAACGGTGATAGCGCCTGCAATGATCGCCCGCCAATCGCACCAGGCGATTGTGAGGGCCAGCATCGCAAAGAAATACATGTGCATGTCCATCTGCCAGGGATGTCCCGTCAGAAGAAACAGCATCAGCGCCGGTTCACCCATTAGTGCGACGGCGGAAATATAGCGGGTGGCTGGCGCGGTGCCGCTGCGGAGCCAGGAGAAGTGATAGCTGCCTGCAAGAAGTGCGCCTGCAGCGGCTGCCCAGACGGGAGAATGATCTGTTTGTATGGCGATGAACATCAGCGCCGGAACGTGTGCCCACAGAATAATCAGCAGGAACCGGCCAAAGTGCGCCCGAAACGTATCGAGTTCAGCGATCATCAAGAATTCTCTCTGGAGGAAGTTGTGAAGCAGCCGGTCTGAACCGGCGAAGGCAGCACCAGCCAGGCGCCAGCCTCATGTAACTTTTCTGCGAAGTTGGGCGCGCTGGAGGACGCGATTACGGCGTTGGAAAAGCGTGTGAACTTTTGCAGCCCGCCTTGGGCCTCTCCAATAATGTTGATTGTATCGCCGATACTGGAGCCAGGCGGCGCGATCACCAGATATTTGCCATTCGAGGGCGCTGTGGAAAGTGTTGCAATCTGCAACGCAAGCAGGCCAACGATTAGAAGTGCCCCGGCAGGCAGGAAATCGGAGATGCGAACGCGCTCAGCGGAAGGCGCTGCGCGCTCCCCGGCGGTCGTGCCAGTTCTCATCCATCCGATCATTTATCTTTGGCCCAACCTACCGATTTCGATGGTAAGTTGTATGTGAACTAGATTTGGGAATGGTTATCGAATGGCTGTTCGCAGGGCCAGTGTCTTAATACGGCATCAATTTGCGTAAAGAGAACGCCGGACGACCAACCGGATTCTGATGTGTTTTCGGGCGGAATTCCGGCACCTTAGGCAGCAGGGCGGGGTGTGTTCATGGACGCATTGTAGGTGCGCCAGGCGGCCTGGCCGGCCTGATTGTAAGTGTTCATTGCACTGACCATCTGGCGGAACAGGCTCTGATTGCCGAGCTCGGGTGGAAGCAACGGATCGAAGTTGATGGCCCGGATAACGGCTTGACCGATAAGCAGGGACTCGCGCGCCGCGTCGGCCGGCGTCAGGGTCTCAAGGCGTTTGAGGCTCGTGGTCATGGCGTCGATTGCTGCCGCATAAGAAGCTTCAAGTTCCCGGGATGACCAGAGCCGGGGCCAGTTCTGCATTTCGAAGGATGCGATCTGGGAGACGCGCAATATGCTCAGCGCTGAGTCCGCGCCGAGCGCGATGACGTCGTGGTGATGGGTTTCCAGTGGGCGCGCGAGATTTGCCGGGCGTACCCACAGGCCGGCTTCCGCTTCACGGTACCCTGACAGGGCGAGCGCCCTTTCCCGGGTTTTTAGCTGTTTGCGATCGCGCCGGCCCAGATGATGCGTAAGGGCGACGAGCCAGTCGCCATTCCAGTCGACAGCCTTGGATGCCCCCTCCCGCCATTCCTGCACGCGGCGGGTGAGCGCCCGTGCTTTCGGGCCGGGCACATAGACGCCGCGCTCGGGGCTTTCCAGCAGCTCGTCCTTCAGCAGGCGCGTGGCGGCGACGCGGATGGTCGCCGCTTCGATGCCGAAGAGGGCGCCTGCATTGATCAGCCCGGCAATCGACTGCCGGTCGCTGTCGATGCTGCTGATCAGGGACAGGATCAGCGACCGGGCGGAGAGGTCCGCCGGTTTCAGGGGAGTGTAATAATACGAAAATTGACTCATTGCGTCATTTTGGGTAATAAGGGTTTCAGAACACATAATGGGAGGCCGTCCATGCAGTCTTTAGCCAGGATTTCCGATGTCCTGTCAAAAGAGGAGCTCAATGCGCTCCGAGAGAAATCAGACCTCAAGGCACTGGCGACGCTGGTGTGGAACTGGGGGCTGATCGTGGCGGCGTTTGCCATGGCGATCGTGTGGCCTAATCCGCTGACGATCCTGCTCGGCATCGTGATCCTCGGCGGGCGGCAATTGGGGCTGGGTATCATCAACCATGATTGCGCCCACCACGCCTTCTTCAAGAGCAAGGCGGTCGATGAATTTGTCGGCCACTGGCTGGTCGGCGCGCCGATGAATATTTCGCTGGCGGCCTACCGTGCCTACCACCTCAAACATCATCAATATGCCGGCACGCCGGATGATCCGGATATCATCTTCGTGAAGAACTATCCGGTGCCTGCCGAAAGCCTGCGCCGCAAATTCGTGCGTGACCTGACGGGGCGTACTGGCTTCCGTGACACGATGCGGAAGATCAAAAACTTCAAGCTTTCGCGCAACTATCCCTGGCTTGCCTTCCATGTGCTGCTGCTTGGCACGTTGACGCTGGCAGGCGCGCCCTGGGCCTATCTGATGTGGTGGGTGGCGGAGATCTTTGTCTATCCGGCGATCGTTCGTCTACGGCAGATCGGCGAGCATGGCACGGCGCTGGACCGCACAAGCCGCGATGCGCGCCTGAACACCGGCACAACGCTCGCGCCATTCTGGCAGCGCGTTCTGGTGGCGCCGAACAATGTGAACTTTCACCTGGAACACCACCTGTTCGCCCATATTCCGCCCTACAACCTGCGCAAGTTGCACACGCTGCTCGCCAGCCGCGGCTATTTCGAGGGTGTGGACTGTATCTCCAAAGACTATTTCGACGTTATCCGCCGCGCAGTCCGCCGGGATGACGCTCCGCAGATGGTCGCGGCGGAATAGGGCGCGACATTTCCTGAAATCCGAACGCCGCTGGCAGATATCTGCCGGCGGCGCCCATGCCCCTTCCCGCCGGACCGGAGGTGCCCGAGCTGCTCGATTCCGGCGCGTCGCCGGGGCATCTGACAGCGGCTGAAAACGTCCGAGCTTGTCAAATGTCCACCGCTGGGCAAGACAGGACATTCCTTTATTTGACAGGGATTTCCGGTGACCAACAAGTCGAAGCCTGACTTCGAAGCAGAAATCGCGGCCGCCGTGCGGGATGCCGCCGAATTCAAGGGGCAGGGCCGGGCGACCATCAACGATATTGCGCGGATCGCGAAGGTCTCGAAGAAGACCGTTTCGCGCGTCATCAATGACAGTCCGTTGGTCAAGCCGAAGACGCGGGAGGTGATCAGGGCGATCATCGCGGAGCTTGGCTATTCGCCCGATCCGCAGGCCCGCGCGCTGGCGCTGCGCCGTTCGTTTCTTGTCGGGCTGGTGTATGACAATCCGAGCCCGCAATATGTGGTGAACATGCAGCGCGGCATTCTTGATGTGCTGGAGGAGACGGATTTCCAGCTCGTCCTGCGCCCGGTCAGCCGCACGGATGCGCATTATCCTGGCCGCCTGCGCCAGTTCATCCAGCAGCATAAGCCCTTCGGTCTCATCCTGCCGCCCTCGGTCTCCGAAGACGAAGAGCTTGCCGTCATGCTACGCGAAAACGATGTGGATTATGTCCGCATTGCTTCGGGCGTTCTGGACGAGCCGGGCCGGATGATCCTTACGCATGACAGCGAGGGCGCCGCTCAGGTGGCCCGTCATCTCTGCGCGCTGGGGCACACCGATATTGCCCACATACATGGCCCGGAATCCTTCCGGTCCGCGCATGAGCGCCGCAATGGATTCCAGCGTGGCTTGTCCGAGGCGGGCCGGGAGCTGTTCCCGGAACTGACAGTCGAGGCAGGCTACACCTTCGATTCCGGGCTGCAGGCGATGGAGCGCCTGCTCTATGGCAAGCGCCGCCCGACGGCGGTGTTCGCGGGCAATGACGAGATGGCGACGGGCGCCTGCGTGGCCGTGCGCAAGGCGGGGCTGCGCATTCCGGAAGATGTTTCCATCGTCGGCTTTGACGATACACCGATCGCGGGCCGTCTCTGGCCTGCGCTCACCACCGTGCGCCTGCCGGTCCGCGAGATGGGCAAGGCGGCGGCGCGCCTGTTGCTGGATCAGGCAGCCGGAGTAGAGCCCGAAGAAATGATAAGCTTCACGCCGGAAATCGTGGTGCGCGACTCCTCGGCCGCCGCTCCGCGTCGCTGAGTATTCCTGCAATCCAGTTTCACGCCGGACATCCGATAACAGCTTGCAGCCTCTGGAGAGGAGACGCGACGCCGGGGGATGGTACGGATATGATCAGTTACATGCGGAAATAATCGGCCCGCTGGATCGGGTCGACCAGCTGCTTCACCGCACCAGTCTTGCCCTGAGCCATCCCTATGATGCCTTTGGATGAGGCAACACAAAAATACATCTTTCGCAAAACGGATGTGCAGCGTCACCGTTAAGAGGCTGCACCTGTAATGGATGCAGCGAATTGCAAACTAACAGACTCAGGTTTTCGCAACCGTAGGTCAGCCCGGCCAACTGATTCAATCAATTGCAGGGGGATTTTCGACAGGTTAACGCCATGGTTCGGCAGTCGATCTGGTTTCCGCCTCTGTATTCCGGATCGGCAATTGGCTAGGTGACGGTTATGTATTCAGAGCGTCTGGACTGGGACACATTGCGCGTATTCCGCGTGGTCGCGGAGCTTCGCAGCATGAGTGGTGCTGCGGCGCGGCTTGGCGAATCTCCGCCCACTATCAGCCGCAAGATCGACGACCTGGAAGCCAATCTGGGCGCGCAGTTGCTGATCCGCTCCACGCGCGGTGTTGAGTTGACTGATGCGGGCCGCGTTGTGCTGCGCTACGCGCACCAGATGGCTGATGCCGCCGACGTGCTCAGCGATCAGGCTGGCGCTAAACGGGCGTCTGTCGAAGGCCGCATTGTCATGTCCACGGGTGATGGCATTGGGCCTTACTGGCTGGCCGCCCGGATGCATGAGTTCCAGGAGGCGAACCCCCGGGTCCAGATACGGATGATCGTCAAGGACGAACCCGCTGACGTTCTCAACGGCGAGGCCGATATCGCCCTCCATTTCAGTGAACCCAAGAGCCATGAGCTGCTGACCCACAAGCTCGGCGTCCAGCATTATATCGGCTTTGCCGCGCGCGATTATTTCGCCGGCAGAAAGCCGCCTGAAAGCCTGTTCGAATATTACAAGCATCGCTGCCTGATGCACTCATCCTATGTAAATCAGGTCGAGCGCTGGGCGCCCAAGATGTCCGAGCTGCGCCGGATGATCGATTACGCTTTCATCTCCAATTCCGGTACGGCGCTGATCCAATCCTGTGCCGAAGGGGGCGGGGTCGCGATCCTGCCGTCCTTCGTCGCCGCGATGGAAGACCGCATCGTTCCGCTGGATCTTCCGGAGATCGCGCCCATCCAATTCTGGGTGGTCTATACGGAGCGTTTCCGCAGGCTCCCGGAAGGACAGGCCTTTGTGGACTGGCTGCGCAAACGGTTTGAACAACCAGATGCGATCTGGTTCCGCGAGGAATTCATCCATCCGCGTGAAATCCTGTCCAACGTCCACATTTTCCCTGGCGCCGCCGGCAAGCGCTGAAGTTGGCGTTCACCGCGCCGACCCGGTGCCATTGCGCACCGGTGTGTCGGCGTCCTATGATCCCCCGCACCGTTCATCCGAGCATTGGCGTTGCCTGAGGGGGATATCATCAACACGACTGACAGGCGCCCGGCAACTATTGTTGATGTCGCCCGGGAAGCGGGCGTTTCCTTCAAGACTGTGAGCCGCGTCCTGAATGGCGAGCCGAACGTGCGCGTCGAAACACGCACGCGCGTCATGGAGGCTGTCGGTCGTCTCGGATATCGCGCCAACCAATACGCGAGAAGCCTCAGGGCAGGGCAAAGCCGTCTTATCGGAGTGTTCTACACGAATCCTTCGCGGAACTATCTTGGAGAGATCCAGATCGGCGCGCTTCAGCGCGGCAATGCCGAAGGGTTCAGCATTGCATTTGAACAGCTTGCGGAAGAAGAGGGCGGGGCAGCCATCCTCCCGCGCGGCGGCGCAGAACTTGCCGGCGCCATCCTAACACCGCCGCTCACGGAAGATATCGTCCTCATGCAAAGCCTGGCTGCCGCTGGCACGCCGTTCGTGCGCCTCTCTCACACCGAAGCAGATGGCGAAACCGGCCGTGTAACGATGGATGACATTGGCGCCGCTCACGAAGTCGCCGAGCACCTTATCGCGCTCGGGCATCGTCGAATTGGTTTCATCGCCGGGCCTCCATCTCATCCCCAGTCGCTGTTGCGTGAGAATGGCTTCCGTGCGGGCTTGGCCGCGCACGGCCTTACGCTTGAGGATGCCCTGATCGTTCGGGGTAATTTCGACTTTGAGTCCGGCCTCCGCGCCGCCGGCCAGCTTCTGGCGCTCGCGGAGCGGCCCACGGCCATATTTGCCAGCAATGATGATATGGCCGCCGCCGTACTCACCGCCGCCTACCGGTCCGGCCTGCGCGTGCCCCAGCAGTTGTCGGTGGTCGGCTTCGACGATACGCCTCTTGCCTCTATCGTTTATCCTGCACTGACATCGGTCGCTCAGCCGAGCCGTGAAATGGCGTCTGTGGCGGTCGGCATGTTGCTGGACAAGACTGCTTCTGAGGCGCCGCAGGCGGCCTGCCTCCCACACAGGCTGGTGGTGCGGGAAACAACCGCAGCGCCGGAGGCCTGACGAGCCAGTTCCCTGCGCGCTGGCTTTCGTGTAAGCGCCGGGCCATGAACACGATCCAGCCCCTCCCGCACATCGCCGCCACGAAACCCTATGTTCCGGGCGGCAAGCTGCATGGCGCCAAGGGGCCTGTGGCAATGCTGGCGTCCAACGAAAATCCCTTTGGGCCTAGCCCCAGGGCGATTGAGGCGGCCCGCGCGGTGATCGGCGCATCGCATGTCTATCCCGATCCCGATTACGGCGCCCTGCGCAGCGCGATCGCTGCCGCCAAAGGTATCGCGGACGTGTCCCGCGTGGTTCAGGCCGCGGGCTCGGATGAACTGATCCACCTGCTCACCCAGTGCTATGCAGGCCCCGGCGACGAAGTCCTGTTCACCGAACATGCCTTCTCGATGTACCGCGTCTCGGCAGGTGCCCACGGCGCCACGCCTGTCACCGCGCCGGAAACGGACATGACCGCCGGCGTCAACGCGATCCTCGGCTCGGTCACCGCGCGCACGAAAATCCTGTTTCTCGCCAATCCGAACAACCCCACCGGCACGATGCTCTCGATAGCCGAGTTGCAGTCCCTTCAGGATGCCCTGCCGCCGCATGTGCTGTTCGTCGTCGATGGCGCCTATTCGGAATATCTCGGCCCCGCTTACGAGGCAGAGCTGCGCGACCTGGTCGACCGGCGCGACAACACGGTGATGATCCGTACTTTCTCGAAAATCTATGGTCTCGCCGCCATGCGTCTTGGCTGGGCCTACATGCCCGCTGCCATCGCGCAGATCTATCAGCGCATTCGCGGGCCGTTCAATGTCAGCTCCATGGCCGCCGCCGCCGGTATCGCATCTGTCGGCGACGAAGAGTTCCTCACCATGTCGCGCGACCATAATACGAAGTGGCGCGCGATCATGACAGACGCGCTCAACGCCATGGGCCTTTCGACGCCGGTTTCCCACGCCAACTTCATCGTGTCGGAATTCGGCACCGCCGAGCGCGCGGCCGCTGCCAACCAGCACCTCAAGGATAACGACATCCTCGTGCGTGCCATCGGCGGCTATGGCCTGCCCACCAAGCTGCGCACGTCGGTCGGAAGCGCTGAAGACAACCAGCGCTTCCTCGATGCGCTCAAGGCCTTCACTGCCCGGCGTTGATATTGTCGATCAGGCGGGTCTTGCCCATCCAGGCGGCCACCAGCATCCGCGCGGGCGTGCCTGGTTCCAGCGGCTGATCCACGGGCAGCGCCTGTAATGTGGCCGGGTCCACCAGCGTCACATAGTCGATCTTGCGGAACCCTGCCTTGCCCAGCAGCGCTTCGGCCTCGGCCATCGCTTCGCCGGGCAGGGTGCCCAGCGCCAGGCGCGTCCTGGCGCGGTGCATTGCGGCATAGATCGCGCCCGCCGTGCGACGTTCCTCTGGGGAAAGATAAAGATTACGCGATGACTGGGCGAGGCCGTCCGCATCGCGCTGGGTCTCGCCCCCGATGATCTCGATCGGGAAACCCAGATCGCGCACCATCCGGCGGATCACCTGCAGCTGCTGGTAATCCTTCTCCCCGAACACGGCCACATCGGGCTGCGTGTGGAGGAAGAGGCGGGCGACCACGGTTGCCACGCCATAGAAGAAGTGCGGCCTGTAGATTCCGTCCAGCAAATCGGAAAGCGATTCGACGCGGACGTTCGTCACCGATCCTTCGGGATACATTTCTGCAACACTGGGCAGATAAACCGCGTCGCAGTTCACGCTCGCAAGTTTCGCAATGTCTTCGGTTTCGTGCCGTGGATAGGTGTCGAAATCCTCGCCTGGCGCGAACTGGGTCGGGTTGACGAAAATGCTCGCAATCGTGCGCGTGGCTTTTTCCTGAGCCTTTTCAATGAGCGAGAGGTGCCCCCCATGCAGCGCCCCCATGGTGGGGACGAAACCGACGGTTTCACCTGCCTGTTTCCAGGCCCTTACCCGCGCCTGCAGCTCGCTGCGTGTGCGGATGATCTCTACTAAGTTTTCTTTCGTGGAATTCACTTTCCAGATGCCCTGCTTCAGGATGAAGTTAATGCGTTGTTAACCCATACGCGGGAATTTTACAGACATGACCCAGCGCATCGTTACCACCCTCCGCTCGCTCGCACTCTTTGGTGCAGTTTCGCTTGGCCTGCGCAAGGCAAACGTCGCGGAAAGGCATCCCGAACCCATTCGGGGCAGCTTCCGCACCGAGGATGAACACGATACTTGGCTGTTCGATCGGCCTGAGACCAACCTCGCCTCCGGTGCTTATATGCTGGAGCAGGAGTATTCCCGCGTATCTGGTGCTCTTTCGGCGCTTCGCGGCGTACTGTCCAGCCTTGCCCGCGTCCCGGAGGCTGCAGAAATGGCGTATGCCGCGCCTTCCGATGCGCCGCTCGCGATCGACCCGATGCTTTTCGACGAAGATCGCGCGCCTATCCCGGTGCTCACCAACGTTGTTCCATTTGAGGATGACGACCTCTTTGTCGAACATACCTTCGCCCTGCCGCGTACGGCCAACTCGGTCGCGATGCCTGTCGAAGCGCTTCCGCGCGTCGCCTGAAGCAAGTTGTTTGACCGGCGGCATATGTTTTCCGCCGGAGGTTCTGTGGAGTTCCCAGGATGCCCGCCGACGGCGTCGCTCATCTGAGTCGTGTTGCCGGTGGGGGCCTTGAGGCGCCCGCCCGCGACGCGCGTGTGATTGTCATCGGCAATGAAAAGGGCGGTGCCGGCAAGTCCACGGTTTCGATCCACCTCTCCGTTGCGCTCCTGCGGACCGGCAAGAAGGTCGGCGTGATCGATCTCGATGTCCGCCAGCGCTCGCTGACTCGCTATCTCGAAAACCGTGTCCGCTGGGCCCAGACAACTGGCGCCACGCTTGTCATGCCGGAGATCGTGCGCGTCGAGGCCAGCCAGGAGCGGGATCTCGACCGCGCCGAAGCCGAAGAGAGCGAACGCTTCAATCTCGGCCTCGCGCGCCTCAAGCAGACCTGCGATTTCATCATCGTCGATGCGCCCGGCGGCGATACCTTCCTGTCCCGCCTCGCGCACCGCAGCGCCGACACGCTGATCACCCCGCTAAATGACAGCTTCGTCGATTTCGACCTGCTGGGAGACGTGAACCCCCAGACGCTCGAAGTCGTCCGCCCCAGCTTCTACTCCGAAATGGTGTGGGACTGCCGGAAGAAGAAAGCCCAGTCGAGCCGCCGCCCGATTGATTGGGTGGTGATGCGTAACCGCATGTCGCCGCTGGCGGCCCGCAACAAGGAACGTGTCGGTGGCGCGCTGGAAAACCTTTCCCGCCGCATTGGCTTCCGCCTGGCGCCGGGCCTCTCCGAGCGCGTGATCTACCGCGAGCTGTTCCCTGCAGGTCTCACCCTGCTGGACCTCACCGAAGAGGGCTCCAACGTCGCCTTCTCGATGAGCCACAAGGCCGCCCGCCAGGAAATGCGCGATCTCGTCATCGTGCTCCAGCTGCCCGAGCTTGCCGGCGCCACGATCGATTTCTGATCGTCCTGGCGTCACGCTTGCCAGCCTCCGGCGGCTGCCTTACCCCTTGATCGATAGAATGACCTGCCACCAGGGCGGGCATATCCTTTTTGGGGGGAAACCAATGAGCCAGACTGAAGTCCACGGCGCCGTGGAGGCGCGCTTTGCGTCCGTGCGCGATGCCTTCGCGCAGAACTTTGCAAACGGCCAGGAAAACGGTGCCTGCTTCTGCATGACGCTGGACGGCAAACCCGTGATTGACATCTGGGCCGGCTATGCCGACGAGGCGCAGGCGCGCCCCTGGCAGCAGGACACGCTGGTCAATGTCTACTCCACCACCAAGACGATGACGGCACTGACGGCGCTCTACCTTGCCGACAAGGGCGCGCTGAAATTTGAGGACCCGGTTGCAAAATACTGGCCGGAATTTGCCGCCAACGGCAAAGCGGACGTGACCGTCGCCCATCTGATGAGCCATTCGGCCGGCCTCTCCGGCTGGAAGGCGCCGATGACGCGGGAAGACCTTTACGACTGGGAGAAAGCCACCAGCCTGCTCGCCGCGCAGGCGCCTTACTGGCAGCCGGGCAGCGCGCCGGGCTACCACGCGATGACGCAGGGCTATCTCGTCGGCGAAGTCATCCGCCGCGTGGCGGGCGAAACGGTCGGCACGGTCTTCCGCAAGGAAATTGCCGGGCCCATCGGCGCAGACTTTCATATCGGCCTTCCGGCCACGGAAGATTATCGCGTTGCCGATCTCACGCCTCCACCCGCCGGTTCGGCGATGGGGGATGGCGCCGTCGATCCGCTGATCCTCAACCTGATGAACCCGCCCATCGATCCGATGGACACGCGCACCCGCGCCTGGCGCGCCGCTGAAATCCCCGCGGCTGGCGGCACAGGCAATGCCCGCTCGGTCGCCCTCGTCCACACCATCCTCGCCAATGGCGGGGCGGCAAACGGCAAGCAGATCATGTCCGAGGCTGGCTGCCGCAAGGCGCTGGAATTCCAGATCGAGGGGGAAGACAAGATCCTGAAAGTGCCCGTCCGCTACGGTCTCGGCTTCGGCCTGCCGGGGGGCATTGCCAATTTCCCCAATCCGAACACGATCTACTGGGGCGGCTATGGCGGCTCCCTCGCCGTGATCGACATGGACCAGCGCGCCACCTACGCCTACGCCATGAACAAGATGGCCCCCACCACCACCGGAGACCTGCGCGCCTTCGGCATGCTGATGGCCGCCTGGCAGGTCTTCATGGCGGGGTAGGGCGCCGTTGGAGTATTTGGCGTCCCGTTGGAGTTTTCTTGGCGTTTCCCGCAAAAAACTCCAACGCCGCAGCCCCCTCGGCTCCGTCATCCCGGTTTCGCTGCAAGCGAAGACCGGGACCCAGCGCAGCCCGCCCATCCGTCGACCTCATCCTGAGCCCGGCGAAGGACGCTCAGGATGAGCTCCGAAATGCTGCGCTAGAGAAGCTCATCCTGAGCGAAGTCGAAGGATAGAGCGGGCTCACCTATCCAACACCCATCGCCCACAAACACACCACAACCCGCAATCGTATCCACCCCCTCCGCAGGCTGACATATACTCAGCCCCATGACACCCCAGATCGCCCGCCTCTATGCCCATGTATTGCCAGTCTTCTGGCCATACCTCTGGCTGCAGCTGCGCGCGATCTTCAAACGGCAGGACGTGGAACTCCGCACCCTCCTCATCGCCGTCACCAAATGGGGCCGCATCCACATCGTCAGCGTCGGCGACCATTGGCGCGCCTACAAGAAACCAGCGCTCACGAAACCGGAATGGAGCGATCCCGTCTGGGAATCCGATCTCCCGACGAACCTCACCCAGGCCCCGTTGGCGTTTTCCTGTTGTTTTGGGGACGCCTCAAACACCCCACCTCCCGAAGCTCATCCTGAGCGAAGTCGAAGGATCAGCGGGCTCACCCCCGACACATCCTAACTCCCCCCGCACCAACCTCCGCTCATCCCCGCGAAGGCGGGGATCTCCCACAACTCTTTCCCCCAACCCAAGCACACCCCCACCGGCCGCGCCCCTGCGCGTTCCGGCCGCCCGCGCAGCCGCCCCACTTGGCTTCCCGCGCCAGCGCCCCTATACGCCCGCCCCATGGCTACGTTTCCATTTGAAATCGCCGCCCGCGAGGGCAAAGCGCGCACCGGCCGCCTGAAAACCCCGCGCGGAGACATCCGCACGCCCGCCTTCATGCCCGTCGGCACGGCCGGCACGGTGAAGGCGCTTTATATGGATCAGGTCAAAGGGGCAGGGGCCGACATCATCCTCGGCAACACCTACCACCTCATGCTACGCCCCGGCGCCGAGCGGGTGAAGAAGCTGGGCGGCCTGCACAAATTCTCCGGCTGGTCCGGCCCGATGCTGACCGATAGTGGCGGCTTCCAGGTCTGGTCGCTCGCCCAGCTGCGCAAGATGGACGCTGACGGCGTTACCTTCCAGAGCCATATCGATGGCTCGACCCACCGGCTGACGCCCGCCCGCTCCATCGAGATCCAGGCAGACCTTCTGGGCGCCGACATTTCCATGCAGCTCGATGAGTGCACGAATTTTCCGTGTACGCATGAAGAAGCCGAGCGCAGCCTGGAGCTCTCCCTGAAATGGGGCGAGCGCAGCCTCGACGCGTTCGGCGTCCGCGACAGCCAGACGATGTTCGGCATCATTCAGGGCTCGAACTTTGCAGATCTGCGCGCGCGCTCGGCAAAAGGTGTCATCTCGCAGGGCTTCGGCGGCATTGCGCTGGGCGGTCTCGCCGTGGGCGAAGGCCATGAGCAGATGTGTGCCACCATCGACATGACCGTGCCGCATCTGCCTGATGGTATGCCGCGCTATGTCATGGGCGTCGGCAAGCCGATTGATCTTGTCGAAAGCGTTGCGCGCGGCATCGACATGTTCGATTGCGTGCTGCCCACGCGCTCTGGCCGCCACGGTCAGGCGTGGACATGGGATGGCCCGCTCAATCTCAACAATGCCCGCTTTGCCGAAGACCTCGCCCCGCTGGACGAAGCGGTCGATTGCCCGGCCAGCCGCGACTATTCCCGCGCTTACCTGCACCACCTCTTCAAGGCCGGGGAATATCTCGGGCCGATGCTGCTCTCCTGGCACAACACGGCCTTCTTCCAGGCCCTGATGGCGGAGATCCGCGCCGCCATCGCCGAAGGCCGCTTCGAAGCCCTCCGCGCAGAGCTGTCGGCCCGCTGGGAAGGCACGAAGTCCAAGCCGCGCGCCGCCGAGTAGGGCTTACTTGTAGAGCACTTTGTCGGCCTCGGCGTCGCGCAGGGCGTCGAAGTCCGGGCGGGCCGGCTGCTCGCAGCCCAGCGCCATGCCATAGCCCTTGAGATAGGCCCGCTGCTGCGCGCCCAGCGTGAAGGCGCGGGCTACCTTCTTCTCATGGCTCGCCGCGCCGGTCGCCTGCCGCACGAGGCCCCGGAAGGGGATCCACCCCGTCGCCCCGGATTCCACCGCGTTGAGCGCAAAGCCGGAGGCGGCGTCGGCAATCTGGTCTGTCCGGCGGCGCTCTTCGGGCGTCGGCGCGTCCCAGTCGGGGCCCAGCACGGCTTTCAGCTCCCCCAGGCGTGCCGCCACGTCTTCACACGTCATCGGCTCGCCGGAGAGATAGGGCTGTTTCAGCGGGGCGAGCGCCGGCGGAATCTCCTGACGGCGCAGGTTCAGGTCTTCCAGCGGCGAGAGCGCCGCATTGGTAAAGCCGTCGCGTGTCTGCGTGGCTGTCTCGCTCGCCACGGTGCCCACTTCCTGTGAGATCGTGGCCGATTCTGAGGTGTTTTGCCCGCCGCTGGCGCAGGCTGAAGCGAGAAGAAGGGCTGAAAAAGCAAGGGAAAGGTGTCTCATCGGCCAATGAGATGTGAAAAAGTTGGCCAGTTCAAGGCTTGGCGTGCAGGGAACGGTTGACCGACCCCGACTCCCGGCCTAAATGGCCGCTTCGGTCGTTTTGGCGATCGCGATGTGCCCATAGCTCAGCTGGTAGAGCAACTGACTTTTAATCAGTAGGTCGCAGGTTCGAACCCTGCTGGGCACACCATCTTCCCCCTTGAAATCAAGGCGCTAACCGCTTCCTCCGGGAGGGTTTTGCTGCGCCTGGAATCAAAACGCCCGGCAAGGCCGCTAGGCTTGCCGGGCGTTTGGCTCTGAATGCGCGCCTAGAGCCCCAGAACGCCTTTGGCGATGATGCCCCGCTGGATTTCGTTGGAACCGCCATAGATCGAGCCGGCGCGGTTATTGAGATAGCGCGGCATGGCCGTCACCAGCTCTTTCGGGCCGACAGGTTCCACATTCGATAGCGGGTGAACGGCGTCGAGCTGGTGCACGCAGGCCTGGAGGCCGCCCGCCATGATCGAGAGTTCGTCCACCGCCTGCATCAACTCCGTCCGCTGGATCTTCAGCATGGAGGCGGCCGGCCCCGGCGGCTTGCCACTGGAAACGGCGGAGAGGATGCGCTGCTCGGTTCCCTTGATGGCTTCAATGCGGGTGGCCAGTTCTGTTGTCCGGCGCATCAGGTCTGCGTCGCCCAGCCCGGCTACATAGCTGTGCAGGCGGCTAAGGCCCGCTTCCAGCCCGGCGGAGGAGCCGCCCGAGCGCTCGAATTCCAACAGGTATTTCGCCACCGACCAGCCGTCATTCTCCTCGCCGAGCCGGCCGGATTTTGGCACGCGCACATCGTCGAAGAACACCTGGTTCAGCTCATGCTCGCCCGCCAGCGTGATGATGGGGTCAACCTTGATGCCCGGCGTGTTCATGTCCAGCAGCAGGAAGGTGATGCCCTGCTGGGGCTTGGCGGCGGGGTCCGTGCGCACCAGGCAGAACATCTTGTTCGCGTGGTGGGCGTGGGTGGTCCAGATCTTCGTGCCGTTGAGGATATAGTCGTCCCCATCACTGACTGCGCGCAGCTGCAGCGAGGCAAGGTCTGAGCCGGAGCCGGGCTCCGAATAGCCCTGGCACCAATAGTCCTCGCCCGAGAGGATACGGGGCAGATAGTGCGCCTTCTGCTCCGGCGTGCCGTAGCCGATGATGCAGGGGCCAACCATGCCGAGGCCCATGGGCGCAAGGCCCGGCGCGCCTGCGCGGGCGGTTTCTGTAGCGAAGATATAGCGCTGCATCTCGCTCCAGCCGGGCCCGCCATATTCCTTTGGCCAGTGCGGCGCGACCCAGCCGCGCGCATGCAGGATACGCTGCCAGGGCAGGGTGAATTCCGGTTCAATGAAAACGCTGGTGGCGAGACGACCTGCCGCAGCCAGTTCGGGGGTAAGATTGTCCCTGAGGAAGGCTCGCACTTCTTCCTGAAATTCAATATCCTGTGGTGACAGATCTAGTTTCATTGCGTCGCCTCCCGGCTGATTTCTCTGGCTTTTCGCAAGTTGGAGCAAGTGAGCCACGGCGAGACAAGCTGACGGAATTGATAGGGCCCTATCGAATGGACACTGCAGGACCCGAAAACACGCTGCGCGAGACGATGGAGCTGGCGGCAGAAATTGATCGCATGGGCCGGGAAATCGGGCTGCCTTACATCGCGGTCAGCGCGGATATTTCCGATCCGTCCCCGATGATCGGGGAAGATGGCCGGCCACTGGCAGAGACTGTGTTCCGCTGGGTGGACCCGGCGCTGGCCTACTGGAAAGACCGCGCCTTTGCGCTGCGCGCGGGCATCATCCGCGTGGTGCGCGTGTGCGGGGAGCCCTTCTATTATCAGCAGGGGGCGATGCACAGCTGGCGCAAGGTGGGCGCGCTGCAGGGCGTGAACCAGCGCATCGATCCGGAAGCCTATGGCGCCTATGGCGTGCAGGGGGCGATCATCGCGCCGATCCATTCACCGATGGGCGTGATTGGCGCTGTCGTCTGGGCGACGGACGACAAGTCGGTTGATATTGCAGCGCTTTTTGACGAACACGGGCCAGCGCTTTACCTGCTGGCGCTGAAATTCCTGTCGGCCTATCGCGACGCGACCGTGCCGCCTGTGCCACCGGAACTGGTGGAGTTCACGCGCCGGGAAATCCAGTGCCTGAAATGGGCCGCAGCCGGCAAGACAGACGCCGAGATCGCCACGATCATGGGCGTTTCGGCGCCGACCATCCGCTTCCACATGACCAATGCCAGCCGCAAGCTGGGCGTTTCGGGCCGCTCGCAGACGATCCGCCTGGCGACGACGCTGGGCTATATCGGGCAGGGCGGCGGGGGCTGAAAAGCTCTGAAAAAACTCCAACCATTCCTCCAACGGGAAGGGCAAAAACTCCAACGGCGTTGGAGTTTTTCAGGCTTCGGCGCGGGCCTTGAAGCGGGCGAGCAATTCCTGCGCAAACACCGTCAGCGTGTCATCGCGCGCGCCCATGACGAGGATGCGGTCTCCCGGCTTTGCCAGTTCCAGAAGGCGCGCGCCGCAGGCGGCGCGGTCGCCCAGCGCCTCGGCATGGCGACCCAGCGCAGTGATGTCTGCGGCGAGATCCGTGCTGCCGACCGAGCGGTCCACCGTGCCGCCAAAATAGGCCGGCTCCGGCATCAGGAGAATATCTTCCGCATCCAGATTTTCGGCAAAGCATTCGGCAAACTCGCGGCGCATGTTGCGCAAGGGGCCAAAGCCATGGGGCTGGAACATCACCAGCACCCGGCCGGGGAACTGGTTCACCGTGCGCAGGGTGGCGGCGATCTTGTCCGGGTTGTGGCCGAAATCATCGATCACGGTGACGCCGCCTTCTGTGCCGATCACATCGAAGCGGCGGGAGATGCCGGCGAAGGTGGCAAGGGCCTTGGACGCCTCTGCCAGTGTGACGCCGCAAGCCATGCAGGCGGCGATGGCCGCGAGGGCGTTGGAGACGTTATGCCTGCCGGGCGTGGCGAGGCGGATGGCGGCTGTTTCGCCCGTCTTTTGATCGTGTACGGAGAAGGTGATGTGCGTAGGCGCGGGCGCAATGTCCTGCGCGATGAGGCGGGCGGCGGGGTCTGTCAGGCTGTAGGTGATCGCGGCGGGGAAGTCTGCTGCCAGCCGCGCGGTCTCGTCATTGTCGAGGTTCAGCACCACGGTTTCAGCCCGCGAAGCGAAGCCGCCGAAGAGCGCGCGCAGCTCGTCCATCGATTTGTGGTCCAGCGAGATGTTGGAGACGACTGCCACACGCGGATTATAGCCCGCGATCGAGCCGTCGCTTTCGTCCACCTCGGAAACGAAGATGCCGCTGGCGCCGACGAGGGAGCTGGCGAAGAGGGCGTCCGGCGTCTGGAAATTCTTCATCACCGCGCCGTTCATCACGGTGGGGCTCTTGCCCGTGTGATGGAGTATCCAGGCGATCATGCCGGTGGTGGTGGATTTGCCGCTCGTGCCCGCCACGCCGATGGCCGTGGGCGCGGCGTTGAAGAGGGCCGAGAGCATCTGCGCCCGGCTCATCCGTTTCGCGCCCACGCGGATCGCTGCGGCAATATCGGGCACGGTATCCTCCACCGCTGCCGAGGCGACGACGACCTGATCGGCGCGCGTCACGCCGCTGCCATCCTGCGGGTAAAGCTTGATGCCGCGCGTGCGCAGGTAGTCAAACTTCGCGGGCGTGCGCCCCTGATCCAGCGAGCGGTCCGACCCCTCGATGATATGGCCCTGATCGAGCAGGATAAGCGCCAACGGCAACATGCCGGAGCCGCCAATGCCGCAGAAGAAGTAACGAGTCGGGTGTGTCATGGTTGGCAGCTTATTTAATTGGGTTGAGGGGCGGTAGCATTAATGGTGGACGATCACCTGAACGCTCAAACAAGTATGTCCATGACGCAGATTGTTACCAACGGCGTATTCGGAAATCGCCTTGTTGTAAGCCATACTTTAGGGGCGTAGTTATTTTAGACGCGTTGCTGCGAAATGTCTGGGCTGAGTATTTGTTGACAAACATTCATAGACTTGAAGAAAGGCCGAAACTGGTCGACCTGGCCGCTTTCGGCCGCGCAGGTTATTTTCAAGACAAATCCATATTTGCAAATGGAAAAGAACTACTCAGATCAGCTCGTTTCATTGAGTATGATCAGGATAATTTTCAGTTGGACGTATGCGACTGTGGTATTGTCGGTTGTATACCAGGAGGACTTGTCAGTCTTCGGCGACACAATGACTGTGCGATTATAGTGCCAGCAGCGCATGCAATTTTGGACGGCGACGAAGAGGCTACGCCACCGGCATTCATCTACGAACTAGGTCCAATTGCCTTTTCTCCATCAGTTTATGCCACACTGCGTGATATGGTTCCTGCGTTTCCCGAGCACAGTTCGCTTCGGTATTTGAGCCACTCCGAAGTTATCGTCTGCAATCAGCTCACCGCTCCGGGACACTTTCTAGGCAACATCGGTATGGCGCCAACTATCAAGACTGATCTAGTCCTCGCGGTTTCCGATGGGGAATTGAGCAAGGAGATTGCTTCTCTGGAAATTGCATTGGGTGATCGAAGCCAGCGGCAGCTTCCGGAACACAGCAGAACGCCGGATCGTATCGTTGAGTTTCATCTTGATTTACCTGGATACCCGGTTTGGCGCGGGTTGGGGTATAGGAAAGAAAAGCCACAATTGCTTATCGGTTAAAGTCTATTTCAACATTTGGAGCATGCCGACTTAGCCACATCGGCACTACTGTGGGCACGACATGATAGACCGCAAAATAAGCATCGGCATCGTAGCGCCCGGGCGCTCTCTGGATAAGTCCATCGCGGATCGCGTGACTGCGCTTTCAGGCAACTCTGCTGAACTCTTCTTCCACCCCCAATGCTTCCTGCGGGAGGGCCATTTCGCCGGGCCGGATGAGGCGCGGGTGGATGCCTTCGTTCAGTTTGCCAACGACCCCGGCCTTGATGCGATCTGGTTTGCTCGCGGTGGGTATGGGGCTTGCCGGTTGCTCGACAGTGCGTTTGAGCGGCTGGGCGAGGCGGCGCGGCGCAAGACGTATCTGGGGTATAGCGATACCGGGTTCTTGCTGGCGCGGCTGGCGAAGGAAGGGATTGGCCGGGTGGCGCATGGGCCGATGCCGGCGGACATCTTGCGCGAGGGCGGCGAGGCGGCTGTGCGCCGGGCGATCGGGTTCCTGAGCGGCGCGGATGGCGAGGCGGGCGTGGAGCCGGGGACGCGCGTGCCGGGGAAGTATGCCGCCTATAACATCAGTGTACTGGCGAGTTTGATCGGCACGGACTATGCGCCGGATCTTTCCGGGGCGACGCTGCTGATCGAGGATGTGGGCGAGTATCATTACCGGCTGGACCGGCTGATGTTCACGCTGACCTCAAGCGAGACCGTGCGCGCGGCGGCGGGCATCCGGCTCGGCCGCTGCGGGCCTATCCCGGTGAATGATGTCGATTTCGGGCAGGACGAGGAAGAGATTGCGCGCAGCTGGTGCGCCCGCAATGGCATTGCCTATCTTGGCCGGGCGGACATTGGCCATGATGTGGACAACAAGATCGTGGTGTTCGGGGAGCGCTCAGCGAGCGTTTGAAATTCTCTGCGTTTCGTCACCCTCGACCGGCGCAGCCGGTCTGAGGGCCCATCTCCTGACCCGTCGAACCCGGCGACATCAGTGCGTCGTCATCCCGGAATTTGCGCAGCAAATGTCCGGGACCCAGCGCAAAGAATGACTGGGTCCCGGTCTTCGCCGGCGGCGAAACCGGGATGACGCCAAACGAGATGTACGGATGCGGAAGGTTGAGAAGCTGGGCCCTCAGATGCGCTTGCGCGCATCGAGGGGGACGAAAGTAACAATCGGCAGTGAGCGGCCTAGAGCGCCTTGACGATGTCTTCGACCATCTTCTTGGCGTCGGCGAGCAGCATCATCGTGTTGTCGTGGAAGAACAGCTCGTTCTCGATGCCGGCATAGCCAGAGCCCATCGAACGCTTGATGAACAGCACCGTGCGGGCGTTTTCCACGTCGAGGACCGGCATGCCGTAGATCGGCGAGGTCTTGTCGGTCTTCGCGGCGGGGTTGGTCACGTCGTTGGCGCCGATGACGAAGGCAACATCCGAAGCGGAGAATTCCGAGTTGATGTCTTCAAGCTCGAAAACCTCATCATACGGAACTTGCGCTTCGGCGAGGAGGACGTTCATGTGACCCGGCATCCGGCCCGCGACGGGGTGGATGGCGTATTTCACTTCGACGCCTTCTTCCTTCAGCTTCTCGGCCATTTCCTTCAGCGCGTGCTGGGCCTGGGCGACCGCCATGCCATAGCCCGGCACGATGATGACCTTGGAAGCGTTCTTCATGATGAAGGCTGCGTCGTCTGCCGAGCCTTTCTTGTAGGGGCGGTCCACCTTGGCGCCGCCGGCGGCAGCGGCGCTGTCGTCTGCGCCGAAACCGCCGAGGATCACCGAGATGAAAGAGCGGTTCATGCCCTTACACATGATGTAGGAGAGGATCGCGCCGGACGAGCCAACGAGGGCGCCCGTGATGATCAGCGCGAAGTTGCCCAGCGTGAAGCCCAGCGCAGCCGCCGCCCAGCCCGAATAGGAGTTCAGCATCGAGACGACGACGGGCATGTCTGCCCCGCCGATCGGGATGATGAGCGTGATGCCAAGGACCAGCGCCAGCGCCGTCAGGCCCCAGAAGGCCCAATGGGCGGTGCCGTTCGACTGGATGAGGATCACCAGCAGCGCAACGATGCCGACGCCGAGCGCGATGTTCAGCAGGTGGCGGGCGGGCAGCAGGATCGGCGCGCCGCTCATATTGCCGTTGAGCTTGGCAAAGGCGATGACCGAGCCGGTGAAGGTCAGCGCGCCGATGGCCGAGCCGAGGCCCAGTTCGATCAGCGAGGCGGCCTTGATGCCGGTGATGCCCAGGATGCCGAAGCTGCCGGGCGCATAAAGCGCGGCCGAGGCCACCAGCACAGCGGCAAGGCCGACGAGCGAGTGGAAGGCGGCGACAAGCTGGGGCATGTCCGTCATCGGGATCTTGCGGGCGATGATGGCGCCGATGGTGCCGCCGACGGCGACAGCGCCGATCATCAGCGCCCAGGTGGCCGGGTCCAGCGAGTTCCAGAGCAGGGCGATGGTGGTGGCGACCGCAATCGCCATGCCGATCATGCCGTTACGGTTGCCCTTCTGGCTGGTGGCCGGGCTGGACAGGCCGCGCAGGGCGAGGATGAAGAGGATGCCCGAGACGAGATAGAGCAGGGGCGCCCAGGTGGAATGGAACTGGTCCATAGGTTAGCTCCCCTTCTTCTTGTACATGGCGAGCATGCGCTGGGTGACCAGGAAGCCGCCGAAGATGTTGACACTGGCGAGGGCAACGGCGATGGCGCCGAGGATCTTGGCGATCCAGCCTTCCGAAGAGAGGCCATGGGCCGCCGCAGCAACCAGCGCGCCAACGACGATCACGGACGAAATCGCGTTCGTCACGGCCATCAGGGGCGTGTGCAGGGCAGGCGTCACCGACCAGACGACATAATAGCCGACAAAGCAGGCGAGCGCGAAGATCGCAGCCAGGAACACAGTGGAGTTGATACCGCCCGCATCGGCAAAGGCCGGGAGGGCAAAGGCGGTGAGGGCAACGGTGGTGGCGAGAGCGCGTTTCATCACTTCAGCCTTTCACTTACAGTTTCGCCGTTCCGCGTCAGCAGCATGGCGACGACGACTTCATCCTCGGTGTCGAGGGTGAGCGCGCCGCCTTCAGCCGTGATCAGCGGAAGGAAGGCGAGGAGGTTTTTGGCATAGAGCGAGGAGGAGTCCGCCGGCAGGCGGGCTGGCAGGTTCGAGAACCCGGCCAGTTTCACCCCGCCGACATCGACGATCTCGTCCGGCTTCGACAGGGGGCAGTTGCCGCCCTGGCTGACGGCCATGTCGACGATCACCGAACCGGGCTTCATGGCTTTCACCATCTCCTCGGTGACCAGCACCGGGGCCGGACGGCCGGGGATCAGCGCCGTGGTGACGACGATATCCTGCTTGGCGATGTGGCTGGCCGTGAGGGCAGCTTGTTTCGCCTGGTATTCCTTGGACATTTCCTTGGCGTAACCGCCAGCGGTTTCGGCGGCCTTGAACTCTTCATCCTCCACCGCGATGAACTTCGCGCCGAGCGAGGCGACCTGTTCCTTGGCGGCGGGACGAACGTCCGTAGCCGTCACAACCGCGCCGAGGCGGCGGGCGGTGGCGATCGCCTGGAGGCCGGCCACACCGGCGCCCATGATGAACACCTTGGCCGGGGCAACCGTGCCCGCTGCCGTCATCATCATCGGCATGGCGCGGCCATAGATCTGTGCCCCTTCGATGACCGCGCGATAGCCGGCGAGGTTCGACTGGGATGAGAGCGCATCCATCGACTGGGCGCGCGTGATGCGGGGGGTAAATTCCATCGAGAGCGCCGCAATCTTGCGGGCATTGAGCGCGGCGAGTTCGTCAGCGGGGTACGCAAACGGCTCCATCAGCGCGATCAGCGCCGTGCCTTCGGGCAGGGCGGCAATCTCGTCTTTCTCCGGGCGGCGGACCTTGAACACAATGTCCGCGCCATTCGCTGCCTCGGCGGCAGAACCAGCGATGCTGGCGCCTGCTTCCGTAAAGGCTGCGTCCAGGAAACCGGCAACGGTTCCTGCTCCTCCCTCGACCGTGACCGTGTGGCCCAGGCCAATTAGTTTCTTGACTGTCTCCGGAGTTGCCGCCACGCGGGTTTCGCCGGGTCGCCGTTCTTTGAGCACTGATATCTTCATGGCGCCTTGGATTAGGTTAAACTTTGCGCCATGCAATAGTTATTTTGAGGGTTTAGGGCATGAGTTTGTTTAGTCTGGCTAATCGTGTCGCTCTGGTTACCGGTGCGTCAAGCGGTCTGGGGCGCCATTTCGCGCATGTTCTCTCCGATGCGGGCGCTACGGTTGTCCTTGCGGCACGCCGTATGGACCGCCTCGAAGAGGTCGCCGCTGCCATCCAGAAAAAAGGCGGCAACGCGTTGCCCGTCGCCATGGATGTCACCAGCGACGGCAGCATCATCGCCGCTTTCGAGAGCATCCAGGAGGCGCTCGGCCGCCCGGCGGATGTGATCGTCAACAATTCCGGCATGTCCCGAGAGGGCTGGTTCCGCGACATGAGCGAGGACGACTGGAACGCGGTGATCGACACCAATCTCACCGGCGTCTGGCGCGTTGCCAAGCATGGCGCAAACGCCATGGTGAAGGCGGGCGCCAAAGGCTCCATCATCAACATTGCCTCGATCACCGGCCTCCACCCGCAGGCGATGACGACTGCTTACTGTGTTTCGAAAGCCGGGGTGGACCACATGACCCGCCAGATGGCGCTGGAAATGGCGCGCTACAATGTGCGCGTGAACGCCATCGCGCCGGGCTATTTCAAGACCGAGATCAATGACGAGTTCCTCGACAGCGAACAGGGGCAGATGATGCTGCGCCGCATCGCAATGCGCCGCATCGGGAATATCGACGAACTGGCCGGCCCGCTGCTGCTGCTCGCCTCTGACGCTGGCAGCTTCATGACCGGCTCGACGCTTGTGGTCGATGGCGGGCATTTGCTGAACAGTCTTTAGATTTCGGGCGTAGACGAACCGGGGCGTCCCCCTCCGCCCTTCGGGCACCTCCCCCGCGAGCAGGGGAGGATTGACGTTGTGCCCACCTCTGAGATGGTGCGGTGGACTCCTCCCCCGTTTGCGGGGGAGGTGGCAGGCTGCGCAGCAGACTGACGGAGGGGGCGCAGCCTGCGTATTCATGCCCCCTGCTTGCCGCGCTGCAAAAACCGGATTACAGCCCCCTCACGCGACAGGTGCCCGGATCAAGGTCCGGGTGAAAAGGGAAGCCGGTGAGACTCCGGCGCTATGCCCGTAACTGTGAGCGGGGAGCCGTGTGAGCCATTTGCCACTGGGAAACCGGGAAGGCAGCTCTCCCCGGCGATGATCCGCGAAGTCAGGAGACCTGCCTGTTGCCGTCGTTGGCTCGCCGCCCGGGACCAGGCGAGGGGCCGCGGAAGGCAACCTTCCGTTCATGCGACATGTCATGAACCCGCCGCGCAGGGATAATTCCCTCCGGCCAAAGAAGGACCTGTGGACCGATGTTCCTCAGACTCACTCTCGCAGGCGCGTCCGCGCTTGTCCTCAATGCGTCCCTCGCCCAGGCCGAAGAAGCCCGCATTCTGGACCCCGTCGAAGTCACCGGCCTGCGCGCGGTTGAGATCGACCGTGTTACCTCATCCGTCTCTGTGCTGACGGAAGAAGACCTTGCTGTTCGCCTTTCGCCAAACCCGGCAGACCAGCTGCGCGCCGTTCCCGGCGTTGCGGTGTCCCGCTCGGGCAGCATTGGCGGCCTCACCCAGGTGCGTATGCGCGGCGCTGAAGCCAACCACACGCTGGTCCTGTTCGACGGGATCGAAGTTTCTGATCCGGTGAACGGCGAAACCGATTTCGGCCTGCTGACGGCGCTGCCGGTTGGTGGCATCGAAGTGCTGCGCGGCGCAGCCTCCTCCATCCACGGCTCCGATGCCATCGGTGGGGTTGTTTCCCTCTCGGCGGCGCGTGATGCGGGCCTAACGGCCTCGGCAGAAGCCGGCAGTTTCGGCACCGCCCGCGGCAATCTCGGCTGGTCGGGCGAGCAGTTCGGCGCAGCCATCTCCGGCTTCACCACGGACGGCGTCGACAGCTCGGGCAATGGCGGCGAGAAAGACGGCTCCGAAGCCCTCTCCGGTCTCCTCACGGGCAAGTTCGACATCGCTCCGGACTGGTCGCTCTCGCTGATCGGTCTCGCCCGCAAATCTGAATCCGATTTCGATTCGGATACGGACTTTGACGGCTTGCTCAACGATACTGATAACCGCACCGAAGCCGACCAGTGGCTGGCGGGCGCCTCGCTCACCGGCAGCTATGGCGCGATCGATCACGTGATCCGCGCCAGCTACAATGAAGTTGACCGCGACAATTTCAGCGGCGGCGCAAAGACGGACGACGCTAAAGGCCAGCGCGCCAAGTTTGCCTGGTCCCCGCGTTTCACCAGCGGCGTTCACACGCTGACCGGCCTGCTGGACTATGAGCGTGAGAAGTATGATCGCACCGACGTGCAGTATGCGGGCGCAACCGATGCTTCGGAAACCTTCGAGACGGTGGGCCTTGCCGCGGAATACCGCCTTGCCGCCGGCGCGTTCGACTTCTCCGCTTCGGCACGTTTCGACGACAATGATGGCCGCTTTGATGACGCCACCACCTGGCGCCTCGGCGCGGGCTATGCGTTCGATCAGGTTGGCGGGCGCGTACGCGCGTCTGTCGGCACTGGCATCAAGAACCCGACCTTCACCGAAATGTTCGGCTTCTTCCCCGGCAGCTTCGTCGGCAATCCGGACCTGAAGCCGGAAGAGTCGACCAGCTGGGAAATCGGCTGGGAACAGACGGTCGGTGCGTTCAGCTATTCGGCGACGTATTTCGACGCGGACCTGACGAACGAGATCTACACCGCGTTCAATCCGGACTTCACCTCCACCGCGCTCAACCGGGCAACCGACAGCGAGCGTAGCGGTGTGGAACTGGCGGCCCGCTGGCAGGCGCTGGCAAATCTTGCCTTCTCCGGCCAGGCGACCTTCTTTGACTCGCAGGACAATACCGGCGTGGACGAGATCCGCATTCCGGAGGCTACCGCGTCTCTGGCGGCGGACTGGCTGGTCAATCCGAACGGCTTCCGCCTCGGCGCGGCGCTCGATTATGTCGGCGAGCAGGGCGACACCGACTTTGGCCCGTTCCCGGCCCGCGCGGTTTCGCTGGACGCCTACACGCTGGCCTCGATCACGGCGGAATATCCGATCACGGATCGTATCGCGGTGACCCTGCGCGGCGAGAATGTCTTTGATGAGACGGCAACCGATGTTTACGGTTACCACGCGCCGGGCGCCGGCGTGTTCGTGGGGCTGAAACTGCGTTGAAACTGAGGCTTGCCGCCTTTTGCCTGATGCTCGGGCTGGCCGGTTCTGCGGGTGCAGAGACGGCTGGCGCCGCGCCGGCACGGCCGACGGTCGTGTCGCTGGACTATTGCGCAGACCAGTTCGTTCTGGCGCTGGCAGACCGGGCGCAGATCCTTGCGCTCTCGAAGGATGCCGAGCGGGAGTTCAGCTATTTCAGGAAAAAGGCGGCGGGCATTCCCAAGGTCCGCACGGCGGCGGAAGATGTCGTCGCGCTGGACCCGGATATCGTGATCCGAAGCTGGGGCGGGGACCCGCGCGCTCTGCAGCTTTACGAACGCTTTGGCATTCGTTCGGTTCAGCTGGGCTACGCCGCAGATATTGAGGGTACGGATGATGTGCTTCGCGCCGTGGCGGCAGAGATGGGGCAGAGTGCGCGGGCGGAGGAACTCCTCGCGGCGCGTCCTGGCCCGTCTGCGCCAACCGGGCTTCGCGCGCTCTATGTGACGCCGGGCGGCGTCAGCGCCGGGAAAGATACGATGATCGAGGAGATCATGCATCGCGCGGGGCTGGAGAACGCCAACACCGGCACGGGCTGGACAAGCCTGCCGCTGGAGGGCCTGGTGCTTGCGCCGCCGTCGCTGATGCTGGCGGCATTTTTCGGATTTGATGATGACGCCACCGACCGCTGGTCGGTCTCGCGTCATCCGGTCATGCAGAGGCTGATGGCGGGCGCGCAGGTGATCGACATGGACGAAGCCCGCGTTTCCTGCGGTGGCTGGTTCGTGGCGGATGAAGCGGCTCATATCGCGGTAGAGCTGGAGGCGGGCCGATGATGCGCCTGACGGTCCTGCTCGCGCTGGCGGTTGCCATCCTGTTTGCGCTCTCCGCGCTCGTTGGCACGGCGCCGCTCGGTCTTGGCGATACGCTTGCCGCGCTCATCGGGCAGGGCGACGAGCGCATCCGCACCATCGTCTGGGAGCTGCGCCTGCCGCGCGCGGTCGCCGCCTTCGCGACGGGCGCTGCGCTCGGCCTCGCGGGCGCCGCCCTGCAGGGCCTGTTGCAAAACCCGCTGGCAGAGCCTGGCGTGCTGGGCGTTTCTGCCTTCTCGGCGCTCGGCGCAGTGATCGCCATCTTCTTTGGCTTTGCCGCCGTCAACAGCTTCGCCGTGCCGGTTGCGGCGATCCTTGGCGCAGGCGTGGCGACGCTGCTCCTCGTCTTCGCCGCCATGCGCGGGGCGGGCAGCGTCACGCTGTTGCTGATCGGCATTGGCCTGTCGAGCTTTGCCGGGGCCTTGATGTCCCTGGCGCTCAACATGGCGCCCAACCCCTACAGCCTCGCCGATCTCGTCAACTGGATGATGGGTTCTGTCGCCAACCGCTCCTGGGCCGACCTGCTGCTCGGCGCGCCGGGCTGGATCATCGGCGCAGCGCTGGTCTTCCTCGCCGGGCCGGGCCTGCGTGCCCTCAGCCTCGGGGACGAGACCGCCCGCACGCTGGGCGCCGATCCGCGCCGCATTCGCCTGCTGGTCATTGCGGGCACGTCGCTGCTCGCAGGGGCGGGTGTCGCGACCGCCGGGACGATCGGCTTTGTCGGCATCGTCGCGCCGCATGTCATCCGCCCCTTCGTGAAGCATGATCCGCAGCGGCTGCTCATCCCATCGGCGCTGCTGGCAGGCATCATCCTGATGGCGGCCGACATTGCCGTGCGGGTCTTGCCGTTCCAGCAGGAGCTCAAGCTGGGGGTCGCTGCCGCGCTTGTCGGCGGGCCGGTCTTCATCTGGATTGCCGCAAGATTGGGGAGGGCGTCCTCATGATTGCCGCAGAACGCCTCAAAATGACACTGAACGGCCGCGAAGTGATACAGGACGTCTCCTTTTGGATACGCGATGGCGAGCTTGCGGCGCTGGTTGGCCCCAATGGCGCGGGCAAGAGTTCCGTCCTGAAATCCCTCGCCGGTGTCGCGCAAGGCGAGGGCGAAGTTCGCATTGGGGACCGCTCGGCTGACACGATGAGCGCGCGCGAGCGGGCGGAGCGTCTCGCCTGGCTGCCGCAGAGCCGTCCTGTGGCGTGGAACCTACAGGTTGAGGATGTTGTGGCGCTTGGCCGGTTTGTCGGCGCGCCAGCACCCTTCGACCGGATGGGCGCGGGCGACCAGGCCGCTGTGGCCGAAGCGCTGGAAAAGGCGGATGCGGCGCATCTGGCGGGGCGCGCCTTTCAGTCCCTCTCCGGGGGAGAGCAGGCGCGGGTGCACCTTGCGCGGCTGTTGGCCTCGCCGGCGCCTGTCCTCCTGCTGGACGAGCCCTGCGCCGCGCTGGATGTGGCGCACCAGCTGGCCCTGATGCGGACGCTGGTGGCAGAAGCGGGGGCCGGACGCACGGTGCTCGTGGTGCTGCACGACCTGGAACTGGCGTTGCGTTTCTGCCCGCGTATCCTCGTGATGAATGAAGGCCAACTGATCGCCGACGGGCCGGGAGAGGTAGCGCTCTCGCCGGAAATCCTTGCTTCGGTGTTCAATGTCCGGCGCGACGCGCAGGGAAGAATGGACCTCGCGTATCCCTGACATTTGTTGCAAATTGTACAGACCCGTTAGGGTCATGTTAGGCCAAAAATGGGACAAAACGGGACAAGCTGGGACAAGTCAGATCCCAAGGGTGACCCATGAACGCCGTCAAGAAACCCGTTGAGACCCACAGCGAGCCCGCCCCGCAGGCTGAGGCTCCCGTCTCCGAAGCCAACACCAGCACTCCCGCCCGCAAGGGCCGTCATTCGCCGGTTCACATCCTGCATGACCGGCTGGAAGCTGCATTCTCCCGCCAGAACGAGTCGAAGATGACCCGTATCATCACGATGCTGCTTGTGGTGGCGCTGTCGACCTGGGTGGCTGCGGGATTCCTGCAGGCGGGCGCCTGAACAGGCATTGCGGATTCGCGTGGCAGGCGATTTGCTAGGTAAATTGCAGATCGTGCCGGTGGGGCACACAAGATCCCAAGGAGTTTACGCGCATGCGCGTCAGAAAAGCTGTTCTACCCGTCGCCGGTCTCGGCACCCGTGTGCTGCCGGCCACCAAGGCCATCCCGAAGGAGCTGCTGCCGGTCGTTGATCGTCCGGTCATCCAGTATGTCGTCGATGAAGCCATCGAGGCGGGCATTGAGCACATCGTTTTTGTCACCGGCCGCAGCAAAGGCGCGATCGAGGATTATTTCGACCACGCCTACGAACTGGAATCCCAGCTCGCTGCCAAGAAGAAAACCGAAATCCTGAAACAGGTGGAGGCTTCGCGCCTTCCGGCAGGATCGTCCAGCTTTGTGCGCCAGCAGCAACCGTTGGGCCTCGGCCATGCGGTCTGGTGCGCGCGCGATGTGATCGGCAATGAGCCGTTTGCCGTTCTGCTGCCGGACGTAATCGTCAAAGGCCAGCCTTCCGCCCTGAAGCAGATGGTGGACGCATATGACAAGGTGGGCGGCAACGTCATCGCCGTTGACCCCGTGCCGGAAGAGCGCGTTTCCGCTTACGGCGTGATTGCGCCGGTTTCGCGCGATGGCCGCCTGATCAAGATGTCCAGCATGGTCGAGAAGCCGCCGCGCGAGAGCGCGCCGTCGAACCTCGCCATTACGGGCCGCTACATTCTGCAGCCGGAAATCTTCGGCCTGCTCGAAAAGCAGGGCGCAGGCGCGGGCGGCGAAATCCAGCTGACCGACTCGATGGCCAAGCTGATGGAAATGCAGGACTTCTACGCCTACGAGTTTGCCGGATCGGTGCACGACTGCGGTAACAAGACGGGCTATTTCGATGCCGTGCTGGCCCATGCCCTGGATAATCCGGACACGGCAGAGTTTGCCAAGGCCCTCGTCAAGAAGACTGCTGAAAGCCTCTAAGGCTTAAACGCCAATTGGCAGGTCAAACCAGTTTGCGCCGCCCACTCCGGTCTGACGGATGGGCGGCGTTTCTGTTTCCGGCGGGCTAGTTGCCTTCCGCGTCCACAGCGCGCTGGACGGCGCGGTAGAAGGCGTCGCGGGCGCGCCATTCGCCGTCCTTCGTGCCTGTGGCACTGGTCCAGTTGGCGTTTGAGGCGATGATGAGATTGCGGGCGGGATCGATGAAGATGCCCTGACCGAAGATGCCATCGGCCATGTAGCTGCCGTCGTCCCATGTCCACCACTGAAAGCCGTAGCCATAGCCGGCTTCGCCGATATCTGCCTGTTTCAGGGTGGCGCTGGGGAGCCAGTCTGCCGGCAGGATGGGGCTGCCATCGATGAGGGCGCCATCGAGGATGAACTGGCCGAAGCGGGCATAGTCGCGCGTGGTGGCCTGGATGCAGCAGCCGGAAATCTCATGACCATCCTGGCCGAGCAGCCAGGTCGCGTCCTGCTCCATGCCATAGGGCGCCCAGATCTTTTCGGAGAGGTAGGCGGAGACTTCCTTGCCGGTTGCCTCGGAGACGAGGACGCCGATCAGGTTCGTCTCGCCTGTGGAATAGTTCCAGACTTCGCCGGGCGGATGGGCACGGCCAAGCGTGCGCATATAGGTGACGATGCCGCTCTTGCCGGGCTCGGCGGCCTGCTTGTCGAACAGGGCGACATCGGAGGCGGGATCTTCATAGTCCTCATTCCAGCCGACGCCGGAGGTCATCGTCAGGAGCTGGGCGACGGTGACGTCATCATAAGGCGAGCCGACGAGGTCCGGGATGTATTGCGCCACGGGGTCGTCGAGGCTGTCGATGTAACCATCCGCGATGGCGGTGCCGACGAGGGTGGAGGTCAGCGATTTGGCGACGGAGAAGCTGGTCCAGCGGCCCTCAGGCGTGAAGCCGTTGCCATAACGCTCTACCCGGATCTTGCCATCCTGGAGGATAACGAGGCCGGCGGCGTTCTGGGATAGGAGGTATGCGTCCAGGTCAATCTCGCTGGAGAGGTCCAGCGGGGCGCCGTCGGGGAGGGCATGAACGTGTTCGCCGCGGGGGATGGCGCGGGATTCTATGATGAAGGGCAGGCGGTCCATCATCCGGAAAGCGGCGCTGCGCTGGGCATCCGACCAGAAGAGAACATCGCGCCCAGCAGGCGGATTTGCGAGGATTGCGCGCCAATCCGGCCCTATCAGCCACCAGCCGGCGCCGAGGAGAACCATGAGGGCTCCACCCAGGACGCCTAACCGCTTCAACCATTTGTGTGTGCCGCTCATAAACGTGACCCTCCCGTCATTTTTTATCAGGCGGCAGCTTTAGTTGGGCGCTGTTTGGCCGCAAGGGGCACTGCAGCAAATTGCCGGTGCGGCAAGCATGGACAAGGCGGCAGGGGCGGCTTAACGGAGACGGGTTTTTTACAGTTTCGAGGGGCCAAGGACCGTATGTTCAAGAAGATCCTGATCGCCAACCGTGGTGAAATCGCCGTCCGCGTCATCAAGACCTGCCGCCGCCTGGGCGTCAAAACGGTCGTGGTTTACTCTGATGCAGATGCTGGCTCGATGGCGGTCGAGATGGCCGATGAAGCGGTCTATATCGGCGGATCGCCGGCAGCGCAGTCCTACCTCGTGGCGGACAAGATCATCGATGCGGTGAAGCAGACGGGCGCTGAAGCGATCCACCCCGGCTTTGGCTTCCTTTCCGAGAATGCCGGCTTTGCCAAACGTCTTGAGAAAGAGGGCATCGGCTGGATCGGCCCGAACGCGCACGCGATTGACGCGATGGGTGACAAGATCTCGTCCAAGAAGCTGGCCGCTGAAGCGGGCGTTTCGACCGTGCCGGGGCATATGGACCTGATCAAGGACACCAAGCACGCCGTCGAGATCAGCCGCGAGATCGGCTATCCGGTGATGATCAAGGCGTCTGCCGGCGGCGGCGGCAAGGGCATCCGCGTGGCGGCCAATGACAAGGAAGTCGAAGAAGGCTTCCCCGCGGTGAAAGCCGAGGCGACCGCCTCTTTCGGCGACGACCGTATCTTCATCGAGAAGTTCATCCTCGAGCCGCGCCACATTGAAATCCAGGTGCTGGGCGACAAGCATGGCAACTGCATCTTCCTCAACGAGCGCGAATGCTCCATCCAGCGCCGGAACCAGAAAGTGATCGAGGAAGCGCCTTCGCCGCTGCTCGACCCGGAAACGCGCAAGAAGATGGGCGAACAGGCCGTCGCGCTTGCCAAGGCTGTGAATTATGACAGCGCCGGCACGGTGGAATTCGTGGCTTCGGGCGCGGATAAGGGCTTCTATTTCCTTGAAATGAATACCCGCCTGCAGGTGGAGCATCCGGTGACCGAGATGATCACCGGCGTGGACCTCGTCGAGCAGATGCTGCGCGTGGCCTATGGCGAGAAGCTGAAGCTCAAACAGTCCGACATCAAGATCAACGGCTGGGCCGTGGAAAGCCGCGTGTATGCGGAAGATCCGTACCGGAACTTCCTCCCCTCCATCGGTCGCCTGAAGCGTTTCCATCCGCCAGCGGAAGGGAAAGTTGCGCGCGGCGAAGTGCGCCTCGATTCCGGCGTGCGCGAGGGCGACGAAATCTCGATGTTCTATGACCCGATGATCGCCAAGCTGATCACGCACGGCAAGGACCGCGACGCGGCCCTGGACGCGCATGGCGAGGCGCTGGACCGTTTCCACATCGAAGGCATTCAGGACAACATCCCGTTCATTGCGGCTGTGGTTGACGAGAAGCGCTTTCGCTCCGGCAATATCACCACCGCCTACATCAAGGATGAGTTCCCGAACGGCTTTGAAGGCACCGAGCCGACCAAGGAGCAGGAGGCCCAGCTGATCTGTTCGGCAGCGTATGTACACGCCTTCTTCTCGCGCCGCGCGGCGCAGGTTTCGGGCAAGATGTCTGACGCGGCGGCGGCAGCCCGCAAGGACTGGATCGTCATTCTCGGCGACAAGCATCATCCGGTCACGATCGATATCGGCGCCGATGGCGATGCGCAGATCAACATCGACGGCGGCAAGGCGCACAGCCTCGTAACCGGTTGGCATCCAGGCCAGCACCTCGTGGAAGGCGTGCTCGACGGCAAGCCGTTCGCTGTGAAATTTGCGGACCGCACCGAGGGCTATCTGTTCCGTCATCGCGGCGTTGCGTTGCGCGCGCTCGTCTGTACGCCCTTCGTAGCCGACCTGCATGCCCGCCTGCCGGAGAAGCCGAAAGCGGACACGTCCAAACTCGTCATCTCGCCGATGCCGGGCCTGGTCGTTTCGATGGATGTCGAGGTTGGTCAGGAAGTGCAGGAAGGGGAAGCTGTCTGCATCGTGGAAGCGATGAAGATGCAGAACATCATCCGCGCGAGTGCAACCGGAACTGTCAAGGCGATCAACGTCAAGGCAGGCGATAGCGTGGCGGCTGACGAAATCATGGTGGAGTTCGCGTAAGGCGGGGCATGGCCCCCGCGCTTGCGAACTTTACGTTTCCTAAACCGGTTCCGTTTGCTATCCCTGCCACAGGTGGCGGCAAGGGGTTTGCGCCCTTTAGGCAGGCTGTCACGCCATATCGGCGGCGATTATCCGCCGCCGGAGCTAAAGGGACACTTCCATGGAACTTTTTCTGAGCCCGAACGGGCGAATTGATCAACCGACCTACTGGCGCGGTGTGTTGGTCCTATTCGGTATCAGCGCGGCCCTTTCCCTGATCAGCGCATTCGTGTCGCCGTTTCTGGGCTTTCTCGGGATCATCATGATTTGGCCGTGGATTGCCGTGCATGTGAAGCGGTTCCATGATTCCGGCAAAACCGGCTGGCTGACGGTGGCGATGGTCGTTCTGGCCATCATCGTGTCGTTTGTCGTGAGCATGGTGCTGATGCCAGTTTTCGGCGTGGACACGGTTGCCTTGCAGATGGAAATGCAGCGTGAGATGGAGCAGGCGGGTGCCAGCGGCGATCCGGCGGCGGCGATGAGCGTCGCTATGGAAGCCTCCAAGAAAGCCGCACAGGCGCAGCTGCTGCCCAGTATCTTGTCGACACTGGTTGTGACGGGGGCCGTCGGCTTCGTGATGGGGCTGATCAACAAGACCGACCCGAATGACAATCAGTATGGCCCCGGTCCATCGGGCGCCGAATCTGCCTTCGTTTAGTTCGTATACATCATTAACCAAAAAAGGGGACCAATATGGGGTTTGGAGACGCCGTAAGAATGTTCTTTGCGCGCTACACCGATTTTCAGGGCCGCTCGCGGCGTTCTGAATATTGGTGGGTGTATCTGTTCAACTTCCTTGTTGCTGCTGCCTTGTTGACGTTGGCCTTTGTGCTGGGGGGCATCAACATGGAAACCGGAGAGCCCGGAGCGCTTTACTTCGTGTTTGTCGGGATCCTGTTCCTTTACTATCTGGCGATCCTTATTCCAGGGATCGCCCTGATGGTGCGGCGGCTGCATGATGTGAACCTGTCGGGATGGATCATCCTCGGCGCGCTCGTGCCGATCCTCAACATCCTTGTCGGGCTGGGCTTGTTCATCGTCTGCCTCATTCCCGGCACGGCGGGTCCCAATAAATACGGTCCCGATCCGAAGAATCCGGGTGCTGGCAGCGCGGATATTTTCGCCTGATCGTTGCCCAGACTATCTGACCAGAAGAGCCGGGCGCCCATGCCCGGCTCTTTTTTTGTTGCGCGGCTTTATCGTTTATTGATAAGGCCAGTCATATTCTCTTCAAACGTTGCGTACGCGCGGCCAAGACAGGACACGCATGGATTACCGGCAGATTTTCCTTGATCCTCAGGGTCGCATCGGCCCGCGCAGCTTCGGGCGGGCCTATATCCTGCTTACGGGCGTGATGCTGGTGATCACGGCGGCGGCTGCGGTGATCTCTCCGCAGATCAACGTGCTGCAGTATGCGCTGGTGTTCCCTTACATCTGCGTGTTCGGCAAACGCCTGCACGACGCCGGGCAGACCGCCTGGCTGTGGCTGGTGATCCTGATCCTCTGGATGGTCCTGAATGCGATCGTGGGCGGCGTCCTGCTTCAGCTCATGTCGCCGCAGGCGCTTGAGCTGTCGAGGGAGATGATGGGGGCGATCATGTCGCCCGAGTCCGTGAACGAAGCGCGGTTGCGTGAACTGGTTGAGGAGTTCGGGCGGCTGTCGGCGGTGCCGAACCTCATTTCATTCCTGATCTCGAGCGCCGCTGCGGGACTTGTTGTTTTCAATCTCAAATCCGATCCGAACCCGAACCGTTATGGAGCCCCTGCGGCCCACATCGACTAGCCTGCCCCCCCGCCGTTAAAAGACGAGGACCTGCCATGGAATACACCGCTGGAGCTATTGATCCGCATCGTCCCTGGATCCGCGATGAGCGGGACGCCCCCTCGGCGATGAAATGGGGGCAGACCCTCTTCAATCCCTTCGGAAAGACCTACAAGCTGCATTTTACGCGCGCGTGGACGTTCATGTTCCTTGGCCGTGTGCTGCTCTATGTCGTGCCGAGCTTCATTGCGATGATTGCGGGCATTGCCGGCGTCAAGACCGATGGCATGAACGCGCCGGTGGACCTGTTCCTGTTCTCTGTGCCGGCGATCCTGCTGCCGTTTGCGATCTTCACGCTGGTGACGGACTATACCTCATTCGTTGTGCATGTCCGCAGGCTGACGGAGGCCGGACGCTCAGCTTTCCTTGCGATCATCGTGATAATTCCCTTGCTGTTGGGCGCGGTCGCCTATGCCCTGGGGTCGCAGGTGGGCGGCATGAATTACCGAGCGATGCATGCGCCTGCGAACACCGAGGCGGTTGAGACGACTGCGGAGACCAAGACGGAAGACGAGAGCGAGGGCGAAGACGCCGCTGCCAAGGAAGCCCAGCCCAAGGCGACCGGACGCCCGCCGATGGACCCGCGTATGATGGGCATGAGCCAGCGCGACCTTGCCAAGTCGACCGGGATGGGATTTGCGTTTCCGATCTGGTGGCTGGCCTCTTTCGGGGCGATGCTCTGGTCGTTGCTCTATGTGGCGCGCCTGCCGAATGGCGGCGTGGGGCAAATCCGCACCGGCAGCCATCTGACGCCGGACGAAATCGCACGCGGCGCTTGACGCTTCAGGCGGCGGGGCTCTCCGAGAGGGGCGCCCCGACCCGCACCAGCTTGCTCCTGAAGACCTGCTCGAAGCCAGCCTTCAGGGCGATGTCGACCTCTTCCATCGAGACGATACGGCCGAGGCCTGCCAGGCTGGTCACGCCGTAGCGGGGGTCTGCGATGCCGCAGGGCGTGATGCCGGTGAAGTGCTCCAGCTCAGGCTCCACGTTCAGCGAAATGCCGTGGAAGCTGACCCAGCGCCTCAGCCGCACGCCTATGGCAGCGATCTTGTCTTCCCGGGGCGGGCCGCCGGGCTCTGTCCGGTCCACCCAGACGCCGACCCGGCCATCCCGCACGCCGCTATCGACATTGAAGGCTGCCAGTGCGCGAATGATCCAGTCTTCCAGCTGGGCAACGAAGGCGCGGACATCGCGCCCGCGTGCGCCGACATCCAGCATCACATAGGCCACCCGCTGGCCGGGGCCGTGATAGGTATACTGGCCGCCGCGCCCGGCATCGAAGACCGGGAAGCGGGCAGGGTCGCGCAGGTCTTCGATTCGGGCCGACGTACCGGCGGTGTAGAGGGGGGGATGCTCGAGAAACCAAACCAGTTCCGGGGCGTTTTCCTCACGGATGGCGCGGGCGCGCGCCTCCATGAAGGCCAGCGCGGCCTCGTAAGGGACGGGGGCTTCGGAGATGGCCCATTCGACGGGAGGAAAATTCTTCATTGCCGGTGCGATATAGGCGTTTTTCAGGGCTTCACAAAGGCGAATGACCGCCTTATACGGCCCGTCTGCCTCGAGAATACCAGTGTGCGGTCGTGGCGGAATTGGTAGACGCGCAGCGTTGAGGTCGCTGTGGGGCAACCCGTGGAAGTTCGAGTCTTCTCGACCGCACCATCTCTCTCCCTGGCCAACGGGCCAGCAGGCGGGGCCTTCTGACAAGTGAAATGTGGCGAGGCCGTGCGCTGAAGCGCGGCCTGCATTGGCGCATGCAAAAACGCCCCTTCCCGGATGAGAAGGGGCGTATGAAGCGTTTGTGCGTCTGACAGGTCAGGTGGGCCAGCTGGGATCCGGGCGCGGGTTCAGCGGGGGAACCGCATCAATGCAGCTCTGGATAGCGTTGGCGACTTCCGGCTCGACTTGCAGCTTGTAAAGGCGCGTTGGCTTCTGCGCCTTTTTCTGAAGCTCCTGATACTCCTCATAGTTCATGCCCTTGTCGTGAGCCATGAGAGCCATTTCCTTGGACCAGTTGCCGTAAATTTCCTGGTCGGGGTTAGGCACGTTGCCGGTCTGCTCGCTACCGAATGCGAGGTGGGCGAAATAGGCCGAGCTGGTGAGGGCCCAGCACTCGATGGCGCGGTCAAACTTCTTGTCGCCGGTTTTCACGCCTGTCTCGGCGGCGCCGCCAAGCGAACGGACTGAAGGGGCATCAGTTTTCTCGCCGCAGGCGGTCAATATGAGCAGACTGGCGCCGATGGCGGACGCAAGCTTGGGTGAGAGGCGCATAACGAAGCTCCTTTGGCTGTGTTGAATTGCGTATGCTGAGGTTGGGCAGGCGCGGCCAGCACCTGCCCGCTTCAATCAGAAGACCTTGTCGAGGATGCCGCGAGCGGCCTTGATGACGAGTTCGTCCGTTTCCGACATGGCTTGGGTTTCCGATTTGGATGCCATTTTGCTGTCCGAGACGCTTGTCGGCACTGCCACGGCGGCCTGACGACGGATCAGCTGACCGGTCCAGGTAAGATAGGCGTGATCGTATGCGTTGGGTTCCTCGTCGCAGCTGCTCCGATACCCGGAGAAGGAAGTGCGATCGGCATTGAAGGTCAGTGTGAAGCGGCCATACACGAGCGTGCCGTTGCGTTCTCGCTCGCAAGATCCCTGCAGGCCTGCATTGTATGCTGTTTCATACCAGTAGCCGGACAGGACATTGTTGGACATCCGGCCTTCAATCCGTCCGCTGGTGATTCCGTAGGTGCCGGTTCGATAGATCGCGTCGAGTTCGGCTTCGCTTTGCGTGGCCGTGTAGACGCCGTTGGTGGCGTCACCAAAGCCGTTGATCACCAGTTCAGGCTTGATCTTGTCAAAGCCGATCGTGGCATAGACATAGGCAGGCTCTAAGCTGGTGGGGGCCGGCGTGGGCGCGGTTGCTGGCGTCGGAGCGGGCGCTGGTACCGGAGCTGGCTTGACCGGCGTGGTGGCTGAGGACTTTTGGCCCGTTTTGGATGGGGACGCAGGCGCTGGCGCGGAAGTGCTGGTGGCAGCTGCGGGCGCGGCGAGTTTCCGGGCTGAAGAAATGGCGGCGCCGTCTGTACCCAGATCAGTGATGGTTCCGGTAACGATGCGACAGCCAGCCCGGTAACCGGGGTCCATGCATACTTCCCAATTGCCTACGGCCGTAAGGCTCCAGGCAAAATTGCTGGCTTTCATCGTGGCCAGATCGGGTTCGTCTGCAACAAGGACGCGTTTTTCGCCCGCCTGATCCTTCTTGGAGTAAAGGGTCAGGTGATCCACGTTTGCGCCTTGGCTAAGGGCTACTTGCGCGCTGGACAGCATTAGTGCGCTGCCCAGGCCGACTATCGTTTTCATGAGAGTTTTCGTCACGATGTTCCCGTCCTTCAGGTTTGTTTGCTTGACTGGGTGAAGCGAAACCCAGGGCCTTTCCGCCCAACGAACTTCAGACACCAGAACAACATCGGGCGACGAAAGCGGACATCGGCCCCAAACTTTCCGGCAGGCGCCACGTCCTGCCTGGCGCGCGATGCCTGCTGCAAAGTGACTGGATTGCTGATTTCGCGGCGCTGCTACGCTGGGTACAGGCCCGCGTGCCGGACGCCGCGTGCAACGAGCCGGAGTGGGGGGCGTTTCCGGATTTGGGGTGCCGCGTGGCTCAGTGGGCGGAGGCGGCGGTACGATATGGCCCCAGCGTGGCAATCAGCGCGACGACGAAGGCCAGCAGCGCCGCCGAAATGATGAGGATCAGATCGTAGCTGCCGGTCGTATCCACACTCCAGCCAAACAGCATGGGGCCAATGGCGGCGCCAAGGCAGAAAAGGCCGAGGATGCCGCCATAGGTAGCGCCGTAATTACCGATTTTGGCATAGCGGCCGGTGAAATAGGCCAGCATGTCGACCTCTGCGCCGGCAGCGAGACCAAGGCCGATCGCTGCGATGAGCACGGGGCCGTCAAGCCAGAGCACAAGGCAGCTGACCACCGGCGAGAGCAGGAAGATGGCGGCCACAAAGGGCGCGTGGAACCGGTCGAACAGGTAGCCCACGACAATGCGTGCAAAGAGTACGGCTAGCCCGATGCTGGCGGCGACCTGGGCGGCGGCGGCGCGGTCCATGCCGCCATCGACCAGCATGGGCACGAGGTGGACGATCAGTCCGGCAACCAGCAGGCCCAGCAGGAAGCCGATGATGAGAATGGTGTTCGTGGCGCGGTTGAACTCGAAGCGGCCGCGTTCAGTTTTCTGAGGCGTTGGGCCGCCGATTTCGCGGTTCATGAAGAAGCTGACGGGCAGGCCGATGAGGGCGGTGGCGCCTGCCACTACCAGCACAGCATCACGCCAGCCATGCTCGACGAAGATGGGACCGAGAACGGCTGGAGCGAGGATGGCGGCGACGCCTGTGCCCACGAGCATCAGGCCGAGGGCGAGGCCACGCGCCGCATCAAACCGCATGGAGACGACGCGCGCCCAGATGGCCGGTGTGGTGCCGCAGCCCGCGAGCGAAACGAGCATCCAGAGCGCATACCAGGCGGGCACGGACGGGCCGGCATTGGCCAGCGCGACGAGGGCAAGCGGCGTGGCGATATAGCTGGCGATGGCGATGGGGCGCGTGCCGATCCGGTCCGCCAGCCAGCCGACGATGGGGGCGGAAATGAAGATGCCGAGCTGCTGGAACGTGGCAGCGCCGGAGACTTCTGCGCGGCTCCAGCCGAACTCTTCCTGCAAGGGATTTACGAACAGGCCCAGGGAATAGAAGCCGATGCCCATCAGACCGACGCTGATGGCGAGCGCAGAGGCGACCACGACGGGCCAGCTTGCCGTAAATTCCTGCCGTGCCGTCATGCCTCGTCCCGCCTTTTGAAGTTCGCTCTACAAACTGGGGGAACTGTAAAGATATATCTATTGTCGATGGCAAGGGCCTTTGGCGGCGGGAACTGGGTCAGACGCCGAAAGAGGCAAGGATCGGGCAGGGGCCGGCTGAGCCTTCCGCGCATTCAGCAGCCAGCTGGCGAAGCGAATTTCGCGCGGATTGAAGCTCGGAAATTCTCGTATCGAGGGCCTTGATGCGCTCGCGCGCCATCTCCCTCACGCGGCAGCGGTCTTCGCCTGCGTCCAGCGTCAACAGCTCGCGGATTTCTTCCAGCGTGAAGCCGGCGGTCTGAGCCTGTCGGATGAACTGCAAGCGGCGAACATCTTCGGTGCCGTATTTGCGTGTGCCACCATCGCGGGAGGGCGTGTCGAGCAAGCCTCGGCGCTGGTAGAAGCGGATGGTTTCCACGCCGACATCGGCGGTTGCGGCAAGTTTTCCGATCGTGAGTGTTAGCATCGCTTGACTCCGTACTATGGTACGGAACTTATATTGGGACCGGTAAGTTCTCAATACCTGCAAGGAGACACGAGATGACCGGTGAAACGAGGGAAGGCGCAGGCGACCAACGCGCCGTGCTCTACCGGATGGTGATGCCCAGCCACACCTGCCCCTATGGGCTGAAAGCCAAAGACCTGCTGAGGCGGTCTGGCTATACTGTGGAAGACCATTTGCTGACCACGCGGGAAGACACTGACGCCTTCAAGGCGAAACATGGCGTGGCGACCACGCCGCAAGTGTTCATCGATGGGCAGCGTGTTGGTGGATATGACGATCTGCGCCGCTTTTTCGGCAAGCCGGTGGTCGATCCGAAGGCGACGAGCTACCGCCCGGTGATCGCGCTGTTTGCGATGACTGCGATGATGGCGATGGCGACAAGCTATGCTGTGTCCGGAAGTATTTTTACGGTGCGTGCGGCTGAATGGTTCATCGGTTTTTCGATGGTGGTTTTGGCGCTGCTGAAGCTGCAGAATGTCGAGACGTTCTCAACGATGTTCCTGAACTATGACCTGCTGGCCAAGCGCTGGGTACGGTACGGCTATATCTATCCGTTTGCAGAAGGGTTGGCAGGCGTGCTGATGGTGGCCGGAGCACTGACCTGGCTATCGGTACCGGTGGCGCTGTTTATTGGAACGGTGGGTGCCGTGTCCGTTTTTAAAGCGGTTTACATCGACAAGCGGGAGCTGAAATGCGCCTGCGTCGGCGGAGCAAGCAATGTGCCGCTTGGTTTTGTGTCGCTGACCGAGAACGTCATGATGGTGGCCATGGCCGTATGGATGGGGCTGTCCGCCGCTGGCGTAATTGGCGGTATGGCGATGTAATCTGCCGGCTCTCGGCGGGGCTGTTGCCAGACGCTGCAGCCCTGCCTAGGCTCTACGCTGGTGGCCGTGAGAGCCAGCGGGAGGAAAGCATGAGATTCCACATGAACGCGCGGCTGTTGGCTATGGTCCTGATGGGCACTGTTGCAGCCTGCCAAAGCGATAGGGGGCCTGCTGAGCCGAAGGCGGAAGGGTGGACGACCATCGAGCCGGGCGGTGAGACGCTTTGTGCGACGGGTACGCCATTTCGCTTCCATGTGCGCGGAGATGATCCAGACCGTGTGATTGTTTTTCTAAATGGCGGCGGGGCATGTTGGAATGGCGACCTTTGCGATCTTGAAACGGAACCATCCCCCTACACGCCTTTTGTGGATATGGACTCCAACAACCCAGCTTATCTGAGCGGCGTGTTCGACAATGTTAATCCGGAAAACCCTTTTGCCGGATGGACGCAGATTTTTGTGCCTTATTGCACGGGTGACTCGCATCTGGGCGCGAAGGACGCAGGCTATACTACTACCGGCGGAAAGCAGGTCACCATTCATCATCGCGGTAAGACGAACGTACAGGCTGCGCTGGACTGGCTGTACGCAAACCGGGCGGCGCCGGAGAAGGTGTTTGTGACCGGTGGGAGCGCCGGAGCCATTGCGTCGCCCTATTATACAGGACTTGTCGCCGAGTATTATCCGCAGGCGGAGGTGGTGAACCTGGCCGATGGGGCGGGCGGGTATCGTTCCCCTGTGATCGCGAGCGTACTGGAAGCCTGGGGCGCCTTTGAGGATGTACCGGCGTGGCCAGAGTTTGCGCTGGTGGACCGATCAACCGCCAGCGTGGAAGATTTCTTCCGCGTCACAGCTGCGCGTCATCCTGAAGCGCAGCTGTCGCGCTTTGATAATGTGGATGATGAGGTGCAGCAGGGCTTTCTTGCGCTGCTGGGCACAGCAGAGCCGGTGCGCGCACTGCTTGCCGCGAACAATGCAGACCTTGCGCGCGATGTTCCGGATATCCGCACGTTCAGTGCGCCCGGCAAGACCCATACAGCGCTGCGCGATGACCGGTTCTATACGGACATGGTCGGCGGCGTGCGCATTGTGGACTGGACGCGCGATCTGGTAGGCGGAAAGCCGGTCGTAACGCTAAGCTGCGAGGCAGATCAGACTTGCGACTAGCGCAGATTAGCCAAGGCGCTGGAGAACTTTTTCGCGGCCGATAAGCGGGAGTAGGGCGCTCATGTCGGGGCCGTGTTCCATGCCCGTCAACGCCTTGCGCAGCGGCATGAAAAGGCCGCGGCCCTTGCGGCCGGTGGCGGCTTTAAGGGCGTTGGTCCAGGCGCTCCAGCTTTCCGATGTCAGGTCGCCAGCGGGCAGGTGCGCGGCGGCGCCCGCGATGAACTCGCGGTCTTCCTCAGCGACGACCGGGGCCGGGGCGCCGAAGATCGTTTCCACCCAGCCTGCAGCGTCGGCGACGAAGGTGCAGTTCTCGCGGATGGCCAGCCAGAAGGCTTCCGACGCGGCGCGCGCATCAATGGCTGTCAGGCGTTCACGGACGGTTTCGAAGGGCATCTCGTGGACGAGAGCCCCATTCAGGGAGTTGAGGTCCGCATCATCGAAGCGGGCGGGTGCGCGGCCGATCTTGGAGAATGCGAACTCGCCGCATAGCTGTTCCAGCGTCGCGCGGGCTTCGATATTGTCCGAGGTGCCGAGTTTTGCGAGGTGGCTGCAGATGGCCATCGGTTCATAGCCACGAGCGCGCAGCTCTCCCATCGACAGCGAACCGATGCGCTTCGAAAGGGCGTTGCCGTCAGCACCGACGAGCAGGGGCGTGTGTGCCATTTCCGGTGCCTTGCCACCCAGAGCCATGAAGATCTCTATCTGCGCACCTGAATTGGTCACATGGTCTTCGCCGCGCACGACATGGGTTATACCGGCGTCGATATCATCGACGACAGACGGGAGGGTATAGAGGTAAGAGCCATCTTCACGGATGAGGATCGGATCGGAGACGGACGAGGTATCGATGCTTTGCGGGCCTCGCACGAGATCGTTCCACTCTATGCGCTCACCTGAGAGCTTGAAGCGCCAATGGGGCTTGCGGCCTTCGGCTTCCAGTTTGGCGCGATCGTCTGCGGTGAGGCTCAGTGCAGCGCGGTCGTAAACCGGCGGACGGCCCCGCGATTGAGCAATCTTGCGCTTCACGTCCAGCTCGTCGGCGGTTTCGTAGCAGGGATAGAGCAGGCCCATTTCGCGCAGGCGGTCGGACGCAGCATCATAGCTGGCGAACCGGTCGGACTGATTGAAGGTGTCGTCCCAGGTCAGGCCAAGCCAGGTAAGGTCGACTTTTAGGGCTTCCTCATTCTCCTTGGTGGAGCGTTCGAGGTCGGTATCGTCGATGCGGAGGATGAATTTGCCCTGCTGGCCACGGGAAAACAGCCAGTTAATCAAGGCGGTGCGCACGTTGCCGACGTGCAGTCGGCCAGTGGGCGAGGGCGCAAAGCGTACAACAGGGCGGGTCATGGGCAGCGGGCTTTCTACTTCCGGAAAGCGGCTTGAGACATCAAATCGCGGCAAAAGCCAAGCGTCACGGTCATATTCTTGCTATTGTTGTCGTTCACCTCCATTTTTACCCGAAGGTTTGGGAGCAGGAAATGCGATTCGGCTGGATTCTCTCGGCGGCCCTGTTTGTGGCGGCCTGTGGCCAGGGTGCTGTCTCTCCGGAGACGGGCACCGAAAGTGCGCCCGGCGCAGAGCTTGCTGGTGAAGCGGATGCAGGCGAGGGGCCGGCGCCAGCGCCACAGACAGATTACGCAGCCCTCTCAGGGTATGATGGTAGCTGGTTTCTAAGCCCCGGCTGGCCCGGGGAATACCCACCTGGGTTCACCGTTCTGGACGCAGATGTGAAAGTGCCGGCTCGTGCCCGACCGAACCCGACCGACCCACAGGACATCACCTGCCACCTGCCGCAATACGCCAATTACCAGATGTGGAATAACGCCCGCAGCCAGGCTGACGATCTCGATTATTTCGTTGCGACGAAGAAATTCCCGGTGACCGTTCTTGAGGATACCGAAGTGGAGTTTGTCGGCGATGCCGGCATCGAGAAGCTGGCCCTGAAAGCCGGCGATCAGCTGACCTACCTGCGCTATATTGGCGAAGGTTTCACAGTGATGAGCTTCAATGACAAGGAGTTCGACATCAATGAGAGCGAGCTTCGCGAAATCACAGATATCGGCGCCATTGAGAACAAGGAAAACCTTTGGGTTCGCGTGACCTGCCTCGGCGGGAAGCAGGCCTGGATCCTGTTTGATGAAGTCGTACTGGAACCGGGCGTCTACCCCTCGCCGATTACAGGCTATGGCGAAGCGCGCGACATTGAGCCGGGCGAAGTCGAGAATGTCCGCACCATGATGAGCCAGGATGCTTTCGGACTCGACCCTGCTTCGCAGAGCGTTGAGCCGCCTTCGATCGAGTAGGCGGCCGGAGCGCGTTTAGCGCATCGAACCCGTTTCAATAAAACGCTGATGCCAAGAGAGCGCCTCTGTGAGGAGGTGCGGTGTCTGCAGGCCGTAAGCGCCTTTCAGGGCGCGGGCGTGGTAGTCTTCCAGCATGTCCTTGAAGTCCGGGTGCGCGCAGTTTGCGATGACGGCTTTTGCGCGCTGCTTGGGCGAAAGGCCGCGCAAGTCAGCCAGGCCTTGCTCGGTGACGATGACCTGAACATCCTGCGTGATGTGATCGACATGACTGGCCATCGGCACAATGGACGAGATCTTGCCGCCCTTGGCGGTGGACGGGGACACGAAGCAGGAGATGTAGGCATTGCGGGCAAAATCGCCCGATCCGCCGATGCCATTCTGGATACGCGAGCCCATCAGATGGGTGGAGTTCACATTGCCGTAGATGTCGGCCTCTATCATACCGTTCATTGCGATGCAGCCGAGGCGGCGGATGATTTCCGGGTGGTTTGAGATTTCCTGCGGGCGCAGGATGATCCGGCTGCGGAAATTCTCCATCCGACTGTTTAGGTCGCTGGCTGCTTCGGGGCTGAGTGAGAAGGCGGTGGCCGAGGCGACGGTGAGCTTGCCAGAATCCAGCAGGTCCAGCATCCCATCCTGCAGCACTTCTGTATAGGCAGCCATCCGCTCGAACGGGCTTTCCTGCAAACCGGCGAGCACGGCGTTGGCAACGTTGCCGACGCCGGACTGGAGCGGCAGCAGCTTGGTGGGCAGGCGGCCGAGCTTCACTTCATGCTTTAGAAATTCGATGAGGTGGTCGGCGATGGCGCTGGCAGCTTCATCTGGCGCGGCGAAGGGGAGGTTGCGATCTGGCGAGTCCGTGAGGACGACAGCGGTGACGCGGGCCGGGTCGATCCGGAAAGCATCCTCGCCTATGCGTTGGTCAGGTGTGGTCAGCGGAATTGGCACGCGGCCGGGCGGCAGGGCTGTGCCGTAGTAGATGTCGTGCATGCCTTCGAGGGCCGCATTCTGCCAGGCATTGACCTCAAGGATGATCTGGTCAGCGCGGTCGAGCCAGGTCTTGTTGTTGCCGATGGAGGAGGAGGGCACGAGGGAGCCATCCTCGCGGATCATGCTGACTTCGACGACCGCCGTGTGCAGCGGACCGAGAAAGCCCTGCCAGGCAACCGGGGCGACCTGGGAGAGGTGCATGTCGAGATATTCCATCTCGCCCTTGTTGATGCGCTCCCGCGCGATGGGATCGGAATTATAGGGCAGGCGGAACTCGATGCCGTCAGCCTTGGCCAGGGCGCCGTCGAGTTCCGGCCCGGTGGATGCGCCGGTCCAGACTTTGACACGGAATGGGTCGCCTGCCGCATGGGCCGCCTCGATGCGGGATGCGAGTGCGAGGGGAACGGATTTGGGATAGCCGGCGCCTGTGAAGCCGCTCATGCCGACGGTCGTGCCCGAAGCGATCAGGCCGGCGGCGTCTTCCGCGCTCATCACGCGGTTTCGAAAATCCGGACTCCTGACGCGGTCACTACCCATTGAGGCTCTCCTTCGCGGTTGAAACGGCCGTGAAGACCATGGCGCTGGGGAAATGTCATGTTGCCAATTGGTCTATTATGGCAGCTATGCAATTTGGAGGGTGACGCGCGCCGCTTTCAATTGTCGCGGAACCGGTTTGTGATCGGATACCGGCGGTCCCGCCCGAAATTCTTGCCGCCGACCTTCACGCCGGGGGGCGCCTGGCGGCGCTTGTATTCGGCGATGTAGAGCAAGTGCTCGATGCGGCGGACCGTGGCCGGGTCGTGCCCGCGGGCAAGGATGTCGTCCACGTCCTCTTCCAGATCCACTAGGCCGCGCAGGATGTCGTCAAGCACAGGATAGGGCGGGAGGGAGTCTTCGTCTTTCTGGTCTTCCCGTAGCTCTGCGGAGGGTGGCTTGGTGATGATCCGTTCCGGGATGACTTCACCTGCTGGTGCAAGCGCGCCCTTGGGGAGTTCGGCGTTACGCCATTTGGCCAGCTCGAACACTTCAGTCTTGTAGAAATCCTTCAATGCGTTGTAGCCACCGCACATATCACCATAGAGGGTCGCATAGCCGACGGCCATTTCGCTCTTGTTGCCGGTGGTGATGACCATATGGCCGAACTTGTTGGAGAGTGCCATCAGCGTCACTGCCCGCAGGCGGGACTGGACGTTCTCCTCAGTGATGTCCGCCTTCTTGCCTGTGAAGGCGGGAGCCAGCATTTCACCGAGAGCTTCGACGCCGGGGTGGATGTTGATCGTATCATAGCGGCAGCCAAGCGCTTCGGCGCACGCACGGGCATCTTCCAGGCTGTGTTCGCTGGTATATTTCGAAGGCATCATGACGCACCAGACCTTGTCCGGGCCGAGGGCGTCTGCCGCGATGGCGGCCGTGATCGCCGAGTCGATACCGCCGGACATGCCGAGGACAATACCGGGGAAGCGGTTTTTCTGGACGTAATCGCCAAGGCCCTGCATCGCGGCGCGGTATTCGGCGTGCCAGCCTTCAAGGTCCGGTGCGCAGCCCTTGCCGAGGCCGGCGAACTGGTTCGTTGACGGATTGAACTCTATCAGGGCGGTGCCGGTTTCGAACTGACCTACGAGGCCGCAGCGTTCGCCATGGGTCGAGTTGGTGGCGAAGGAGGCGCCATCGAAGACCAGCTCGTCCTGCCCGCCCATCTGGTTGACGAACAGGTACGGCATGCCGAGGTCTGACCATCGGTCGAAGGCGCTAGCGCGTTCGTTCTGGATAGATCGGCGCCAAGGCGAAGCATTGGGAACGATCAGCAGTTCTGCGCCCGCTGCGCGGGTGGCGCGGGGAACGCGCTCGAACCAGATGTCCTCGCAGATGGCGACCCCGATGCGCACGCCGTGAAGCTCCACCACCAGCGGCGGACCTTCGCCGGGTGAGTAGTGGCGCTTTTCGTCGAACACGCCGTAATTGGGCAGCTCGCGCTTGTCATATCGCGCCTTGATGAGGCCGCCGCCAAGAAAGCAGGCGGAGTTGTATAGCTTGCCGCACTCGCTCCAAGGCGTGCCGATCAAGATGGCGGGCCCGCCTTCAGTCTCTGTGGCGAGGGTGCGGATGGCTTCCATCGACAGATCAACCGCTGATGGTTTCAGGACCAGATCCTCCGCCGGATAGCCCAGCATGAAATGCTCGCTCAGCACGAGCAGGTGGGCCCCTTTCTCCCGTGCCTCGGCATAGGCTGTGCGGGCGAGCGCCAGATTGCCCTGAATATCCCCGACAACGGGGTTCATCTGGGCGGCGAGAATACGGAGATTATTGCTCATGCTGAGCATTTAGGATGATGCGCGCCGGATGTCATCAAGAATGGGGCGGGAAGTCTGGCGGGCATGTTTTGGTAGTATGCCCCAACGCGAGTGGCCTTGATGCGGCGGTCGATGCCGCTTGCCAGGGGCGGGCTGCGTCAGGCCGCTTCGGCAACTTCCATCAGGTTGGCGCGCAGAGCTGAAGGTGGGCCGCTGAGGAATCCGTCCACCTCGTCGTGCGTGGCGCGCCAAATCGGGACGGCGGCGGCGAGCACTTGGCGGCCTGCATCAGTAAGCAGCAAGCGGCGGGAGCGTTTGTCATCCTTGTCCGGAACGGTCTCGACATAACCCATCCGCTCCAATGGCTTGAGGTTGGCGGTCAGGGTGGTGCGGTCCATCACCAGGAAGGCGGCGGCTTCACCAAGACGGGGTGGGTCCGGTCGGTTAAGCGACATCATCAGGGAATACTGCCCGTGGCTGATGCCCAGCGGCGCAAGTGCGGCATCGAATCTGCGTGCGAGTGCGCGCGCCGCCTTATGCACGCTGAAGCACAGGCAGCGATTGTAAACTTCCAGCGTCGTCTCGACAGGCAGCGTCGGTTTCATGACAAATATAATATGTTGACATCAACGTATTTGTCAATGAGAAATGTAAAACAGCCGGACGGGAAGTGCCGGGAATTCTGCCACTTGTCGGCGCGCAAGCTTGCGTAGTGAGCCTGCCGGGCAATGTGGACTCTGAGGCGATGGAGGCCGGAAATGCAGGAAGTGACCGCGTATACCTGGGTGCCAGACTTTGCGCAGGGGTTTGTGAAAGACCTCCGCGTGCGCTGGGCGCTGGAGGAGGCCGGAAGACCGTATACGGAGCGGCTGATCGATCACAAGCAGAAGCTGCAGGCCGAGCACCTGGCGCGCCAGCCATTCGCGCAAGTTCCGGTGTTCCGGGATGATGAGGCTGAGCTGTTCGAATCCGGTGCTATCGTTCTGCGCATTGCCGAAACCTCCAAGGCGCTGATGCCGGAAAGTGTGGCTGCGCGCGCGCGGGTGGTAAGCTGGGCGTTTGCGGCGTTGAACTCGGTGGAGCCGTTTGTAGCGAATGTCACTGGCACCCAGCTTTTCCATAGCAATGAGCCTTGGGCGGTCGGATACCTGGATACGGCGCGCGCCTCGCTGAACCAGCGGTTAGCGCGGCTATCTGGTTGGCTGAGTGGACGAACCTACCTGGAGGCAGAGCGTTTCACTGCGGCGGACCTGCTGATGGCGAGTGTGTTGCGGGAGTTGGAACGCGATGGAACGCTTGCGCGTTTTCCCGATCTGGAAACCTATTGCCAGCGTTGCGTTTCACGTCCGGCATTCGGACGGGCAATGGACGCGCAGATGCGGGTGTTCGCTGCGAATGAACCGGAAAGAATAACGTAGGAGGGTTCGCCATGGCTGGTCTGGAAAAGAAGGTCCGCACCTGTCTCTGGTTTCAGAAGGAAGGGCTAAAGGCGGCCGAGTTTTACGTCTCATTGCTGCCAGATAGCCGTATCGATGCCGTGTTTGAACATGGCAATGCGGAAGACCCGATGGTGGTGGAGTTCACGCTGGCCGGTGCGCCGATGATGATCCTTACGGGCGGGAACATGTACAAGCTCACACCAGCTGCATCGATTTCTGTTCTTACGAAAGATCAGGTGGAGACTGATGCGCTCTGGGAGGCGCTACTGGAAGGCGGTGGTCAGGAAAGCATGTGTGGCTGGCTGGAGGACCGGTTCGGCGTTGCCTGGCAGATCACACCGGAGATACTGCCTCAGCTGATCTGTGATGAAGACCGCGAGGCTGGACGGCGGGCACAAGCGGCGATGATGCAGATGCGCAAGATCGATATCGAGGCAATCAGGGCGGCATTTGCTGGGAAGGCCGTGCAATGAGCGCTGAAAAGGTCAAAGGCCCTGCTTCATATTTTCCTTCTATCGAGAAGACTTACGGTAAGCCGGTTTCGCATTGGCTGAACGTTATTGAAGACATGAAGGCAACCAGACACCTGGAGATCGTCAGCAAGCTGAAGGAAGATCATGGCCTGGGGCATGGGCACGCCAATGCGCTCGTCGCCTGGCACAAGACAAATGGTACCAAGTTGCCGGGTGGATGATGGAGGATTTATTATGAGTACGAAGAAACCCGTCGTAGAGATCGCTGCGGAAACGGGGATGAGCCTTGTGACACCCCACCTGACTTGTGAGGGCGCCGCAGATGCCATCGCCTTTTACACGGCGGCGTTTGGCGCCGAAGAGATTTTCCGGATGCCTGGCCCGGATGGGCGACTGTTGCATGCTTCGATCCGGATCAATGGGGCCGTCATCATGTTGAATGATGCTTATCCGGAGATGGGCGGGCATTCGCCGAAACACTATGGCGGAACGAGCGTGACCATTCACCTGATGGTCGATGATGCCGATGCCGTAGCGGCGCAGGCCGTGAAAGCGGGCGCGGCAACTGTGATGCCTGTCGCCGACCAGTTCTGGGGCGATCGCTATGGCATCGTCCAGGACCCGTTCGGCCATCACTGGTCTATCGCGACGCCGGCCTGGCCACCCAGGACATTCGATGAAATGCGGGCCGCTGCCGAAGCGGCGATGCAGCAACAGCAATAAGGAGATTGGTGATGACATATTTAAGCGGATTTTTGCTGGCGGTGCCGACGGCGAACAAGGAGGCCTACCGCAAGATGGCGGAAGAGGCCTGGCCGATGTTCCGGGACAATGGCGCGCTGAGCATGGTGGAAGGCTGGGGCGATGATGTGCCTGACGGCAAGATCAACTCGCTCAACTCTGCCGTGATGCGCACGCAGGAAGAGACGACGATGTTCTCGTGGATCACCTGGCCGGACCGGAAGACCTGTGACGATGGTCATCAAAAGATGATGGCCAGCATGGAAGGCCAGCCGATGCCGGAAATGCCTTTTGACGGCAAACGGATGATATTTGGCGGCTTTGAAATGCTTCTGGGCGATGCGACGGTAAGGGCAGGCTATGTCGACGGAACGGTGCTGCCGGTACCGACAGCCATGCGAGACGCCTACAAGGCTGCGTCTATCAAGATGGCTGAGCTGTTCCAGGAATACGGCGCGATCACGGTCGTGGATGGCTGGGGAGCAGACCTTCCAGAAGGCAAGGTGAATGATTTCCACACAGCGGTTCTTCGCAAACCGGACGAAAGCGTCGTGTTTTCCTGGATCAACTGGAAGGACAAGGCTGCGCGCGATGCGGGATGGGAAAAGATCATGGCGGACCCGCGTATGCATGAGTTCGGACCAGCGAGCGCCGGCGCTGATATGAGTCGGATGATTTATGGAAGCTTTGTTCCGCTGGTAAACGTGTAAGCCCGATATACTCGGACAGCCTCTTATCTGATCTCTGGGCGCCTTCGGGCGCCCATCTTTTATGGGCGTCCTTGGCGCAACGTGTTGCTTCAGGCGAGATGGCGATAGAGTAGTTCGGCGCGCTCGGAACCATATTCAGGAACTAAGACCCCGAGCAGCCGCAGGGCCTCAGCGGGCTGATGGTGCCTCGCGGCTTCGATAAGCTGCAGGATCTGCTTGCCGAAGAGTTCGCTGTTGATGGGCGGACAGCTGACCTGATGGACGCCACTGACAGGAGTCGAGCGGAGCGCCTCATGCGGATAGGTCAGTTCTTCGTGCAGCTTTTCGCCTTCGCGAAGACCCATGATCTCAATGGCAATGTCCACATAGGGCACTTTGCCTTTCAGGCGGATCATTGTCTCGGCGAGATGGCGGATCGGGATCGGTTCTCCCATGTCCAGCACGAATAGACCTGCTTCATCTTCCGCGCGCTGAAGAGCCGCCGCCTGCAAAACAAGTGCTGAAGCTTCTTCAATCGTCATGAAGAAGCGGGTGGCATCTGGGTCGGTGATGGTAACCGGGCCGCCTTCCGCTATCTGGCGCTCAAACAGCGGCACGACGGATCCGGACGATCCGAGCACATTGCCGAAGCGCACCATAGCGCCGGCCATGCCAGAATCTGCCATAATCCGACTGATGCACAGCTCCGCTAGGCGCTTGGTTGCGCCCATCACATTATCAGGGTCCACGGCCTTGTCTGTGGAGATGAAAACGAAGCGTTTGGCTCCGGCAGTCTTAGCCGCCTGCGCAACGATGTAGGCGCCGGCCACATTTGTCAGGATCGCTTCGCAGGCATGGCGTTCCATGAGGGGGACATGTTTGAGGGCGGCCGCGTGGATCACTATGTCCGGTTTGGCTGCCGAAAAGATGTCTGCCATGCGGGCTTCGTCGCGGATGTCGCCGAGGATGCAGGTGGCGTTCAGGTGCGGCCAGCGGCGCCTCAGCTCAAGTTCGATCTGATAGAGATTAAACTCCGAAAAATCGATGATCGTAAGGCAGGCTGGTTGCAGTTCCGCGACCTGGCGAACGAGTTCCGAGCCGATTGACCCACCACCGCCTGTAACTAATACGCGTGCGCCCGTGAGAATATGCTGGACAGGTTGCATATTGAGTTGGCGTTCTGGCCGGGCGAGCAAGTCTGCCGGGTGGATCGCTTCGAGTATCTGAGCGGTTGCGTCATGCCCGAGTGCCATGATCTCTGCACCGTGGCGGGCGGTCACTTCCAGAACCTGTAGCATGATCTCTGGTGCGCGTGCTGGCCCAGTGAGTGCGACCCATGGTGTTTCTCCATAGCGCAGCACCATGATTTCCAAAATGTCGTTCAGTTCCGTCAGGCTGCCCAGGATCGGCGCTCCGCGTACTGCGCGGCCAGGCTGTTGCGCGTCCATTTCGACAAGACCCAGTACGCGAACGGCCTGAGGCGAGCCCGGCGTTTCTAGACGGCGCAGAACGTCAATCCAGCTTTCCTGATCGCCCAGCAAAAGGATGGGCTGGCCGTCTTTCGGCAGTCTCTGGAAGATTTGCATTGGGCGCTGCGTTGAGCGCCAGCGCGCAATCATCCGTCCACCGAAAAGAGCCACGGTCCAGAAGCCAATAGCCAGAAGGAGCGTGGGAACCGGCGCGGCCAGCGTATCGTTCAGCAAGACCATGCTAGGCAGATAGAAAAGTGCCGTCAGGCCGATGATCTGCACAAGGCGCCAAGCATCCGGGGCGCCTATATGACGCCATACCTGGCGATGGATGCCACCAAGCAGCAGCGCCGCAGAGGCCGAGATCATGAATGCGATCGTCGACAGCAGCCATCCTTGAACGTCGATCTGCGCGGGGCGATCCAGGCCGAAATAAGTATCTATGTGCGCCATCGTCATGGCGACGCCGGCCATGGCGATGTCAAACGTGAGGGTCAATGCCATGGCACGCCGAGTGGCGTCTCTGGGTGTCACGTTTGATACTCCCTTACACCTGTCAGCAGGGGCCAACCCCCCGAGTACTGCCACTCAATCAACCAAATTCAAAGTCGGAAACCATTGCGGAATGCGCAATTCTTTGCGGCAAAAATAGAGCAATTCCGTGGCGGAGTGGACGCAGGCCGCGCACAATGCTGAGTTCGGCGGGCTGGCCCCGCGAAGGACTGTGGTGGGCCCGGCAGGACTTGAACCTGCGACCAAACCGTTATGAGCGGTCCGCTCTAACCAACTGAGCTACAAGCCCCACAGCCGTGTCGTTTAAGGGCCGCAGCCTTGCCACGCAACGGCCTTGTTCGGAAGACAAGACAAGCATACCCAATTTCAATGAAAGTGAGGTGATGCCCATGAAACATGCAACTTTGTCTGCGGTCGCGCTCGTTTTGGCCATGACGCCTGTCGCGTGTGCGCAGGGGGCCGCTGCCTATGCCGCGCCAGCCGGGAGCTCCCAGATGATCCATCCCAATTCGATCCAGCCTGAAACGACGCTTCAGGTCTCTGCCGAAGGGCGCGTCGACAGGGCGCCCGATATCGCTTTTGTTACCGCTGGCGTCACTGAAGAGCGCAAAACTGCGCAAGAAGCGATGGCGGCGCAGTCGGCCGCGATGAATGGTGTATTCAAGGCCATGGAGGCGGCTGGAATCTCTGAGCGGGACATTCAGACTTCCGGTCTGAGCCTTCAGCCACGCTATGACTATGTCGAATCGGCTGGCCGCGATGGCGTTAAACGGGGCGAACAGAAGCTCGCCGGTTATGTCGCTTCGAATCAGGTAACGATTCGCGTGCGCGACCTTTCTCGTCTCGGTGAAACACTCGATAGCCTGGTCTCCTCAGGCGGAAACACGCTGTCTGGCGTGAGCTTCGGTCTCGACAATGACAAGGAAGTGCGTGGTGAAGCGCGCTCGAAAGCCATGAAGGAAGCGATTGCGAAGGCAGAGCTTTATGCGTCAGCTGCCGGTCTGCGCGTCGCCCGAATCGTCACGATCACCGAAGGTTACGAATATTCCCCGCAACCAGCGCCAATGGCTCGGATGGCAATGGCTGCCGATATGATGGAGTCGACCCCCATAGCGGGCGGCGAGGTCGGTATCACGGCGAACGTCAATGTGATGTTTGAGTTGACGAAGTAACCAGGCTCTTTGCGCCTCCTGGATGTGCATGAAAATAAAGCGAGGCCGGACGCAATGCCGGCCTCGTTTGTTTTTTGGGATGTGCTTGCCGGATTAGCGACGCAGTTGGCGCCTGGTGTAATCCGCAACAGCGGTGCCGGATGTTGCTTTGGCCGCCTGGCGAGCTTCATATTCCAGAACTGAGACGCTGCTTTGTGCCGGTTGGGGCACAATCTGTGGCGGGCCTGCCGTCACGCCTGTCTGAGCCGACTGGTAGCCTGACACGGTGAGCGAGTTAGGCACGTTGTAGTCCGGAGCCGCAATCTCCTCGACGATCTCGACTTCGGTCACTACCGCGTCGCCGGCGTCGCCTTCGGCAAACTCAGGTTCAATGGCAGGTATGGCGGCGGACTGAGGGCTGCCGGCGGCTTCGGCCAGGATGGCGCTTAGCGGGCGGCCATTTAGCATCGGCTCGGCGGCAGCATTCGGGTTCAGCGGGGTTTGCAGCGCAGCAAACGAGATCAGCTTAGCGTTCGGGTCGATCACTTCGGGTGTCTGGCCGATGGCAACGAAGGCCGATTCGACCAGATCCTTCACATGGGCGTCGCGCGATTTGGCCGAAGCGCCCCCAAGCATGATGGCAATGATGCGATGGCCATCACGCTCCGCAGAGGTCATCAGGTTGAAACCCGAGGCGCGGGTGTAACCGGTCTTGATGCCGTCAACGCCATCGACCGAGCCGAGCAGTTCGTTGTGATTCTTGTAGGACATCTTCCCCCAAGCGAAGCGCTGGGTCTGGAAGTAGTGGTAATAGTCGCCATGGTTGTCGATCAGCGCGTCCGCGAGGATGGCGAGGTCGCGCGCGGTCGTAAGCTGGGCAGTGTTGGGAAGTCCGGAGGCATTGCGGAAAGTCGTGTTCGACAAGCCAAGGCCGCGCGCTTTGTCCGTCATTTGGGTTGCGAACTTGCGTTCAGAGCCACCAAGGAATTCTGCAACGACAACTGCCACATCGTTGGCCGACTTGGTGACGAGCGCATAAATCGCATCTTCGACCGTGATCACGTCGCCCGCACGCAGGCGAAGGTTTGACGGCGGCTGTGCAGCGGCGTTGCGCGAAATGGTCATCTGATCATCGAGGCTGACTTTGCCCGCGTCGATCGCATCGAACAGGAGGTACAGTGTCATCACTTTCGTGAGCGACGCCGGGTAACGCGGGTCGTCTTCATTACGCGCGTGCAGCACTTCGCCGGTATCGGCGTCCACAACGATTGCGGCGTACTTCTCAGCATGGGCAGCCGGCGCCAGAACGGCGGCGGTTATCGATACTGAGGCGGCGATGGCGGACCCGCGAAGCGCGCGGGACCAGACTTCTGCTGCCATAGGCGGCACCCTCCAGAACTAAACTCGCCCCCGGACCATCCAAGGCTTAACCTAGATTCTGCCAACTCTATTGACCACAGCTTAACGCAGGATGAGCGGACAAAGATTTGTAATCTTGGATCTCCATGCAAAGCCCGTGCAAAACGCCTAATGTTGCGGCGCACAAAATTTATTGCGATAGCGAAGAAATGTGCTATAAAGAGCACAGTCCAAGCCCCCGTATAAAAAGGATGTCCCCATGGCTAAGACGACCAAGACGGCGCCCCGCGCGAAGGCAGAAGCCCGCCCTGCGGAAGCCGCTACGAAGAAGATCGAAGCCGGCATGGAGACCCTCGCAGGCTTCGCAAGCAAATTTTCCGAGTACACCGAAGACGGCGTCAAAGCCCTCAAGGACAATGCTGCGCTCTCCACTGAGACGATGCGTGAAATCGGTAGCCGCAACATGAACTTCATGACGCAGGCTATGGAGCAGGGTGTTGAGCTGACGCAGGCGCTTGCTTCGGCGCGCGATCCGCGCGAGCTGTTCGAGCTTCAGTCCGGCTTCGCCAAATCGATGTTCACCGCCTACACGACTGAAATGAAAGCGCAGACCGAACTTTGCCTCGGTGCCTGGCGTGAAGCGGCCAAGCCGTTCATGTCGCGCTTCGCCATGTAATTTCCCGCTTCAGGCGCCCCTCGGCGCTTGAGCGTAGAGTGCGCGCGTAGATTTTGAGAGGCTGGGCCGATTGGTCCGGCCTCTTTCTATTCCGGTCATACGTTTTTTGAGCAGCTGTCGCCACGTCCGGTGTTGCGGGACCATCAAACCGGGTTCGCCGGTTGGGCGAACCGGTCTATGCTTTCCTTGGCGGACAACGCGTGGGGAGAGCGGCAATGATACATGATCGGCACGGCAATCCACTGGCAGGCGCGAGCCAGAAAGCGGCGGATCTGTTCGACCTTTCGTGTCGCCGGTTCGCGCGATTTCGCGGAGACCCGGTGCAACCGTTGGACGATGCGCTCGCCGATTCCCCGGATTTCGGCATGGCGAAAATCGCCAAGGCTTGGCTTTATGTGACGTCGACGGAACCGGGCGCGACGGCCGGCGCAAGGCGTACGCTGCGTGACTTGGACAAGGAGGGCAACCCGGAAAACGAGCGAGAAGCTGCTCACCGTGCGGCGCTGCACGCCGCAACGGCAGGCAACTGGACTGCTTCCGCCCGCATTCTGGATATGTGGTCCGCAGTGCATCCGCGTGACTATCTGGCGTTGCTAGTTGGGCACCAGATTGACTTTCTCACGGCAAATGCGCGCAACCTGCGTGACCGGATCGCCCGGGCGCTGCCGGCCTGGGACAAGGTTCCCGACAGATCCTTTGTGCTGGGCATGCTAGCGTTCGGCCTGGAAGAAGCCGGTGATTATTCGCGCGCCGAAGCCGCCGGGCGCGAAGCGCTTGAGAAAGACCCTGAAGACAGCTGGGCTCATCATGCCGTGGCGCATGTGATGGAAATGCAAGGCAGATCGGAAGAGGGGCGCGACTTCATCCGGCGGCGGCGGGACCATTGGGCCCAGCCCGATAGCTTTCTAAAGATCCACAACTGGTGGCATCTGGCGCTCTGCCATCTCGAACTGGGTGAGTTCGACGCGGCGCTGCGCCTTTATGACGACGAAATTCGCGCTGCAGAGAGCCCGGTAGCGATGAACCTCGCCGATGCGGCGGCGCTGCTCTGGCGGCTGCATGTTATTGGCGTGGACGTTGGCGAGCGGTGGGACGAGCTGGCCGACGCCTGGACCCAGCATGCCGATGGGCGCTGCTACCCGTTCAACGACATGCATGCCGCGATGGCTTTCATTGGCGCGGGGCGCCGCAATGACGCGCTAGATTTGTTGCTGGCTGCAGAGGGCGCGGAGCCCAACGAAATGCGCGATTGGATGGCCCATACAGGACGCCCCGTCATCGAGGGACTCGTCGCTTTCGATCGGGGACACTATATGGAGGCAGCCGAACTGCTTTTCCCGGCACGCCAGATCTATGGCACATTCGGCGGCAGCCATGCCCAGCGCGACGTGATCGACTGGACGCTTACCGAAGCGGCCGTGCGAGGTCGTCTCCATGGCCTCGCCGAATCGCTGATTGCCGAACGCCTGTCGCTCAGGCCCGGCAGTCGTATCAACCGGGCCTTCCAGGCCCGATCAAGGAAGGAACATTGAGGGCGTCCGGACGCCGCCTGCTTTCCTGCCGGTTCTATACTTGCCTGGGCTCGCCGGGCTGCCGCGAAAGCGGGCACAGCTGGAAAATGGCGGTAAATGCATCTTCAATCTCTCACAGGAACGTATATCTTGAATACTATGAGCAGCGATTTCGATCTGATCCAGCTGAACGGATCATCGAACTCCGGCGGCCCCGGGGGCGGCCAGGCGGGGGACGGTGACGGCACAGGCTTTGACCTGGCCACCGAAACGCGGATCAAGACAAAGAAACCGTCGCTCTATCGTGTTCTCTTGCTCAATGACGATTACACGCCGATGGAATTCGTCGTGTTCATTCTCGAGCGGTTTTTCAACCGCTCCCGCGAGCAGGCCACTCGGATCATGCTTCACGTCCACCAGAAGGGTGTGGGGCTGTGCGGCGTCTATACATTTGAAGTTGCTGAGACCAAGGTAGCCCAGGTGCTGGACCTCGCACGGCGTCATGAACACCCACTCCAGTGCGTCATGGAGAAAGACGACTAAATATACATCAGAACGCCCCCTTAGGACTCTAACTCCCCCGGAAGGCTCTTCCATTGCCACGTCTCTCTACCTCTCTCGAAACGGCGCTTGAAAAGGCCCTCACGCTCGCGTCCGAACGCGATCACGAGTACGCCACACTCGAGCATCTCCTGCTTGCCCTCACGGAGGATGAGCACGCCCGCGAAGTAATGGGGGCATGTAAAGTTGATATAGAGGCCTTGCGTGGTGACCTGACCCGCTACATCGACGAAGAGCTTTCCAGCCTCATCGTCGATGACAGCGAAGGCCGGGTGCAGCCGACGGCCGCCTTCCAGCGTGTCGTGCAGCGCGCGATCCTGCACGTTGAAAGCTCCGGCCGCGAAGAAGTGACGGGCGCCAACGTGCTCGTTTCGATCTTCTCTGAGCGCGAAAGCCATGCCGCCTATTTCCTGCAGGAACAGGATATGACGCGGTACGATGCCGTGAATTTCATCTCCCATGGCGTTGCCAAGCAGCCGGGCATGTCGCGCCCCTCCACGCCGCGCGGCGCAGAAGCCTCCGAGGAAGAACCGGTGAAGCAGGGGCACGAGGCGCTCGATACCTACTGCGTGAACCTCAATGCAAAGGCCCGCGCTGGAAAGATCGACCCACTCATCGGGCGCGATCTGGAGGTCAATCGCTGTATTGAGGTGCTCTGCCGCCGCAACAAGAACAACCCGATTCTCGTTGGTGATCCCGGCGTTGGCAAAACCGCCATCGCCGAGGGTCTTGCAAAGCGGATCGTCGATGGCGATGCGCCGGAAATCCTCGACGACGCCATCATCTGGTCGCTCGACATGGGCGCGCTGCTCGCTGGCACCCGGTATCGCGGTGACTTCGAGGAACGCCTCAAATCCGTGATGAAGGAGCTCGAGCAGCAGGAAAAAGCCATCCTGTTCATCGACGAGATCCACACGATCATCGGCGCCGGCGCCACATCTGGCGGCGCGATGGACGCGTCCAACCTGCTGAAGCCTGCGCTTCAGTCGGGCGGCCTGCGCTGCATGGGCTCGACAACCTTCAAGGAATACAAACAACACTTCGAAAAGGACCGCGCGCTGTCCCGCCGTTTCCGCAAGATCGATGTGGTGGAGCCGACTGTGCCGGACACGATCAAGATCCTCACGGGTCTCAAATCGAAGTTCGAGGACTTCCACGGCCTGAAATATACCAACGACGCCATCAAATCGGCGGTCGAGCTGTCGGACCGGTACATCACTGACCGCAAACTGCCCGACAAGGCGATCGATGTGATCGACGAGGCGGGAGCGGCCCAGTGGCTGTTGCCGACTTCCAAGCGGAAGAAAACGGTTGGCGTGAAGGACATCGAGGCGGTTGTTGCCAAGATTGCCCGTATTCCTCCCAAGCAGGTCACCTCCGACGACGCCGCCGCGCTCAAATCGCTAGACAGTGATCTCAAGCGGGTCGTGTTTGGTCAGGACGAAGCTATCGAGGCTCTCGCGGCCTCGATCAAGCTTGCCCGAGCTGGCTTGCGCGAGCCCAATAAGCCGATTGGATCCTACCTGTTCACCGGCCCCACGGGCGTCGGCAAGACGGAAGTGGCCAAGCAGCTCGCGTCCATCATGGGCGTTGAAATGCTCCGCTTCGACATGTCGGAATACATGGAGCGTCATACCGTCAGCCGTCTGATCGGCGCGCCTCCAGGCTATGTCGGGTATGATGAGGGCGGCCTGCTGACCGATGGCGTGGACCAGCATCCGCATTGCGTGCTGTTGCTCGACGAGATCGAGAAGGCTCACCCGGACCTCTACAACATCCTGCTGCAGGTGATGGACAATGGCGCCCTGACGGACGCCAACGGCCGCAAGGTCGATTTCCGGAATGTCGTCGTCATCATGACCACGAACGCCGGTGCGTCCGATGCGGCCAAGAACTCTATCGGCTTTGGTCGCGGCAAGAAGGATGAGGAGCAGGAAGAGGCGCTCAAGCGCATGTTCACGCCCGAATTCCGCAACCGTCTGGACGCGATCATCACCTTTGGCGGCCTCACGCCGGAGATCATCGACCGCGTGGTCGAGAAGTTCATCCTTCAGCTGGAAGTCCAGCTGGAAGACCGCAACGTCTCGATCGAAGTGTCCAAGACGGCGCGCGAATGGCTCGCCAAGCGCGGCTTCGACGCGGAAATGGGCGCGCGGCCTCTGGCCCGCACGATCCAGGAATTCGTCAAGAAGCCGATGGCCGAGGAACTCCTCTTCGGCAAGCTGCAGAAGGGCGGCGTTGTCCAGATCGATCTCGACAAGGACGGCGAGAACCTGAACTTCAAATACATCGCCGAGCCGCCGAAGAAGAAAAAGCCGACCAAGGACGAAACCGAGGAACCGGCAAACTGAGTTTCTTCGGAAACGGAATTGAAGAGGGCCGCCTGAAAGGGCGGCCCTTTTGCTTTCCGTGACGGCACCACTCCCCAAGCCCCGTAAACTGGCTAACGTTGCGGCAAAACCATATCGGGAGGAATGAAATGGCCGGCAGCGTTCAGGGCAAGTGCGATCCGAAATTCGCCAGGGTGCGCGAGGAATTCGAGCAGAATTTCGCTGCGCGCGGTGAGGTGGGCGCCTCGGTCTGTCTCTCGGTGGACGGCGAGAAGGTGGTGGACCTCTGGGGCGGCATGGCCAATCCGGAGACGAACGATCCCTGGCAGGAAGATACGATTTCCATTGTCTTCTCGTGCACCAAGGCGGCCGTGGCCACCTGCGCCCATATCCTGATCGACCGGGGCGAGTTGAACCCCAATGCGCTGGTCAAGCAATACTGGCCGGAGTTTGCCAAGGCGGGGAAAGAGAAGACCACGGTTCAGATGATGCTGAACCATGAGAGCGCGCTGCCAACTGTTCGGGACGCTGTGCCGCCTGGCGGCTTTGGCGACTGGGCTTACATGATCAAGCGCATGGAGGACGAGGAAGCCTTCTGGGAGCCGGGTACGCGGAACGGCTATCACATGGTCAATTTCGGCTGGACCGTTGGCGAGCTTGTCCGCCGCGTTTCCGGCAAATCGCTCGGCGCATTCTTCCGCGAGGAAGTGGCCGAGAAGACAGGCGCGAAATTCTGGATCGGCCTGCCGGAAAGCGAGAAGGTGCATATCGCGCCCATCCGCATGTATCAGCCCCAGCCAACCGATCAGCCTACGGAATTCACGATTGCCCTGATGGGCGATCCCAATTCCATCCAGCACAAATCCTTCCTGAATACCGGCGGCTGGGACTGGAATGACCGGAAAAACCAGACGGCAGAAATCGGCGGCGGCGGCGGCCTGTCCAATGCGCGCGGGCAGGTGGCGTGGTATACGGAGCTGGCGACGGGCGGCGGCAAGCTCGTTTCGGCAGATCGCCTTGCCGCCATGGGCCGTGTCACCACCGCCACCCAGCGTGACGCAACCCTGCTCATCCCCACGCGCTTTGCATCCGGCTACATGAAATCAATGGACAATCGCGGCCTCAACCTTGGGCCTGGCACCAGCGCCATTATGGGCGAGGCCGCGTTCGGCCATGTCGGTGCTGGCGGCTCCATTGGCTTTGCAGACCCAGAGGCGCGCATGGCCTTCAGCTATACAATGAACCAGATGGGAGGCGGCCTCCTGCTGAACGATCGCGGCCAGAGCCTCATCGATGCGGCCTACACATCGCTTGGCTACCGCACGAATGCGCCCGGTGCGTGGGTTCGTTGAAAGACGCTTGCTGATCACCCTTAGGGAGACTAGGGTTCGCGTGTTAATTGCGGGGGATGGTTTTGCGAGCGTTGGTGGTGGCGGTTATGATAGCTCTGCACTGCGGCGCTCCGGCAGTCGCACAGGGCAGGTCATTGCCAGACGTTGATGCTCAGCCGCTGAAGCCGCCAGTGCCAGTCTTTCCAAAACATGCTGCGCAATTAGGAATGCCGGGATATTGCGTGGTCAGGTTCAATTTGGACACCCGGGGAAGGCCGAGCATCATATTTCCATCGTGCAGCCACCCTGTATTCTGTTCGAGTGCTGCGGCGGCCATTGAGGCATCCCGGTTCATGCCGGCCAGGCGTGATGGAAAGATCGTGGCGCGGACGAACATTGTATATCCGCTCGAATATAAATTCTATGGAATGCCTGACATCGACTGGAGCCAATACCAGTTGGAAGATTGCGTCGACGCGCTCATCTCTTGAAAATGCGGAACTCTAGGAAACTTTGTCCGGAGGCTCCCGATCCGTTGGTATAAGGATCATCACGACGGATGCTGCCACGGCTGCCAGCCCGACGATCAAGACGACAGGTTTGGTAAACGACTGGGCCATGCCCGCTGTGAGCGCCGCGGAGCCCCAGGCGAAACCAACAGCAATACGCTTCACCTGTGGCCGCACGGCGCGGCGTTCTTCAAAGCGGCGTGCTTCTTTCAGGGCCGTGCGCAGGATGGGAATGTTCTCCAGCCAGCGTGTCATTTTTTCCGAGGATCGGGCAAAGGCCCAGAGCGCGACGATCAGAAAAACGGTGGTTGGCATGCCCGGCAGGATGGCGCCAAGAATGGCAAGGCCGGTGAAGACAAGTCCGATGAGGATGAAAAACGGCTTCGACATGGCGTCGCCTATCCCTCGCTCATCCCAAGTCGCCGGTACAGACGAAGGGCGGGCGCGTTGCCCGTCTCGACTTTCAGATCCACATTTTTTGCGCCGCGTGTGCGGAAGGCGTGAAATGCTGTCAGCATCAAGGCCTCGCCGATGCCGCGGCCGCGAAATCCGCTGGCGACCACAAGGTCCTTCACAAAGGCCGAGGTCCAGCATTGGCAAACTCCTGCGAGCTGTCCGTCGTCCGCGCGCGCGAGAAAGAACAGTGCGGGATCAAACTCACTGTCTGCCACGAGGCTTTGCCACCAGGTGGGAAAGGGAGGTACGCTGCCTTCGCCAGGCGCATAGCCCGCCAGCATGACTGCATGCGCAGCAGCGGCAGAATCTTCTGTAAACGGAGATGGCGCAAGGCCGGGCGGCCAGTGCGGGGCAGGCAGTGGCAGCGAAAGATCGCGGCGCAGCCGCAGTGCCGCCGCCATCTCCAGCATCACCCGCGCGTCATGGGCAGGCGCTGCACGATCCAGCCGCCAGGGCCTTCCACGCCGCCGACAACGTTGGCGACATCGGTAAAGCCAGTCGCGCGAGCTTGCGCGGCAGCTTGTCCTGAGCGCTGCCCGGAGCGGCAGATGAAGGCGATTGGCGCATCGAAGGCGGCGGCGTGCTGCATGACCTTTTTAAGGAAGTCCCGGTCCTGAAGCGTTATGCGCAGGGCATCTGCCGGAACACCGGTCAGTTCCCATTCACCGGAGGTGCGTACGTCGACAAGGATCAGCTCGCCCGCCTTCTGCTTGTCATACGCCTCCTTCGCTGAAAGTCGTTTCACTGGCGGCGCGGCCTGGCCCTTTTCCTTAAGGGCGAACATCGTGGCGAGGATGGACTGAATGTTCATGGGGTCTACCTATCCGGCGCCGCCTACTGTCAGTGAACCGACTTTCAGTGTTGGTTGTCCTACACCGACCGGAACAGACTGCCCCGCCTTGCCGCAAACGCCGACGCCGTCGTCCATTGCGAAGTCGTTGCCGATCATCGTTACGTCCCGTAGCACCGTCGGCCCGTGGCCGATAAGCGTTGCGTTCTTCACGGGCGCTACAACCTTGCCGTTCTCGACGAGATACGCCTCGGTGCACTGAAAGACGAAATTGCCGGAGGTGATGTCCACCTGCCCACCGCCAAAGTCCACCGCCCAGAGGCCGCGCTTGATGGAGGAGACGATCTCTCCCGGATCCTTATCGCCGCCCAGCATTACGGTGTTGGTCATTCGTGGCATTGTGGAGGCTTCGTAGCTTTCTCGGCGGCCATTGCCGGTCGGCGCCATGCCCATCAGGCGGGCGTTCATCCGGTCCTGCATATATCCCTTCAGAATGCCGTCCTCGATCAGCACTGTGCGCTGGGTCGGCGTGCCCTCATCGTCGAAGGAGAGTGAGCCGCGGCGCGCGTCGATGGAGCCGTCATCGATCACGGTGACCCCCTTGGCGGCGACTTGCTGGCCGATCTGCCCGGCATAGACGCTGGTGCCCTTGCGGTTGAAGTCGCCTTCGAGGCCATGGCCGACCGCTTCATGCAGCAGCACGGCCGGCCAGCCCGGCCCAAGCACAACTTCCATTTCGCCCGCGGGGGCGGGAATGGACTGGAGGTTCACCGACGCCTTCTGAATGGCGCGGGCAACCATCGCTTTCCAGCGGTCTGGCGCGATCCATTCGTCATAAGCGGCGCGGCCTCCGGCCCCAGCGCCAGCGGATTCGCGGCGGCCATTCTCTTCCAGCGTCACGGACACGTTGAGACGGACGAGGGGGCGAATGTCATGGAAATGGGCGCCGTCCGGGCGGAGAATGTCGACTTCCGTATGGCTGCCCGAAAGCGAGACCGATACCTGAACGACACGCGGGTCGGCGACGCGAGCATAGGCATCGATTTCGGCCAGCAGGTTGGTCTTGTCCGAAAAGGCTGGCGCAATCGTCGGGTCGATTGACTGGTATAGGCGCCTATTGGTTGGCTGCGGACCGGTAGCCAGTTTGCCGTTATAGCCGCGCTTGGCCTGCGTCGCGGTTCCGGCGGCGCGACGGATTGCGTCCAGCGTCAGCTGCGAGGCGTAGCCAGACCCTTGAGCTTCCCCGGCAACGACTCGTAGGCCAAAGCCCTGATCGGTATCGTAGGCGGCAGTTTTCAGCCGGCCATCATCGAAAACGAAGCTCTCCGATCGGGAACGTTCCACATAGAGATCCCCGTCATCGGCACCGCGGGCGGCGTCAGCGAGCAGGTCGGCGGCGGACTTCAGGTCGAAGGGCAGGGGTATATCGGTCATTCTACCAAGATGCGGGCTTCGCGCCTCCCGCACAAGGGTTTGGCCTGCCGCATCAGTTCGTTGTGACCGTGAAGCGTTCCAACTGTATGTCTGTTTGTGGGGAGTCCGGGTTCAATTCCTTGGATTTTACCAGGTCATAATAGGCGCCCTGCACGTCGCCGGTCCGTTCCCGGGCGAGGGCGCGGTTGTAATAGGCGGCATAAAGATCGCTGGAATTCAGCTCGATGGCCCGGTCGAGCGAGACGATGGCGGCGGCATAGTCCTGCTGAAGGATATAAGCTGCCCCTTCGTTCAGCCAGGTCGGCCCGGATTCGGGGGAAATACGCTTTGACGCAGCGTAATCGGCCAGGGCGGCGTCCAGTTTGCCCTGCCGCATCCGCAGCACGCCGCGATTCGTGTAGGTGGCGGCGCGATTGCTCAGATTGAGCGCTTCGTGTTCTAGTGCCCGGCTGCAGGTATCTTCAGCCGAGGTTGAGCTCAGCAATCCGTATTTCGCCGCTTGGTAACAATCCTTAGCCAGCCCTCCGCCGATCACTGTAACCTGCGCGGCTGCGATAGGGGTGAAACCCAGCAAAACCCCAGCAAATACTACTGTACGTATCATGTCTTCCTCCCTTATTTTGTTGTATTCGCAGTATACCATTCTCCGGTCGCTCCGGCGATGCGCTGCGACAATATTGAGCGAGGAAAACGCTGGGGTTCCCAGCGCGGCTGGTATAGTTAGAGGCCAAATTGAGACGAATTGGGGTTGAATCCGTGCGACACATTCTTGCCGCCCTCTCCGCTGCGATGCTGGCCGGTACCGCCTATGCGGCCGAGCCTGTAGACGGCGCGATCAACATGCAGCCTGCGGCGACTCGCATCGCAGAGCGCGTGCATGAGTTCCACAATGTCCTGCTCGTGATCATCACGCTGATCACGCTGCTGGTGCTTGGGCTGCTCATCTGGATCGTGATCCGCTACAACAGCAAGGCCAACAAAGAGTCGCGCAAGTTCAGCCACAACACCGCGATTGAAGTGGTTTGGACGGTTGTTCCGGCGCTCATCCTGGTCGGCGTCGCCGGCCTGTCCTTCCCGAACCTGTTCTATCAGAACGTCACCCCGAACCTTGGCCAGATCGTTGCAACGTCGAAGCAGCTGATGGCAGAGGGCAAGTCAGCTGAGCTTCAGGCTTATACGCGCAACCATTTCCCGGATGCCGCTGAGCAGGGCTTTGTGAACGTGAAGATCCAGGGCAACCAGTGGAACTGGACCTACACCTATCCCGATATCGTTGATGAGGCTGGAATTCCTGTCGAGTTCGTCTCGAACGGCATCCACAAGGGCCGCGCTTCCGACCCGCAGGACGGTCTGCGCCTCCTGACGACTGACTACCCGATGGTTATCCCGGCTGGCCGTTATGTGCGCTACTATACGGCCGCTGCTGACGTGATCCACTCCTGGGCGGTTCCGGCCTTCTCCGTGAAGACCGATGCCATCCCTGGCCGCCTCAACGAAGGCTGGTTCCTGGTGGAAGAGCCCGGCGTTTATTACGGCCAGTGCTCCGAGCTGTGCGGTGTTGACCACGCCTACATGCCGATCGAAGTGCGCGTCGTGAGCCAAGAACAGTTCGACCGTTGGGCCGAGCTGATGAAAGCTGGCGATTTCGATGGCGCTACCGCCTCGGTCCGTCAGATCGCTTCGGTCGACGCCGAAACCAAATACGCATCCAACTAAGTTCCGAGAGAAAGAGCCTTTCCCATGCCTATGGACGAAGTCGCCCTCGATCACGGCCACGACAGCCACGATCATAAACCCGGCTTTTTTACCCGCTGGTTCTTCTCCACGAACCATAAAGACATCGGTACGCTGTACCTGATTTTCTCGCTCATCGCGGGTATTGTCGGTTACTCGCTGTCCGGCCTCATTCGCTGGGAGCTTGCTGAACCCGGTATCGGCCCGATGCTGTGGATCCAGACCACCTTCTTTGGCCTGGAAGGCGATGCTGCCGTTGCGGCTGCGAAGCACTTCTACAATATGGTCATCACCTATCACGGCCTTGTCATGATCTTCTTCATGGTGATGCCGGCGCTGATTGGCGGCTTCGGCAACTGGTTCGTGCCACTGATGATCGGCGCGCCGGATATGGCCTTCCCGCGCATGAACAACATCTCCTTCTGGCTGACGGTTGCCGCCTTCATTCTGGCTATGATGTCGATGGTGGTTCCGGGCGGTTCGTCGGGCAATGGCTTTGCCGGTGGCTGGACGCTCTATCCGCCGCTGTCGGGCACCACGGGGCACCCCGGCCCGGCAATGGACCTGCTGATTCTCTCGCTGCACACGGCGGGTATCGCGTCCATCCTCGGCGCTATCAACTTCATCGTCACCATCCTGAACATGCGCGCTCCGGGCATGACGCTGCACAAGATGCCGCTGTTTGCCTGGGGGATGCTGATCACGGCTGTCCTGCTGCTGCTGGCGCTGCCGGTTCTTGCTGGCGCCCTCACCATGCTGCTCACCGACCGTAACTTCGGCTCGCAATTCTTCGTTCCGAACGGCGGCGGCGACCCGGTGATGTTCCAGCACCTGTTCTGGTTCTTCGGTCACCCCGAAGTGTACATCATGATCCTGCCGGCCTTCGGCATTGTCAGCCACATCGTGTCGACCTTCTCGAAAAAGCCGATCTTCGGCTACCTCGGCATGGCCTACGCCATGGTGTCGATCGGCGTCATCGGCTTCGTTGTGTGGGCGCACCACATGTACACGGTCGGCATGAACGTCGACCTGAAGGCCTACTTCGTCGCTGCAACCATGGTCATCGCGGTGCCGACCGGCATCAAGATCTTCTCGTGGATCGCGACGATGTGGGGCGGCTCGATCGAGTTCAAACTCCCGATGCTCTGGGCAATCGGCTTCATCTTCCTGTTCACCGTTGGCGGTGTGACGGGTGTGGTGCTCGCCAACGCCGGTATCGACCACACGCTGCACGACACCTACTACGTGGTTGCCCACTTCCACTACGTGCTGTCGCTCGGCGCCGTGTTCGGTCTCTTCGCAGGCTGGTACTACTGGTTCGAGAAGATGTTTGGCATCAAGTACAACAGCTTCCTCGGCGGTCTGCACTTCTGGCTTATGTTCATCGGCTCGAACATCCTGTTCTTCCCGCAGCACTTCCTGGGTCTGCAGGGCATGCCGCGCCGCTATATCGACTACGCTGATGGCTTCGCCACCTGGCACCACTGGTCGTCGATCGGCTACGCCATCACCCTGGTCGCGACGCTGATCTTCTTCTTCTCGCTGGCCGTTGCCTTCATCCAGCGCCGCAAGGCGACCGAGAGCGGCAACCCGTGGGGCGAAGGCGCAACGACGCTGGAATGGACCCTGCCGTCGCCGCCGCCGTTCCACCAGTTCAACGAACTGCCGGTGGTCAACACCAAGGGCGGCCACTAAGCGCCTGTAAAGGCCCGCCGCACTGGGCCGGACAATGAACCGAACCGGGGCGGCCCTCGCGCGAGAAGCGTGCGGGCCGCTTCGTTTAAGAAGGCCGGAGAGAGGCCAGGGAAATGACCGAGCTGACCGCGCAAACGCAGCAGAAACGCCCCGCCACGGCGGCTGACTATGTGAACCTGATGAAGCCCCGCATCATGATGCTGGTGGTATTCACAGCCGTTGCCGGTCTGGCCGCTGCGACCGGTGTTACCGGCGTGCAGATGCACCCGGTCATGGCCGCGATTGCTGTCCTCTCCGTAGCGCTCGGCTCGGGCGCCGCCGGCGCGATCAACATGTGGTACGATGCCGACATTGACGCTGTGATGAGCCGCACGTCCACCCGCCCGATTCCCTCCGGCGCCGTGCCGAAGGATGAAGCGCTCGCCATGGGCCTCATCATGTCGGGCGTGTCGGTCATGCTGATGTGGCTGGCGTCGAACTGGCTGGCCGCGCTGCTGTTGGCTGGCTCCATCTTCTATTACGGCGTCGTCTACACGATGTGGCTGAAGCGGGCGACGCCTCAGAATATCGTCATCGGGGGCGGGGCCGGGGCCTTCCCGCCGGTCATCGGCTGGGCCGCCGTCACCGGCAACACGCCGCTGGACGCCTGGATCCTGTTCGCCATCATCTTCTTCTGGACCCCGCCGCATTTCTGGGCGCTGTCTCTGCTGGCCCACAAGGAATACGCCAAGGTCTCCGTGCCGATGCTGCCGGTAACGCATGGCGCCAAGGCGACCCGCCTGCAGATCCTCATCTATACGCTTGTGCTGATCCCGGTCTCGCTGGCGCCGTTGGCCACCGGCCTTGGTGGCTGGATTTATGGCGTGACGGCCGCGGTCCTCGGGCTCGTTTTCATTGGCTATGCGGTCGCGTTGCTGCGGTCCAAAGCGGGGGATGAAGGGGCGCCGGGGGGGGACATGAAGCTTGCCCGCAATGCGTTCCTCTTCTCGATCCTGTATCTCTTCGCCCTGTTCGGCGCTGTTCTCGTGGAACACGCCGCTGGCCTCCACTTTCCGGTAATGGGAGTCGCCTGATGGAAGACCCGACCCTGAAGCCTGATGTCCGGCAGATGACGCCGGAAGAGCTGGCTGCCCGCAAGCGGCGCAATCTGTGGCTGGGCCTCGCGCTTGGCGGCTTCGTCGTGCTCGTCATGGTCACGACGATCATTCGCCTGACCACTGGCACGGGCATTTCGGGGCGGATGTAATGGCGCTATCGAACGGAAAAACGGGCCTCGTTTTTGGCGGACTTGCCGGCGGCATGCTGGCGCTCGCCTTCGCGGCTGAGCCGCTTTACTCGGCCTTCTGCGAAGTCACTGGCTTCGGCGGTACGACACGTATTGCAACCGAGGCGCCCAAGGAGATGCTGGAACAGACCGTCGAAGTCCGCTTTGACGCCAACGTGGCTGATACGCCGCTGCTATTCCGTCCGCTGCAGGGGCCGCAAACTATCCAGATCGGCCAGCACGGCCTCGCTTTCTATGAAGTGACGAACCCGACCGATCAGGAAGTCCGCGTCATCGCCAGCTATAATGTGACGCCCCACATGGCAGGTCCGTATTTCAACAAGCTGGAGTGTTTCTGTTTTTCCGAGCGCGTCATCGCGGCGGGCGAGACGCGCAAGCTCCCGGTTGTTTACTTCATCTCGCCGAGCATGATCGAAGACCGGGTGGTGAAGAATCTCGAAACCATCACGCTCAGCTACACTTTCTTTGACAGTGGCACCTATAAAGGGCCTCGGACTGAAGTATCAGGTCCTGTCCCGACTGCGGCACCAGTGGCGCCGTCCGGTGGGGGTGCGGCAAATCCGGCCACGCCGGGCTGAAACAGTTGCGAAATGGCGCGCGCAGGCGATAAACAGCGCCAAAGTTTTAAGTGCGATTCCGGAGGGGATTGAGAATGGCCGGCGGAGACGTCAAACACGATTATCATCTGGTGAACCCGTCACCGTGGCCGCTTCTCGGCTCGCTGTCGGTCACCGTGCTCGCAATCGGCGCAGTCACCTACATGAAAGGCCTGTTCGGCCTGCCACAGGGGTTCCCCTGGGTCATGGCAGTCGGCTTCGCCATGGTTATCTGGGTCATGATTGGCTGGTGGACCAATGTGGTCCGCGAAGGCCGCATTGGCGATCACACACCCGTCGTCGAGATCGGTCTGCGCTACGGTATGATCCTGTTCATCGCCTCTGAGGTGATGTTCTTCGTGGCCTGGTTCTGGTCTTTCTTCGAGTTTGCGATCTTCTGGGATGCGCGCGTCGGTCATCACTGGGATTCGGCCAACGCCCTGTTCCAGGAAGGCCTCGACCGCTTTGCCCAGTTCCCGCCGCAAGGCGTGACGATGTTCGATCCGTTCCACCTGCCGCTGATGAACACCCTCGTCCTGCTGCTCTCGGGCACCACGGTTACCTGGGCTCACCACGCACTGGCACATGGCAACATGAAAAGCGCGAAGCTCGGCCTGATCGTCACGATCCTGCTTGGCCTCTGCTTCACCGGCCTGCAGGTTCTCGAATACAGCCACGCTGCCTTCTCGTTCGACGGCACGCTCTACGGCTCGGCTTTCTTCATGGCCACGGGTTTCCACGGTGCCCACGTTATCATCGGCACGATCTTCCTGTTCGTCTGCCTCCTGCGGATGTACGCCGGTAACATGACACCGAAGAAGCATCTCGGCTTCGAATTTGCCGCCTGGTACTGGCACTTCGTCGACGTCGTCTGGCTCTTCCTCTTCGCCTTCGTCTATGTGGCTCCGTATCTGATCCACGGGCCCGGCGCTGGCGGCCACTAAGTCCGCGCCGCTTCTGGCGGCCAGGGATGACATAATCTGGCCCGCCGGTGTTTCTGCACTGGCGGGCTTTGTCTTTCAGGGGGCAGTTCTGTCCCGATCCGATCTTTCAAGAACCTTTCCGGATTTCCCCATGATGTTCCGCCCCTATCCTGTGATGACCGTGCTGAGCGTGATTTCGTTCGCGATCCTCATCATGTTCGGAAACTGGCAGTGGGACCGGTACGCGCAGAAAATGGCCATCAAGGGTGTGGAACCTGAGTGGGCCGAAGTAACGGGCACGACGCTGCCGGGTACTGAGCTGATCGTTTATGCCTATGCCGACGGCGCAGCCGCCTGGCGCGAGGTGACAGCGTTTGAAACGGCGGAAGGTATCCTTTTCCTGCCGCTCTCCATCACCTATTCGATCGAGGCGCCACAAGCCGTCACTGCGCCGGAGAGCCGGACACTGACCCTGCGCGGTCTCTGGCACCCGCCGCAGCGCCGCAATGCCTTCACCACGCCGGATGAGCCGGAAAAGCGCATCTACTACGCACTCGATCCGGAGCTGTTGGCCGCAACGCTTGCTCCAGAACAGGCTGCGCGCGTCATCCCGCGCGTGTTCGAGCCCGAAACCCTGCTGCGCACCGACAATATGAGCTCGCAGCCCGCGCCCAATCCCTTCCTGATGCCGGGCGACAGCGAGCGTCTGCCGCCGGAGCGGCATTTTGGCTACGCAATCACCTGGTGGGGCCTCGCCATGGCGCTGGTCGGTGTGTATCTGGCCTTCCATCACCAGCGCGGGCGGCTGCGCTTCAGGCGGGAGAAGAATTCGTGAAGTATATTTCGACGAGGGGCCAGGCTGAGCCTGTTGATTTCGCAGGCGCCTGTCTCGCAGGCCTCGCCACCGATGGCGGTCTCTATGTCCCGGAAACCTGGCCGCAGATCGCGCCTGCCACGCCGGATGAAACCTACTCCCAGACCGCTGCGCGCATCCTGTCTGCATTCGCTGGGGATGCGATCCCGAGCGACGTGATGCTCAGCCTTTGCGAAAAGGCTTACGGACGCTTCGCGCACCAGTCTGTTGCGCCGCTGACGCAGGCTGGTCCTGGCCTCTGGCTGATGGAACTGCACCATGGCCCGACGCTCGCCTTCAAAGATGTGGCGATGCAGATCATCGGCCAGCTTTACGACTATCTCCTTGGCCTCTCGGGCAAGCGCATGACGGTCACCTGCGCCACGTCCGGCGATACGGGCGGCGCCGCCGCCGGTGCCTTCGCCGGGTCGAAGAATGTCAGCCTGGTGATCCTGCATCCGCACGAGCGCGTTTCGCCGGTCCAGCGTCTTTTCATGACGACGACCGGGGAATCGAATGTTCTAAACATCGCGATTGATGGCGACTTTGATGACTGCCAGTCGATGGTGAAGTCGATGTTCGCCGACAAGGCGTTCGCCTCCGGCATTGGCCTCTCCGGCGTCAATTCCATCAATTGGGCGCGCATTGCTGCGCAGTCGGTCTACTACGCGACGGCCAGTGCCCAGCTCGGTCACCGCCCGCTCCGCTTCGTGGTGCCCAGCGGCAATATGGGGGACGCGCTGGCAGGCTATGTCGCGGCGCGCTGTGGCCTGCTGCCCGGCGGTCTCGAAATCCGCTGCGCCGTCAACGAGAACGACACGCTCGCCCGCCTGTTCAACACCGGCAAGATGACCCGCCGGGCAGCCGTCGCGACGCCCAGCCCAGCAATGGACATCGCCGTACCCTCGAACTTCGAGCGCCTGCTGTTTGAAGTCACTGGTCGCGACGCCGATGCCGTGCGCACCACTTATGACACCTACGCTCAGCAGGGCGAAGCAGACCTGCCGGAAGCGGCCCGCACGCGCCTCTCCTGCACGGGCCTGTCGGCCGGCTCGGTCAACAATCCCGACACGATGGCAGAGATGGAACGCTTCCGTCAGGAAACCGGCTGGCTGATCTGTCCGCACACGGCGGTTGGCATGCTCGAAGCGCGCCGCCTGCCGAAATCGGATGCGGTGGCAACAATCGTGCTCGCAACGGCCTCGGCGACAAAATTCCCAGAGACAGTCAAGGAAGCGACCGGCGAGGACGCCCCACTCCCCAGCCGCTGCGCAGACTTGATCGCGCGCGGCGAAGTGTTCGAGCGGATGGCGGCGGACCCCGCCGCCGTGCGCGCCCGCATCGCGGCCTTCGTGAGCTAGGCGGCCCATGGCGTTCGTGCCGCTCGATACGGTGATCCCGGCAGAGCGGCTGGCGCTGATGGCGGCCCGCAAGTCCGACTATGAGGAATGGGCGGAGCTGCGCCGCATCAGCCGCGCGCATCTGGAGCCCTGGGAGCCAAGCTGGCCGCGCGACGCCCTCAGCCGCAAGGATTGGCACCGCCGCGTGTCGGCCTGGACCAAGGCGTGGAAAACCAACTCAGGGTATGTGTTTCTCATCCGCCGGCATTCGGACAATGCGCTGCTCGGTGGTGCCTCTCTGACACAGGTGCGCGGCTGGCCGGCCAACAGCGCCAGCCTTGGTTACTGGATGGGCGAGCCTCATGGCGGGCAGGGTTATATGAAGGAAGCGGTAAATGCCCTGTGCGAATGGGCGTTTCCGATGCTTAACCTGGCCCGCGTCGAAGCCGGGATCGTGCCGGAGAATGATCGCTCCCGCCGCGTCCTGGAAGGCACGGGATTTGCTGAAGAGGGACGGGCGACCGCGTATCTGGAGATTGCCGGAACACGCCGCGACCACATTCTTTTCGCTCTCGTCAGGGCGGATATTCGCCGCTAGGTAACGAGACGTATGGCAAAACGCACCCCGAAAGAGCCCCAGGGCAATTGGCACTGGCGCGGCGAAGCAGGCCGCCTCGTGATCGAGGCGCCTACGGGAACGCCGTTGTCGGACCTTTCGGGCGACTGGTCGCTGGACGCGCTGGAGAAGATGGTCGAGGGGCTCAGCCGCGGCCGTCTCGGCAAGGCGCTCTCGGCGGGTGAAGGCGGCCCGGTGCGCTGCGGCCTGCGCCTTTCCAACGGCCGCGACATCCATTTCGTCGGCGCATTCGTTACCGACAGCGAAGCGCGCGGCATGCTGCTGGCGGGGGAAACCTTCCCGGAGATCGACCCCAGCGACATGCGCCCCGGCCCGGATCTCATGCCGGTTTACCAGCCGATCATCTCGCTGCGCGATGGCCGCGTCGTCGGCTTCGAAGCGCTCGCGCGCTGGGACGGTATGGAAACCAACGCCCCGCCCAGTCGCTATGAGGATCAGGCGCTTGCCTCCAACATGCTCATCCGCTCGGCCGAAACCCTCGCCAATCTGCGCGAAGGCGCCAAGCGCGACGATCTCTTCATGCACGTCAACCTGACCGCACGTGAGCTGATCAAGAGCACGCTGCCGGCGCTGATCGAAGCACTGATGAACGGCTACAAGCTGCCAGAGCGGGCGCTGCGCATGGAGCTGACCGAGCAGGCCGCCCTGCGGGACGAACAGAATGCGCTCGCCGCGGCCATGGCGCTCAAAGCTGTTGGCGCAGGCCTCGTGCTTGACGATTTTGGTACGGGCCACTCCTCCTTCGCCTGGCTTGCCGATCTGCCATTCGACAGCCTGAAGATCGATCACGGCCTCACCAGCCGCCTCGGCCAGCAGCGTAACGATACCATCCTCTCCACCATCACCCTGCTCGCCAGCCGTCTCGGCATGTCCTCGACCGCCGAAGGTGTCGAGGCGCGCGAAGACGCCAGCCGCCTGCGCGCGCTCGGTTTCGATTATGCGCAGGGTTATGCCTTTGCCCGCCCGATGGACGCAGAAAAAGCGCTCGCCTTCCTGAAAGCCTGATCCGAATGACCACCCCAGCTTCCCACCGCCAGATCGCCGCCCACCTCGCCACCGAATGGGGCGGTGAAACCCGCGTCATGGGGCAGTCCTATCATGACGGGTCCTCCGTAAACGTGCTTGTTTCCGCCGACGCCGAAGACGGCCCGCTGGCGGCCTCCACGATCGGTCTCAGCGATATGGAGCTGGTGCTCGATGAAGAGCCGATGGGCTTCGGTGTCGAGCTGTGCGCGGCCCTTTTTGCGGATGAAACCCCGCTTGTCGCTTTGCTCGCAGATATCGCCCATGAAGTTCGCTCCGGCGGCTGGGCCATTGCGCTGGGCACGATCCTTCCGGATGTTATCCAGCCTTATTTTCCGGGCAGCACGATGCAGCATGTCCTGCTTGTGCATCCCTTCTTCTGGGGCGAAGCCTTCGGTGTGTTCGATCATGATGCCGGCCGCGCCGTCTGGCTGCAGCTGATCCCGATCTCGGATGCGGAGTTCCGTCTGGTTGAGGACGAGGGCATCGAAGCGCTGGAAGATCGCCTTGAGGCGTCGGGCGCAGATGTATTCGATCTGCTGCGTCCGTCCGTCGTCTGATTGCGCTCAGGCGTTGCCGGCGTCCGATTGAAGCCTTGAGAGATCCACGCCCATCCGGGTCAGGGCGTGGCGCCATTTGTGCTCATGCGCTTCGCCGAATACGAGGTCTGAATCCGGCGCGCTGACCAGCCAGGCATTCTGCGCCAGTTCCTGTTCCAGCTGCCCCGCGCCCCATCCGGCATAGCCGAGCGCCATCACGAAGTTGCGGGGCGGGGAGGCGGAGGCGACCGCAGCAAGAATTTCCCGCGTCGCCGTCATGCACAGCTCGTCGTCCACTTCCATCGTGGCGCCTTCGCAGATCACATCATCCGTGTGCAGCACAAAACCGCGCTCAGTCGCTACCGGCCCACCTTCCAGAACAGTCACGCCGTCCAGCTCCGCCTCCTGGGGCACATCCATCTGGTCGATGATTTCCTGCAGGTCGATGCCGCTCATCGGACGGTTCAGCACGATGCCCATGGCAAAGTCAGGCGTGTGCGCGCAGATGAGAATGACTGTGCGCTCAAATCGCTTGTCGCCGATGCCGGGCATGGCAATCAGCAGCTTGCCGGTGAGGTCCGTTTCAATCTGCATAGCGTCGCTCCGCCCCGAAGGCTGGGGCAGGTAGACTCCATTTGCAAGTAAAAAGCTGGAAGCTTACGCGGTGACAGCGGCTCTTTTCTTCCGCTTGCGCCGAGGCTTCCGCAGGAAGGTCCAGGTTCCCAGCACGCCCAGCACGGTCAGCGCCAGTCCTGTCAGGAAGGTGAAGGCGTCATACAGCCGCCCGCCAACGCCGGCAGAGTGCAGCGGATAGAGCGAATTGAACGCGCGGTCGCCCCGGCTCATGCCATGCCCGTCAGCCGTGCCGATGGGCAGGTTGGTCGCCGGGTCCATGAACACATAGGTGCGCCCGTTCTGGTGCCATTCGCCGGGCCGGCGCAGGCGCAGGGAGGCGGGGCCGTTTTCCGCGCGCGGCGGGCTGGCAAGGCGCGGGATCGCGCCGGGAAAGGCCAGCTCTGCCGCCTCAAGTGTCGCCGTCCAGTCTGTCTTGCCGTTGCCCGCTTCTGCGCGCTCCGGCGCCGGCAGGGGCTCTGAGAGCGTCAGGGTATTCAGCATCGCGCGCACAGGCCCAGAGTAAACCATCGAGAAGCCCGTAAACGCGATCAGGATGATGGGCAGGGCGAAGATCACACCAAGGTCTCTGTGCTGGGCCAACAGGTCGCGGCGCAGTCCGCTCTTGGGCCAAACGCGCCAGGCAAACATCCGCAGCGTTGGCCACACGATGATCAGGCCCGTGATGCAGAGGAGGATCGCCGCCCCGCCCGCGGCCCCCGCCACCAGCTTTCCTGTGTTTCCGGCCAGCAGGTAATGGTGAAGATCGAACAGCCAGTCCTCAAACCGGCCATTCTTTTCCCAGCGCGCGATGGTCTCGCCGCTCGCGTCGAGGTAAGCGCCGCCCCCATCGCGGAACACGGCCTTGTGCAAGCCAAAGTTCCCGTCGCCGACGGAAACATATTGCAGGCCCGCCGGGCCGTATTCAGCATCAATCCGGTTCAGCACCGGGCCAAGGTCCTGCGGTGCCAGTGAGATTGCCGCGCGTGCCTCGGGAAACACGGCGCGCAGATAGTCCTTCTTGAACACAAGCAGGGCGCCAGAGGCGCCCAGCACAGTGATCAGGATGCAAAGGACGGCGCCTGCCCAGGCGTGCGCCGTCCTCAGGAACATCATCAGTCTCAAAACTTGGTCTCGAAGGCCAGTGTGAGCACCCGGCCGCGCCCGGCGAAGAAGCGCGTGTTGCTGGTCGGCTGAACCGTCTGGCTGTCATAGGTCACATACTGCTTGTCGAAGAGGTTCGACGCCGACAACGTGATGTTTCCGAAGTCGGCCGAGTAGCGCAGGAATGCATCTGCCAGCGTGAAGCCGTCAAAGTCGGTGCCCGCGGCGCGGCCCTCAAAGGCGCGGTCGAGATAGGAACGCGTCTGCACGCGAACAGAGAACGGGCCGGTGGCATAATCGGCTGCGAAGTTCACGCGGTCCGGGCTGATATTGCCGCCATCCAGATCGATATCGACTTCGCCGTCGCCATCGCTGTCGGTTTTGCCGTTCAGCATGGCCACGCCGCCGGAGAGTTTCAGTCCGGCGATCGGGGTTTCCCATCCGCCGGTCAGTTCCAGGCCGTCAATTTCCGTGCGCTGACGTTCCACTTCATACACGTCGTTGCGCATCACCAGCAGCGCGCCGAAGTCGGACGTGCTCCAGAAGTAAGCTGCCGACGCCGTGTAGGGGCCTTTGTTCCATTCGAGGCCGATCTCGGTGTTGTCGGAAACAACCGGCTGCACATTGAGGAAACTGTCGACATCCTGTCCGGGCGTCGAGACGGCGCGCAGGATGCGGCCGACATCCGCCATCGTGAAGCCCTGCGCGTAGGAGGTGTAGGCCGTCAGGCCGTCCACAATCTCTGCCGTGGCGCCAACATTGAAGAGTGTCTCTTCAAAATCCGGCTCGCCGCCGTCAACATCCTGCGCGCCATAGGCATACAGCGTCTGGAAGTCGTTGACCTTCAGCTTGGCAATCTCGTGACGCAGGCCGCCGGAGATGTGCACGCGCTCGTTAAACAAGGCCTGGTTCAGCTGGATGAACGGCGCGTAGGAGGTGAACTCCGTTTCCGGCACCCAGTTGCGCCCGGTCAGGATCAGTTCCTGATAGGTCTGGTCGTTGAGGATATCGAGGCCGCCGCGCATTGTCAGGCCAGGCACGGCGTCCACGCCGCGCTCATAGGAAACACGCAGGCCCATCTTTTCCGAATTGTTGGCAGACTGATCAAACAGCGTGCCCGCAGGCGCAATCGCCGGGTCCTGGAAGGTGGCAAACGTGCCGCCGCCGAAGACGGCCTCAAAGTCCTGATAGAACAGCTGGCCCGTCAGCAGGCCGCCGAACAGGTCTTCATCGGTATAGGTCAGCGAGGAGGTCAGCACCTTGTTGGTCGGGATCACGCCCGGCTGGGTCCCGCGAATGGTCGTCGTCGGCGTGTTGGTCGCGCGCGAGCCGCTCACCAGCATATAGTCGCCATCGCCTTCCAGCTCGAAATGCTGGGTCATCAGCTCCAGCCGGCGCGTTGCGCTGAGGTCGAGGCCGATCTTGCCGAAGAAGGAAAGGCTCTGGGAATCCTGAACTTCGCCCTGCGCGCCGTCGATGCCGATGCGCCGACCGTCGCCGCTATAGAACGCGCCGCGCTTCTGCGAGGCAACGCCAAGCGTCACGTCGACACCGCCGAAGTCACGGCCTGCCAGCACGCCGCCGCGATAGTCATAGCCATCGCCCTGGAAATCATTGGACGCGCCGATCTGGGCGAGCACCTTGCCCGTCCAGCCTTCGCCTTCAGCGGGCGCCGGCGCGGTCACATAGTTTACCACGCCGCCGGTCGCGCCGATGCCCTGGATGGCGTTGGAGCCGAAGATCACTTCCACGCGGTCAATGAAGAACGGGTCGATCGTGTAGCCATCGCGGCTGCCATCGCGCAGTGGGTTGGACTGGGGCACCCCGTCGATCAGGTAGAGCGGGCTGCGGCCGCGCAGCGTTTCGCCCGCGCCTGACAGTTTCTCCCGCGTCGGCGAGAAGGACGGCACCAGCGTCGAGACGACCTCAACGGCCGAACCGGTCAGCTGCGCCTGCAGTGCCAGTTCCTCGTCGCTGATCAGCTGGATGGTGTTGGGCAGCGCCGATGGCGGCAGGATGGTGCGCGCGGCGGTGACGATAATGGTTTCTTCCACGCGGGTGTCGTCCGTGTTTCCGGCGGCATCTTCGCCCTGGGCGAGGGCTGGGCCAGCAAGGGCAAACAGGGCGGCGGCGCTTACGCCAGCGAAGGTCTTCATGGTTGTGGTTCCCGCAAGTCTCATCAGATTCCTGCTTCTTTAATCGACAATGATAATCATTATCAAATGATTTTTATTCGCATTCGCAGTTGCCCAATGCGAGGTGTGGGCCATCGGGAAACAAGGCGAAGGTCACAGCCTTGCCCTTCTATCCGCCCGCCGGATGCTCTACCCACTCCGGATGCACAGCTGGGACATCACCCCGAAAGAAGCCGTCGCCCTTCAGCGCGAGCTTGCCACTCAGGTAGAGCGGGAGGACCGGCTCGGCCTCGTCTCCCGCGTGGCGGGTGTTGACGTGTCCTATCATGCCGCCACAGACCGGCTCGCCGCCGCCGCCGTGGTGCTGGACGCCGCCACGCTGCAGGTCATGGACGTTCAGATCGTTTACGGCCGCCCCGGCTTCCCCTATGTGCCCGGCCTGTTTTCCTTCCGCGAGATGCCGCCTGTGCTCGCCGCGCTGGAAAAGCTCTCCATCGTGCCCGACCTGATCGTCTGCGATGGCCATGGCATTGCCCATCCCCGCCGCTTCGGCCTTGCCTGCCATCTCGGCGTCTGGACCGGCCTGCCCACCATCGGCTGCGCCAAGACACGCCTGACGGGTACCTACGAGATGCCTGCCGAGGCACGCGGCAACTGGGCGCCGCTGATGGACAAAGGCGAAGAAATCGGCGCCGTCCTGCGCACGCGCGATGGCGTCGCGCCGGTCTTTGTCTCGGGCGGTCACCGCATCAGCCTGGAGACCGCCTGCGCCTGGGTGTTGCGCCTGGCCCCGCGTTACCGCCTGCCGGAGACGACCCGCATCGCCGATCGTCTCGTGGGAGAAGCATTGCGGGATGGCGCAGACCGGCCTATCTCCTGAGGCCAATAAAGGAGAGAAGCCCATGACGATCAAAGTCGGCGACAAGCTGCCCGAAGCCACTTTCATGGAAATGACCGTCGATGGTCCCAAGCCTGTCAGCACCGAGCAGGTGTTCGGCGGCAAGACCGTTGCGTTGTTTGCCGTGCCCGGCGCCTACACGCCGACCTGTTCTGCCCGCCACCTGCCAGGCTTCGTCGACAAGTCCGGCGACTTCAAAGCCAAGGGCGTCGACGAGATTGTCTGCACCTCGGTCAACGATGTCTTCGTCATGGGCGCCTGGGGCAAGACCTCCCACGCCGACGAGAAGGTGCGCATGCTGGCAGACGGCAATGGCGCCTTCGCCCAGGCCCTCGGCCTTGAGCTGGACGCGTCCGGCTTCGGCATGGGCAAGCGTTCGCAGCGTTACTCCATGCTGGTGAAAGACGGCGTTGTTGCCGAGCTCAACGTGGAGCAGGGCGGCGAATTCAAGGTTTCCAGCGCCGATTACCTGCTGGGCCAACTCTGATAAATCCGGGCTCGGGTGTTTATACGCCTGTTACCGAATGTATGGATTATCGGCCTGCTTCTGGTGGAGCGGGCCGATTTTCATTGCGCTTTTTATTGAAAAACGAAAAACTGCTCCCCAGATTCCAAGTATCAGCAATGTGGAAAGGGGACCCCCATGGATATCATCAGCGCCGTCTTCATCATAATATTCGTTGTCGCTTTCGTTCTGCTCTTCTCGGCACTGAAGTTTGTGCCGCAGGGCTATAACTGGACGGTCGAGAATTTCGGCCGCTACACGCGCACGCTGACGCCCGGTCCGCACGTCATCACGCCTTTCATCGAGCGCATCGGCCGCCGCATGAACATGATGGAAACCGTGCTGGATGTGCCCCAGCAGGAAGTCATCACCAAAGACAACGCGATGGTTTCCTGCGATGCCATCGTATTTATTCAGGTGGTCGACGCCGTGCAGGCCGCCTATGAGGTCAACAACCTCACCCACGCCATCACAAACCTCGCGATGACCAACATCCGGACGGTTGTGGGCTCGATGGATCTTGATCAGGTCCTGTCGAACCGGGACGAGATCAACGCCCGTCTGCTCGGCACCATCGACGCCGCAACACATCCCTGGGGCGTGAAGGTCACGCGTATCGAAATAAAGGATCTCACGCCGCCGGCGGACATCACCGAAGCGATGGCTCGCCAGATGAAGGCAGAGCGCCTGAAGCGCGCTGAAGTCCTCACCGCAGAAGGCGACAAGCAGTCCGCCATCCTGCGCGCTGAGGGTATGAAACAGTCGGCCATTCTTGAGGCCGAAGGCCGCCGCGAAGCCGCTTTCCGCGACGCGGAGGCCCGCGAGCGGGAAGCCGAAGCCGAAGCCAAAGCAACCGCCATGGTCTCCGAGGCCATCGCGCGCGGCGATGTCAACGCCATCAACTACTTCCTCGGCCAGGCCTATGTTGCCGCCTTCGAGAAACTGGCTACCTCGAACCAGCAGCGCACGGTCATCATTCCGGCGGAGTTCTCTTCCATCCTCGGCACCATCGAAGGCATCCGGGGCCTGACAGAAGCCGGCAAGGCATCCAGTCAGGGCCGGGGGCAGGGTGGCGCAGTTCCGCCCACACGTAACAACGGCTAACGCTTTATCCGCTTACAGAGAAAGGACTGACAATGGACGCACTTCTCTCAAGCATTACCTGGTGGCACTGGCTGGCTTTTGCGCTGATCCTTTTCGGCGTCGAAATGATCACCGGTACATTCGATCTGCTGATGGCCTCCATCGGTGCGGTGATCACGGCGGCTTTCGCGGCCTTCGCGCCCGAAAGCATCGGCGGCTGGAACGCTCAGGTGATTGTCTTCGGCGTGCTCGCCGTTCTGCTGATTGTGGGGAGTCGGATGGTGTTCCCCGGCATGCGTAAGGCAGCCCCCGAACATCCCACTCTCAACAAGAGGATGGCCCAGCTCATCGGCCAGCACGGCCTTGCCACGAAAGACTTCACCGGCGGCTCCGGCCAGGTGAAGATCGGCGACACCGTCTGGGGCGCTGAAGCCGCAGACGGCTCCGAGCCGATCCTTGCGGGCGACGCCATCACTGTCGAAGCCAGTGTCCAGAACACGGTCATCGTCCGCCGCAAGGCCGCATAAATCGGGTAAATAGGGCGTGGACAGGCAACTCCTTATCCACGCCCGCCCCACCCCTTCCGCCCGTCCTCCCGGAATTTGCGAAGCAAATGTCCGGGACCCAGAAAGCCCCGCAATTTCAGCGCCCCTGCCCGCGAAGCTCATCCTGAGCGAAGTCGAAGGATAGAGCGGGCACCCGCAATTCCCGGCACCTTATCCACCCGGCTTCCCGTCTCCCCCATCCTCCGGCGCATGTTCGATCACATGCCCCGCCCGGAACTCTGGACCCGCATCGCCGCCGTACTGGCTGCCCTGCGCCAGCTCCTGCGAACGGTCGTGCCTGAACACTTCACCGGCATCGCCAGCGAGGCCCGCGCGCATCTTGTGGCCGCTGCCGCCCTCATCCGTCGCTACATCCATGTCCTCGCCGCCGAGATCATGCTTCCGGATCGCGCCGTTGGCGTTTCCGCAAAAAACTCCAACGAAACTCCAGGGAAACTCCAAACGCGCCGCGAAGCCCTGTTCCGCCTCATCGAAGAAGCCTGCGCGCCTTCAAGGTCATCGAATTCCGAAACCGCAGACCCGCCCTTCCTTCAATGGGCGATGATGCTGGAGGCCGCGCGCCGCCTCGCGCTCGTTCTCAATGATCCCGAGAAACATGCGAAGCGATTGGCCCGTCTCCTCCGCAGACGGAAAGGCGCAAGCCTGAAAGACATTCCCGTCCCGGCCCACATCCTCCGCCGTTTGGCCCCGTGGACCGACGCGCTGATCCTGCGCCTCGATGAAGAAGCGCGGCCTGCGGCTTGGGCGGGGCTCAACAGCTCCTAGCCCCCCGTTTCGCCAGCGCTCAACGCCTCCCCTGACGCGCGGGGGAGGATAAACGCGCTCCGCGTCAGCGAAGTGCAACCCGATCCTCCCCCGCCCGCGGGGGAGGTGCCCGAAGGGCGGAGGGGGCTTCAAGGAACACAAAGCCGCAAACCGCCCGCCCGCTTTACGCCGCCCCCAACCTCCGGCAAGGAACGCCCATGACCGATTTACGTCTCCCCACTTTCGATGATGTCCTTGCCGCCGAAGCCCGCCAGAAAGGCGTCGTCCGCGAAACGCCGGTTCTGACCCATGCCGCGCTGGATGAGGCCGCAGGCGCCGAGCTGTTTGTGAAGGCCGAATGCCTGCAGGTGACGGGCAGCTTCAAGATCCGCGGCGCCATGAACCGCCTCGCCCAGATCCCGCCGGAAGGCAAAAAGGCCGGCGTCGTCGCCTTTTCCTCCGGCAATCATGCGCAGGGTGTCGCCCGCGCTGCGCGCCTGCTCGGCATGCCCGCTTTGATCGTGATGCCTGCAGACGCTCCCGCCGTTAAGGTTGAGGGCGTGCGCGCCGATGGCGGCGAAGTCTATCTTTATGATCGCAACGCGGAGAGCCGCGAGGAAATCTCCGCCCGTCTTGCCGCCGAGCGCGGCGCCGTCGTCGTGCCGAGCTATGATGATTTCGACATCATCGCCGGGCAGGGAACAGCCGGTCTCGAATTTGCCCGTCAGGCTGAAGCGATGGGAAAACCGCTCGACTATCTCATTTGCTGCGCAGGTGGCGGTGGTCTGATCAATGGCGTGGCGCTCGCCTTCGAGCGGCTGTCGCCTGCCACCAGGATCTGGGCCGCCGAGCCGGAAGGTCATGACGACTGGACGCGCTCTCTGGAAGCAGGCGAAATCCTCGCCAACGCGCCGGGAACCCGCTCGATCTGTGACGCGATCCTCACGCCCGAGCCCGGCATCCTCACCTTCGCGCTCGGCCAGCGCCTCTTGTCCGGCGGGCTGCGCGTCAGCGATGATGAGGTTCGCCATGCAATGCGTATGGCCTTCCGCTATCTGCGGATTGTGGGTGAACCCGGCGGCTGCGCCGCGCTCGCGGCGGCGCTGAAGGGCGTTCCCGCCGAAATGAAGGGCAAGCGCGTCGGCATCCTCGTTACGGGCGGCAATGTTGATGCCGCGCAGTATGCGGACATTCTGTCCACCGGTACGTAAAAGCCGCAGGACGGCGCCTTCATACTGGCTTATACTCGCGGGCATGAGGGATACGATCTATTGCGCCATAGGGGACATCCATGGCGAACTGGACCGGCTGAAAGCATTGCATCAACGGGTTCTGTTCTTTGTGGAACAGGCTCTTGGCGGCTTGCCGGTGCAGTTCATCCATCTGGGAGACCTTGTCGATCGCGGGCCGGATTCCTGCGGCGTCGTGGAATATCTGCGCAATTTTGAACACGTGCGTCACCCCAACCCCATCACGCTCCGCGGCAATCACGAACAGCTGATGCTGGATGCTTTCCTCTCTGGCGACCGTCAGTCGGCAAAGTATCGCACCTGGCTCACCAATGGCGGATCTGCCACAGAAGCCAGCTATGCCAACCAGCCAGCCAGCACGCTGGTCGAGCACATTACCTGGATGCAAGGCCTCGAAACGATCCATGAGGTGAAAGATGCTGGTCTGATCTTCGTCCATGCCGGAATTGATCCCGATATCTTTCCGGGTTGCGATGATGTGGTTCACATGTGGACCCGCCGCCGGGAGTTCATGGACCCGCGCTGTTGGACCGCGCCGGCGCTGCAGGGTCAGCGCGTCATTCACGGCCACACGCCAACGCGAGACTTTGAGCCGGAAACCTCCGGGAGCGGTCAGCGCGTCAATATAGATACAGGCGCCGTCTATGGTGGCAAGCTGACGGCGGTCCTCATCCAGCCGGGTGAAGACGACATCTTCCTCCACAGCTGAGCTGTACGGAGAAGTATGGTAAACAGATATTAGGGTTAAAGCCTGCTTCCGTGTCCGGAGGAGATTAACCGCGTCACTTTCAGAAGACCTTATATCGATTTGATTAAACCGGTAGCCGGGCACGCAGCAGAAGCTGCGCGAAAGAGGGCTACAGAATGAAAGCGATACCTCTGATCAGCTTGGGTCTATCCCTCGCTCTCGGTGCGGGCGCCATCTTCTTTGGGCGGGAGTTCATGTCGGACTCGCGGGCCGAGGCGAATGCTGCAGTTTCTGCGCCGGCTATTCAGATGACTCAGATCGCCGTTGCGCGGCTGGCTATCGAGCCGGGCAAGCTGATCGATCCGTCGATGATCGAAATGCGCGCCTGGCCCGCCGAAGCCGTCCCGGCGGGCGCCCTGACAGCCGTTTCCGATATCGGCGAGAAAGCCTATTCGCGTGGCCTCATTGTTGCCGGAGAGCCGCTTCTCGCAGAGAAACTGGATCTCAACGGAACCGTCCTGACGCTTGCCGCCAACATCAAACCCGGCATGCGCGCCGTCTCGATCGTCGTGTCCAATGATACCGGCGTTGCAGGCTTCGTCCTGCCGGGCGACCGGGTCGATGTAAACGAGTTCGTTGAAGCCAAGGACGCCCGTTCGGCCCCGGAAGATACGCGCCGTTCGGCCAACCTGCTTGCGCAGCCAGTCCTCAAAGGTGTGAAGGTTCTCGCCGTAGATCAAACATTCGCGCCCGGCATGGAAGGCGCTTTGCCATCGAACACCGTCACGCTGGAAGTGACGCCGGAAGACGCGCTCCTGTTGGGCGCTGCCAGCCAGCGCGCAGCGCTCGGCCTTGCGCTCATCGGCCGTGAAGAAGAACTCGCTGACGTGATTGAGCTGCCGAAAGCTGCGCCGCCAAAACCGCAGTCCCGTCCGGATAGATCCACACGCGCGCCGACTACCGCAACGGTCCGCGTCATCAATGGCTCAGAAGATACGGAAGTTACAACGCCCGTCGCGCCGGCGCCCAAGCCGGTGGTTCTGACGGAAGGGGTGGGCAAATGAAAAACATGCGACGTATACTGATTTCGGCCATTCTTGGCGCGCTTGCCTTGCAGCCAGCCATGGCCTGGACGCAGCGCTCTGCGCCGGAAGGTGCTGACCGGTTGGAACTTCGTCGCGGAAAATCTGCTGTCGTCGAAGCAGAAGCCGCTTTCGCCACCATCGTTGTGGCGGATCCGGAAATTGCAGAGGCAATGCCAACGTCCAACCGGTCTTTCTTCGTGCGCGGAAAGAACCCCGGCGGCACAACTCTGCTGATCTATGATGACAAAGGCTCGATTGCCGAGCTTATCGAAGTGGAAGTAAAGCTAGGCTTGGATGAGCTGCGCGGCGATCTTCGCCGTCTTCTTCCGGGAGAGCTGATCGATGTTTACGCGGTACATGATGGCGTTTATCTCGATGGAAAGGTGACAACCGCTGCAGCCGCCGAAATGGCGCTTCAACTTGCAGAGCGTCATGTTCCCGGCGGCGTGGCGAATGGATTGTCCGTGGGGCAAAGCCAGCAGGTCATGTTGGAGGTTCGCTTCCTTGAGGCCAGCCGAAATGCGGTGCGCGAAATCGGCTTTGGCAGCACAATTGATGCCAATGATGTGACCGCAGTCACGGAAAGCAGCACGGTATCCGGCCTGCTCGAAAAGACCGTGGCGACCTTCACCAATGTCGGCGGAGAGAATATCGACATTCGCCTTCGCGCGCTGGAAGAAAAGGGCATAATCCGTACACTGGCGGAGCCCAATCTTGTCGCCTTGTCAGGCGATACGGCGAGCTTTCTTGCGGGCGGTGAATTTCCGATTCCAGTGGCTCAACGGGACAATGAGATCAGTGTCGAGTTCAAAAAGTTCGGCGTCAGCCTCGACTTTACGCCCACCGTTCTGGGGGACGGTCTTGTGAATATTCGTGTGCGCCCTGAGGTTTCGGCGCTGGACCGGAACAATGGTATCCGTGCGTCAGCGATAGATATTCCCGGCATCTCGGTACGCCGGGCGGACACGACGGTTGAGCTGCATGACGGGCAGGCTTTCGCCATCGCGGGTCTGCTTCAGAACAATTATTCGAACGATGTTCGCCAGACGCCCTGGCTTGGCAATGTTCCCGTCCTCGGTTCGCTATTCTCTTCCAAGAGATACCAGCGCAATGAAACCGAGCTGGTGATCATCGTGACGCCGCGGTTGGTTCAACCGTTCTCCAGCCCCGAAGCCGTTTCGTCTCCTTTGGACGCTGTTGCGGAACCTACTGAGTCGGAATTCTTCCTTCTTGGGAAGACGGTCGGCGCGCTTCCCGCAGAAACAGGAAACTGATCATGACCCAGACGCGATATACATTCCGCCTGCTGCCGATCGTGGCAGTGATCGCCCTGTCCACGGGATGCGCAAGCTTCGATGCGCAGGATCGTTATGTGCTCGGTGAGGCAACGCGAGAGAACATCGCCGCCCAGTCGGTGCGTGACGTCAATCTCCCCAATTCCCGTCCGGTAGAATCCAGCTCGGGCGTTCGTGCGGCGAAAGCCGTGCAGGCCCTGAACGAAGGCAAAACCAAAAAACTGGCCGACGCCAGCGCCTCGGGAGGCAGCGAGTGAGCCAGGCATACGCAACAGCTCAAACCGCGCAGGCAGATGGCGTGGCGGCGGTGATCCCGTCGCTCGCTGCACTTGTGCGTCCTGATCTTCTTGAGGCGCTGAAGCCTGCTTGCGCAGAGCTTTCGGACCTCACGTCTATTGTGCCGCCGGAAGTTGTGCTGCGTCACGGTGGCGGGACAATCCTCATCGAGCAGGGAATGCCGGGCTGGGATCAGCTCCTGTTGCTGCTCGCGGTGGAGCGGCCGTCAAGCGCAGTCATCGTCATTTCAGATCAATTGCCCGCACACATGGTGCGAGCGCTGATGAAGATTGAAGCGTCCGACATCCTGCCGGCTTCTGCAAATGTGGCGGATATTGGCGGGGCGTTTGAGCGCCTGGGCGCGCTTCGGGTTGAAGAGCAGGATAAGGGTACGCCCCGCGCCACGGTTTGCTGGGCTTTCCGGGGCGCAGTTGGCGGTGCAGGCGTTTCCACGTTGGCCATTGAAAGCGCTTTCGCGCTGGCCCGTATCGTCGGTCCCGGCAAGGTCTGCCTTGTGGATCTGAACCTGGCAGATGGTATGACGGCGTCTTTCCTCGAGGCGGTGCCGAAGCTTGACCTCAAGGCCCTGTCCGCGGCGCCGGAGCGCCTGGACAGCCGGCTCCTCGCTGCCTGGTGCTGGCAGCATGAGGACGGGGTGTCGATCATTGCTTCGCCACGAAATCCTGATGCAGACATGCTGGCGAGCGAAGCGGCAATCCTGCGGCTTCTGGATGTCGTGTGCGGATCATTCGAATATGTCCTGGTGGACATGCCGCGCCACATGATGCCCTGGACGAAATCCGTGCTTGCGGTCGTGGACCAGGCAATTGTGGTGAGCGAGCTGACCGTTCCGAGCCTGCATGCGGCAGCCGATATGTGCCGCGATATCGACGCGTTGCGTACCGATGGCTCTAAGGCGCGCCTTGTGCTCAACCGGATGTTCCCGAAGAAGCAGTTTCGTGCCGGTTTCCCGGTCGATAAGGCCGAGAAGGCAATCGAGCGCAGCATAGATGTGACGATTACATCGGATTGGGATGCCGCGCGCACGGCCGTAAACCTTGGAAAGCCGATTGCGGATGTGAAGCCAAAAAGTCTTTTGGTGGCGGATGTTGCCGGGCTGGTGCGCAAGTTCATGCCGGAGGAAGCGCTTGAGGCAAGCGCCGCCGATAGCCGCAAGAAGAGGGCGAAACGATGAGCCGCTTCGGTTTCGCCAACGCGGCGCCGAAGGCGCCCGAAATGGCGCCTGCTCCAGCGGCAGCACCGCCAACGCCGACGCCTGCGCCGCAAGCAAGGAACAACTCCGATCAGGCGAGCTTCGACCTGTTGGATGCAAAGCTCCGTGTCCATGCGAAACTCATCGATGAGCTTGATCTTTCGCAGCTCGACAAGCTCGACGATGAAACGATGCGCCGGCGCGTGCGCGGCATCATCGGAGAGATCATCCGCAAGGAAGAGATGGCGCTGTCCGCGGCGGAGGAAGCCTCCTTTGCTGACGCCGTGATGGACGAGATGACGGGCCTTGGTCCAATCGAACCCTTGCTCAAAGATGATTCCATAGCGGATATTCTGATCAACGGCTGTAATCAGGTTTATGTTGAGCGTCGCGGCAAGCTGCAATTGGCGCCGGTGCGCTTCGCGGACAATGAACACCTTCTGCGGATCGTTCAACGCATCGTGGCGGCTGTTGGCCGCCGGGTGGATGAAAGCCAGCCGCTGGTCGATGCGCGTCTTCTCGATGGAAGCCGGGTGAACGCGGCGGTCGCGCCTATCGCCATTGATGGTCCGCTCGTTTCTATCCGGAAGTTTTCGAAGTCGCCCTTGACGATGGACAAGCTGGTGGAGTTCGGCGCCATCCCGAAGCCGGTAGCGGATTTCATTCTTGGCGCCGTCAAATGCCGCGCTTCGACCGTGATTTCCGGGGGCACGGGCTCAGGCAAGACGACGCTGCTCAACGCGCTTTCGTCGGCCATCAGTCCGGACGAGCGGATGATCACGATCGAAGACGCCGCCGAGCTGCAGCTTCAGCAACCGCACGTCGCGCGGATGGAAACCCGCCCGCCGAACATTGAAGGCAAAGGCGAGATCCGCCAGCGGGAGCTGGTCAAGAATGCGCTCCGTATGCGGCCGGACCGGGTGATCCTCGGTGAGGTGCGTTCCGAAGAAGCGTTCGATATGTTGCAGGCCATGAACACGGGCCATGAAGGCTCAATGGCCACCATCCACGCCAACAATCCGCGCGATGCCATCACCCGCCTGGAGCAGATGGTGATGATGGGAGGTATGAAGATCTCCGAAGAGGCAATCCGTGGGCAGATCGCGTCGGCAGTGAATTTCATTGTTCAGGCAACGCGCCTTTCGGACGGCTCGCGCAAGGTGATTTCCATTGCCGAGATTACCGGTATGGAGGGGGCCGTGGTGCAGCTGCAGGAGATCTTCAAATTCGAGCGCACGGGCACTTCGCCGGAAGGCAAAGTGCAGGGGCATTTCATGGCGACAGGCCTGCGGCCCAAATTCATGGAAGAGATGGAGCGCAAGGGCGTGTTCATGCCGCCGGGCCTCTTTGATCCTTCCAATCGTTTCTGAAGGCGGCGCGCATGTTCGGTCTTCCTGACATTGCGAGCCTGGACCAGAAACTGGTCATCCCGGCGATCATGGCGCTGGGCGCGCTGGTGCTGGCGGTCCAGTCGATTATTGGTCTGGTCTCGGATGTTCAGACGCAGCGGATCGTCAATCGCCGTCTGCAGTTCAAGGAGCGTTACGCCACGCACAATGAAGCGATGGTGGAACTCCGCAAAAGCCGGGGCTTGGACCGGGACGGAAACCTTGCCCTGTCGCTACATTGGCTGAACCAGCTCATCGTTCGCTCTGGCTTGCAGTTTCAGCCGGCACGCTGGGCCGTCATGGCGGCCGGCGCGGCGACGGTCGCGGGCATTGCGGCGTTTATCTATCTGGGTGGCCTCAAAGCGGCGGTACCTGTGTTTCTTCTGGTTCTGCTGGCCGGACCTGTGCTGGTCATCCGGCATATCGCGAACAAGCGGGCAAAGAAGCTGGCGGTACAATTGCCCGATGCGCTGCAGATCGTCTGCCGTAGCCTGGAGGCAGGTCACCCGGTGGCAACCGCCGTGGGGCTGGTCGCCCGCGAGATGCCTGATCCCATCGGGACCGAATTTGGTATGACCGCGGATGAGGTCTCCTATGGCATGTCGCTGACCAATGCCGTGCAGCGGATGGCGGGACGTGCCGGTGATCCGGATGTGGAGCTTTTTGCGGCGACTGTACGCCTGCAGGAAAAGACAGGCGGGAACCTTACAGAGCTTCTCAAGTCCAACACGAACACGATCCGTGAGCGGCAGACCATGCGCCTCAAGGTGCGCGCGGCTTCGTCGGAAGGGCGGGTTTCCGCGATGATCCTGACTGCGGCGCCGTTTATCGTCATGGCCGCAATCCATCTGCTGCGCCCGGAATTCTATGGCCGCGTCATCAATGAACCGCTCATCCAGTATGGCTTCGCGGGCCTGTTCGTTTGGATGGGCATTGGCAATCTGGTCATGAACCGCATGATCAACTTCAAGATCTGACGGGGGAAGGTTCGTGTCTGCTCTTTTTTCGTCAGCGCCTGTCGTTCCGGCCATATTGGGCGTTCTTGCATTGCTGCTTGCGCTGCCAGGGCTGCTTTCTTTCGTGCGCAGCCGTCAGGATGCAGGAGACATAGAGCGCCGCCTGACCCGCCGGCCCGGTTCCGCGGCGCCCGAGGCAAAGCGTAATGAAAGCCGTATCGGCAAAGCCGTGATGGGGCTGGCTGACAATGCGGCGCCTACGGATGGTGCGGAAGTGAGCGCCGCACGCGGCAAGCTGATCCAGGCTGGCTTCACAGGCCCCAATGCGGTGTCGCGTTACTTTTTTGCCCGCTTCATCTGCGTTGTGATTCCCCAGGTGGGCCTTTTCTTTGCGCTGCCCCATCTGCAGGGCTTTCCGAAATATATGCCGGTGTTGATTTCGATTGTGCTGGTGCTCGCGGGCCTCGCGGCACCGGGCAAGTTCCTGGACATTCGCATCTCGAAACGCCAGCAGGCCTGCTCGGCAGGCTTTCCGGACATGATGGACCTCATGGTCGCCTGTGTGGAGGCCGGCCTCAGCCTCGACGCCGCTGTCCAGCGCGTGGGGGAGGAGCTGGAGCTGCGTCACCCGATCATCGCCGGGCATATGCGCACTCTGTCGCTGGAGCTTCGGGCCGGCAAATCCCGCAAGATGGCCTGGCGGGCTTTCGCCGACAGGATGGGGCTGGAAGAAGCCGGTTCCCTCGCCACGATGCTGCGCCAGGCGGAGGAAATGGGTACCAGCCTGGGGCAAACCCTGCGGGTTTTCTCAGCAGATATGCGCCAGCGCCGTATCCTCATGGCAGAGGAAAAGGCCATGGCGTTGCCGGCAAAGATGACTTTGCCTTTGATTTTGTTTGTTTTTCCGGTTCTTCTGGGGGTGCTCACGCTGCCCGCCGTCGTGATGTTGAGCAAAACGCTCGGCTGAAAAGCCGCTAGGCGAAGCCAGATCAGGTTGCTAGGAAACCGCCATGGCTACCTATCTCGAATTCGAAAAACCGATTGCGGAACTTGACGCGAAGATCGCCGAGCTTGAGGCGCTTGCCGCCCGCAAGGATGGTCCGTCCATCAGCGACGAACTGGCAAAGCTGAAGACCAAGTCGGTCAAACAGCTCAAGCAGATCTATTCGGAACTGAACGCATGGCGGATTACGCAGGTGGCGCGCCACCCCGACCGCCCGCACTTCTCGGACTTCATCAACACGGTTTTCACAGACTTTGAGGAGCTGGCGGGCGACCGGGTCTACGGCAACGACGAAGCCATCATTGGCGGTCTTGCGCGATTCAAGGGGCGTTCCGTTGTGATTATGGGCCATGAAAAAGGCCGTACCACCGAGAAGCGCCTGAAGCACAATTTCGGCATGGCTCACCCGGAAGGATACCGGAAGGCCGTGCGCCTGATGGATCTGGCCGAGAAATTCAACATGCCGGTCCTGTCCTTCCCGGACACGGCAGGCGCTTATCCCGGCAAGGGCGGCGAGGAGCGCGGCCAGGCCGAGGCAATTGCGCGGGGCACCCAGCGTGGCCTGTCCCTGGGCGTTCCCTTTGTGACACTGGTGATCGGCGAGGGCATGTCCGGCGGGGCAATCGGCATCGCGGCGGCCAACAAAGTGCTGATGATGGAGTACGCTATTTACTCGGTGATCTCGCCGGAAGGTTGCGCCTCGATTCTCTATCGTGACGCAACGAAGGCCAAGGATGCGGCTGAGGCGATGGGCATTACGGCGCCTGAACTGCTGAAGCACCGCATCGTCGATGGCATCGTGAAAGAGCCTGTCGGCGGGGCGCACCGCGACCCGCAACGTGCAATGGCTGCTGCAGGAAAGACGCTGGACGCCGCGCTGCAGGAGCTGGAGAGCATGTCTCCAGCGGAGCTTCGGGCGCAGCGCCGGGACCGGTTCTATGCGATTGGCCGTGAGGGCGTCTGAGCCAGTCTGGCAGGGCCGCTAGATGGCCGAGAAGGACTGGATTCGCCGGTATTTCGCGCCGCTGGCCAAAGCGCCGGGCGCCGCCGGACTGACTGACGATACCGCTGAACTTTCAAAGGGTTACGGTCCTCTGATCGCCACTGTCGATGCGATGGTGGAAGGTGTTCACTTTTTTTCCGACGATCCGGTTGAGACCGTAGCCAGGAAGCTGGTGCGGGTGAACGTGTCCGACATCCTCGCTTCGGGCGCAGTGCCGAAAGAGGCGCTGCTGACGCTTGGTTGGCCCCGGCAGGGGCGCGAAGAGGAACAGATCGCGACATTTGCGGACAGTTTAGGGGCAGAACTGGACAGATGGGGAACGCATCTGGCCGGTGGCGACACCGTTTCGGTCCCATCCGGATTGTTTCTGTCATTGACGCTGACCGGTGAATGTCTCGGTGCCTCTCCGGTACGCAGGGGCGGCGGCCGGGCGGGTGATGACGTCTGGGTGACCGGCGAGGTCGGCGCGGCGCGGAGGGGCTATCTGTGGAAAACCGAAGGTCAGGGCGAGGCGCGCTGGCTGTCGGCGCTGCGCGAGCCCATTCTGCCCCCTATTGAGGCCGCAAGACTCATTTCTGAACGCGCCAATGCGGCGATGGACGTCTCCGATGGGCTTCTTGGCGATTTGGCGAGCCTCGCCGGCGCAAGTGGGCTTGGCGCCGAAATCGACCTGAGCGCGGTTCCCTTTGCTGGCGGAGCGGCCTCTTTGGCCGAAGCAATCGACCTTTCGAGTTGGGGCGATGATTATCAGCTTCTTTTTTCTGCGCCGCCCGAAGCTGCTGCTTTCATTGGAGATTCGGGTCTGAAAGTGACCCGGATTGGGCGTCTGTTGCCGGCGCCGGGGTTGGTGGCCAGCTACTGTGGAAAACTCGTTAACCTGCCGGAAACCATCGCCTTCGAGCATGGCTGAGTCGGCAAGCCTGCCGTTCGCTCCTGACGCGATGCATCTTGCGCGCGCCTGGCCTGACTGGCAGGCAAGTTAGTCTAAACAAAAATGAGACCGGACCGGAGCATAATCCGGCTGAGTTTCACTTTCGGGGAACGCAAGGAGGAAACATGATGAACTGGTATTGGCTCGCGCTTGGCGCGGGCATCCTATCGATCGTTTACGGTTGGGTTCAGATCCAATCGATAATGAAAGCACCTGCGGGCAACGCCCGCATGCTGGAAATTGCGGCAGCCATTCAGGAAGGCGCTAACGCGTATCTGAAGCGCCAGTATCGCACCATCGGCATTGTCGGCGTCGTGGTGGCACTTGTGCTGATCTTTGCGCTCAGCTGGAAGGCGGCGCTTGGCTTTGTGATCGGCGCGGTTCTGTCCGGTGCGGCGGGCTATATCGGCATGCTGGTTTCGGTGCGCGCCAATGTGCGCACGACGGAAGCTTCGCGGCAGGGGCTGAACGAAGGCCTCAAGATGGCGTTCAAGTCCGGCGCGGTGACGGGGATGCTCGTCGTCGGCCTCGCACTGATTGGCATCGTTGGTTATTATGGCCTGCTGACAGGGCCACTGGGCCTGAGCCTCGGTGATGAAGACCAGAAGCGCGAAATCATCGACGCATTGGTTGCGCTTGGTTTCGGCGCCTCGCTCATCTCCATCTTTGCCCGTCTGGGCGGCGGCATCTTCACCAAGGGGGCCGACGTTGGCGGCGACATGGTCGGCAAGGTTGAAGCGGGCATACCGGAAGATGATCCGCGTAACCCGGCGACGATTGCAGACAATGTGGGCGACAATGTCGGTGACTGTGCCGGCATGGCGGCTGACCTGTTCGAAACCTATGCGGTGACCCTGGTTGCCACGATGGTTCTGGGCGGGATCTATTTTGCCTCCACGCCTTACATCGCAGAGATCATGATGCTGCCGCTGGCCATCGGGGCCGTCTGTATCGTGACTTCCATCATCGGCACCTTCTTTGCCAACCTTTCCAAGGGCTCGACCAATGTCATGGGCGCGCTCTACAAGGCGCTCAACGTGGCCGGTGTGCTCTCGATTGGCGGCCTGGCGCTGGCGATCCACACCGTCATTCCGGGCGGCCTCGGCGGCACGCTTGACGGCGCTGGCGCGCTTCTCGGCTTGGTGGACCCCATGACAGGCGAGGCTGCCCAGATCACAGGCTGGAAGCTGTTTGCCTGCGGCGTGGCAGGTTTGTTTGTGACCCTTCTGATCGTTGTGGTGACGGCTTACTACACAGAGACGAAGTACCGTCCGGTGCGCTCCATTGCGAAAGCTTCGGAGTCCGGCCATGGCACGAACGTTATTCAGGGGCTTGCCGTTTCGCTGGAAGCAACGGCCCTGCCGGCGCTGATCATCATCGGCGGCATCCTGCTGACCTACAACCTGGCTGGCCTCTACGGCATTGCCATTGCCACGACGACGATGCTGGCGCTTGCTGGTATCATCGTTGCGCTCGACGCATTTGGTCCGGTGACGGACAATGCAGGCGGTATTGCCGAAATGTCGGAACTGCCTTCGGAAGTGCGTGACACAACCGATGCGCTCGACGCAGTTGGCAATACGACCAAAGCGGTTACCAAGGGCTATGCGATCGGCTCTGCCGGTCTCGGCGCGCTAGTGCTGTTTGCGGCGTATGCTGAAGACCTTCGGTATTTCTCGCAGAATGCCGATAAGGGGTCATTCTTCTACGGTGTGGTTGCTGACTTCTCGATTGCCAATCCCTATGTGGTGGTCGGACTGCTGTTTGGTGGGCTTCTTCCCTTCCTGTTCGGCGGTATGTCGATGATGGCTGTGGGCCGGGCTGCCCAATCGGTTGTTGATGAAGTGCGCCGCCAGTTCCGCGAAATGCCGGGCATCATGAAAGGCGAAGTGAAGCCTGATTATGGCCGCGCCGTGGACATGCTGACTCAGGCGGCGATCAAGGAAATGATCATTCCTTCTCTGCTGCCAGTGCTTTCGCCGATCGTCCTGTTTGGTGCGATCCTGGTGATTGGCGGACCTGGTGAGGCCCTGGCCTCGGTCGGCGCGATGCTGCTGGGTGTGATCGTGACGGGCCTGTTCGTTGCCATCTCGATGACCTCGGGCGGTGGCGCATGGGACAACGCCAAGAAATACATTGAAGACGGCCATCATGGGGGCAAGGGCTCTGAAGCTCACAAGGCCGCCGTGACGGGCGATACGGTGGGTGATCCCTACAAGGACACTTCCGGACCGGCCGTGAATCCGATGATCAAGATTACCAACATCGTTGCGCTGCTGATGCTCGCGGTATTGGCCGGTCACTGATTGTCGGTGGAGAAATGAATGGAAGCCCCCCGGAGGAAACTCCGGGGGTTTTCTTTGTGCGGTGCACATATCAGGAATTTCTATATCGGCTCAGGCCCGTTTCAATTGGGCGACGCCTCAGCGGAAACTATTGTCTGCGCGAAGGCGGCCACCCAAAACCAGAAAAGAAAGCCGCGAAGGGAGGGTCAGAAGGGACCAGCAACACTCCGGTTGGGGCCCGTGCTGACACGCCAAGCGTCTCACGAAGCCCCGGTGGCCACCAGAGGCCGTTGCTGACCTCGCCTGAACGAAGAAGGCCGCACCGGCTTGCCGGATGCGGCCTTCGGACTTTGTAGGCGGGCGCTGTGGATCAGCGGCGACCGGTCGGGTTGTTCGGTGTGATTTCGTCGGTATTGGGCAGGCGCATGGCGCCAACGGTGCCGAAGATCTGTTCCCAGAAGCCAAGCTCGCGACCGCGTGTGGGTGTTTCGCGTGCAGCATACGAAACGATCTCGCCATCATTGACAGAGTATTTCACAACCTCGTCGACGGCATCGTCTTCACCGAAGCGAATGGCGATGATGGAACGTTCCACAACCTTCGGCTTGTAGAAGGCGAAACGCTCCTGAATGTCTGAATAGTAGAACCAGGTATTGGTGTCGAAGAGGCCTTCGGTCGATGGCGATCCGAGCTGGGCCAGTACGGTGGACCGGGTGTCCTCGCCTGGCTTGATGTTGGCGGGCTGGACCTCATCGGCAATATAGCCGTGGAAATCCCGCGCCGGGCTCAGACACGCGGTCAGAGGCAGGGCGGCAAGAATGCCGGCGGCGACAAGGGAAAGACGCGCCATCTAGGGCTCCTGTTAGACTTTGACCGCAGACCTAGCGACAGGTAACCGGGCTTGGCAAGCATTGGAGTACAGGGGTGATCGCTTTTTCAGGTAGCTGGTTCCGGCGCCGCGGCGCATTGAAAAAGGCGGTGGCGGAAGCCTATGGCCGTCTGCTGCGCGAGGCATTGATGCCGGTGCACTACGAGACGCGCGGTGCCATCGACAATTTCGAGGGGCGCGCGCAGATGGTGACGGTGATGACAGCGCTCGCCTGCAGCCGTCTCGCCGCGATTGGCGGGCCGCTGGCTGCGGAAATGACCGAGCGGCTGAACGCCCTGGTTCTCGACGGGTTTGACGCCGCGTTCCGGGAAAAAGGCGTGGGCGACCATTCGATTGCCCGCAAGGTACGCACGCTGGCCGAGTCGCATTCCGGGTTGGGCCGGGCGCTGCTTGCGGCGTTGCAAGAGACCGATTCGGATACGGCGCTGGCTGATGTGTTGCGGCGCAACGGCGTTGTAAAAGCTGAGCAGCTGGGCGCAATGACCGATGCGTTGCGGCGCTATCAGTCTGTGTTTGCAGGGCAGACGGACGCGGAAATCCTCACCGGCGGCTTCGCCTGTGGCGGGCATGAGCCGGCGGCGTGAGTCCAATCTGGTAGTCATGCATCGCATCTGGCCCGTTGCTTTGGTGTGCGGTGCCACTTAAACCACGCAAAAATACGCATATTGCCGTAACGCAGCGGTTGTCTTCCATGCAGCGCAAACTGACGCTCTCTATCGATGCCATGGGCGGCGACGCCGCACCGGGCATTACCGTTGACGGAACCGCCGAGTTTCTCGCGCGGCGGCCTGAAGCGGTTGCGCTTCTGCATGGCGATGAGGCCGTGCTGACCCCGCTGGTGGCGGCCAAGGCGGGCCTTGCGGGCCGGGTGACGATTGTTCACGCCGCCGAGAAGATCACTTCCGATATGAAGCCCAGCCAGGCGCTGCGCCGGGGCAAGGGAAGCTCGATGTGGAATGCCGTCGAGGCAGTGAAGGAAGGCCGTGCGGACGCGTCGGTTTCGGCGGGCAATACCGGCGCACTGATGGCAATCTCAATGCTGCAGCTGCGCAAGATGGACGGCGTGCACCGCCCGGCGATGACGGCGCTGTGGCCAACGCTGCGCGGGCGTACTGTGGTTCTGGACGTAGGCGCCAATGTCGAGGCCGACGCCGAACAGCTGGTGACCTTTGCCATCATGGGCGAGGCGTTTGCCCGCGCGACGCTCGGCGTGGAGCGCCCGTCCGTGGGTTTGCTCAACATCGGTTCCGAAGAGATGAAGGGCCATGAAGAAGTGCGCGAGGCGCATGAGCTGCTGCGCAACTCGCCGCTGAAGATGGACTATCGCGGCTTTGTCGAAGGCGACGATATTTCGGCAGGGGCGGTAGATGTGGTCGTCACTGACGGCTTCACTGGCAATGTGGCGCTGAAGACGGGCGAGGGTGTTGCCCGGATGCTGGCAAGCCGGATGCGCGAGGCATTTACGGCAAACCTTGTGTCGAAACTGGGCGCAGGTCTCGCGATGAGCGGGCTGAAGCAGCTCAAGGACTTCATGGACCCGAGCAATGTGAATGGCGGTGTGCTAATCGGGCTTGGGGGCGTGTCGGTGAAAAGCCATGGCGGGGCAGATGCCCGCGGCTTTGCCACGGCATGCCTGCTGGCCGCAGACCTGGCCCAGAGCGATTACCGGATCGAGATTGCGGCGAATCTCGCCCGTGTCGGAACCGGCGGTCTGGCAGCAGAGTAACGGCGCGCCGCGCCAGACGAGGATTTCAGAACAATGGCAAGGCGCAGCTTTATCCGCGGAACCGGTAGCTATCTGCCCGAACGCGTGCTGACCAATGATGAGCTCTCCACCATGGTCGAGACGACCGATGAGTGGATCCAGGAGCGCACTGGCATTCGCAAGCGGCACATTGCCGCCGATGGCGAGCTGACATCCGATATCGCCGTGCAGGCTGCCAGGCGCGCACTGGACGCCGCCGGTATGACGCCCGACCAAATCGATCTGATCGTGCTGGCCACGACGACGCCCGACCAGACCTTCCCGGCAACGGCGACGGCGGTACAGGCCAAGCTCGGCTGCGGCCCCGGCGCGGCGTTTGACGTGCAGGCTGTTTGCTCGGGCTTCCTGTTCGCGCTGGCAACCGCCGACTCGATGATGAAGCAGGGCCTGTTCCACCGGGCGCTGGTGATTGGAGCTGAGACGTTCACCCGTATTCTCGACTGGTCCGACCGGGGCACCTGCGTGCTGTTCGGCGATGGCGGCGGCGCTGTGGTGCTGGAATGCGTGGAATGGGACGGCGCAGAGGACGCCGGTATCATCACGCACCATGTGCGCACCGATGGCACCAAGTCCGACCTGCTCTATGTCGATGGCGGCGTCAGCTCCACCGGCACGATCGGCCACGTCCGCATGGAAGGGAACAAGGTGTTCAAGCATGCGGTGACGAACATCTCCGCAGCGATCGAGGCCGTGCTCGCCCAGACGGGCCTCACCTCGGCGGACATCGACTGGTTCGTGCCCCACCAGGCCAACAAGCGCATCCTCGACGGCGTTGCCAAAAAGCTGAGCATCCCTGAGGAAAAGGTGGTCGTGACGGTCACCGAGCATGCCAATACGTCGGCCGCCTCGATCCCCCTGGCGCTCGACCATGTGGTACGCTCAGGCAAGGCAAAACCGGGCGATCTCATCCTTTCCGAAGCGATGGGCGGGGGCTTTTCCTGGGGCGCGAGCCTCTTCAGGCTTTGATTCAAAAGAAATCTGACACAAATTTAGCTAACGCCCGCGCTAGGAATTCGTTAAGGTGCCGGGTCTAGGCTTCCTTTAGAGAAACGGGCTGACAGAATGAGCGACCGTACCCTTACCCGTGCTGAAGTGACCGATGCCATCGTCCGTGAAGTGGGCGTCACGCGTCAGGAATCCGCTGACCTGCTTGACCGCACACTCGACCTGATCGGGGCGGCGTTGGAGCAGGAAGAGGAAGTGAAGCTGGCACGTTTCGGAAACTTCGTGGTCCGCTCCAAGGCGGCCCGCGAAGGCCGCAACCCGAAGACCGGTCAGGAGGCACCGATTGCCGCCCGCCGCGTCGTCACGTTCCGGCCATCGCCGATGCTGAAGTCTCAGGTCGGCGGAGACTAGACACCTAAGGAGGCACCTGCATGACGGCACTCAGAGCCCGGATTGAAAAATCAGCAGACGCCTACAGGTCTATCGGAGAAGTCGCCGCTGAACTCGGCCTTGAGCCGCATGTGCTGCGCTATTGGGAAACCCGCTTCCCCAAACAGGTGAGCCCCGTGAAGCGCCCCGACGGGCGCCGCTTCTTCCGCCCGCAGGATCTTGAGGCGCTGCGCGCCATCCAGATCCTCGTGCATGAGCGGGGCATGACACTGAAAGGCGCCAAGGCTGTTCTGAGTGAACAGGGCGTGGCCGCTGTGCTCGGCGGCAAGGCCGCCATCACGCCGGGCGCTGCGCAGGCCGCCTCTCATGCCCGCGCGCTGCAGGAGACGCTGGCCAAGGCCTATACCGATGTGCCCGCCGACGCCGAAGCCCGCCGCGAACGGCTGACCGAAACGCTGAGCGAACTGTCAGACCTCAAATCCCGCCTCGACGCGCTGCGCGCCCGCCGCGCGGGCTAAGCCGCACAGCAACATCATGCGACAGCCTTCAGGCCTGCCTGCCATAGGCAGGGCTTGTTTCAGAAGCTGATTTCCCCGGAAATTTAATGGTCGGAGCGAGAGGATTCGAACCTCCGACCCCTAGTCCCCCAGACTAGTGCGCTAACCGGGCTGCGCCACGCTCCGACCGGAAGGCGCTGTATAGGCAAAGCCTTACGGCGCCGCAACGGCTTATTGCGGCTGATTTTCGGGTGTGGCCCGGCGAGACTGGCCGCCTCAGCGGCGGGCGCCTTTTGCAGGGGCTGCTGCGGGACTATATCGGGAGGCGAGACATTGAAACGAGGAGCCTTCCCATGGCCGACACACCGCCCCCCAAGGTGACCCGGAGCGAGCGCGAATGGCGCGAATTGCTGACCGATCAGGAATATGCGGTCGGCTTTGGCGAAGGCACCGAGCGCGCCTTCACGCCGGGCAATTACCAGGACGAGAAAGGCAAGGGCATCTATCACTGCAAGGGATGCGGCACGGCGCTCTGGTCTTCCGAACATAAATTCGATTCCGGCACGGGCTGGCCCAGCTATTGGCGTCCCATCGAAGCCGGCCTGATCGGCACTAAGACCGACTTCAAGATCGGCTACCCGCGCACCGAATGCCATTGCGCCACCTGTGGCATGCATATGGGCCATGTGTTCGATGACGGCCCACCGCCAACCGGTATGCGCTGGTGCATCAACGGGATCGTGCTGGATTTCCGCCCTGCTGACTAAGGAAAGGCTGGACATTGTGGTCCGGCTCACGCCAGATATTCCGAATATCGATAAGCGGAGCCTTCCCTATGCGCCTTGCTACTCAATTCGCCGGCCTAGTGGCCGCAACAACTCTTTTTACCGGATGTTCGACGGTGACTGAAAAAACTGAAACCGCGCCTGCCGAAACTGCTGTCAGCCTGCCGGCGCCGCCGGTGGCGCAGCGGATCGATCATGAGATCACCCAGCTCGGCTTTACGCGGAACGATCCTTACAACTGGCTGAAGGATGAAAACTGGCAGGACGTGATGCGCGAGCCGTCTGTGCTGCGCGCTGATATCCGCGATTACCTGCTGGCTGAGAACGCCTTCACCAAGGCGGTTCTGGAAGACCCGACCGCGGCCCTGCGCGAAGAACTGTTTGCCGAAATGCGCGGCCGCATCAAGGAAGACGACAGCTCCGTTCCAGATGTGGACGACCAGTGGGCTTATTACACGCGTTTCCGTGAAGGCGGCGAGTATGCCGTGTTTGCGCGCCGGCCCGCGTCCGACGCGTTCAACGAGGCCGCGCCCGAGACGATGATCCTGGATGGCGATGCGATGGGCAAAGGGCAGGACTATTTTGCCTTTGGCGACATTGAAATTTCGCCCGATGACCAGTTCGTCGCCTATGGCACCGATACCAAGGGCAGCGAGTATTACGAAATCCGGGTCAAGAATATCGAGACGGGCGAAGATACCGGCGTCCAGATCGACAGTGCCTATGGGCCGATGGAATGGAGCGCCACGGGCAAGGCGATCTTCTGGGTGGCGCGCGACCCCAATGGCCGCCCCAACGCTGTCTACCAGCGCACGCTGGCGACCGGCGAAGACAAGCTGATCTATGAGGAGTCCGATCCGGCTTTCTTCGTCAGCATCGCGACGACCGAGAGCAAGGAAGTGATCCTGATCAATGCGTCGGGCCACACGACTTCCGAAATCCACTGGTTCCCAGCCGACGAGCTGGACCCGGTGGTGCGCACGATTGCGCCGCGCGAGACGGATAATGAGTATTCGGTGACGCAGTGGGATGGTGAGTTCTACATCATCACCAATCTTGGCGGCGCGGTGGACTTCAAGCTGATGAAGGCGCCGATGACGGCAACCTCGCGCGAAGAGTGGAAGGAAGTGATCCCGCATCGTCCGGGTACGCTGCTTCTCGGCATGGTCGCCCAGCAGGATTATCTCGCCCTGATGGAGCGGGAGAACGGCCTGCCGCGCATCGTGATCCAGTCGCGCGCTGATGGCACCTCGCACTCGATCAGCTTTGATGAAGCCGCCTATGATCTCGGCCTCGACAATGGCTATGACTACAAGACGCCCGTTCTGCGGTTTGACTATGCGTCTCCCTCTACGCCCGATCAGGTCTACGACTACAATCTGGTGACCCGCGAGAAGACACTGCGCAAAACGCGGGAAGTGCCTTCGGGTCATAATCCGGCGGACTATGTGGTCGAGCGGATCATGGTGCCTTCCTGGGACGGCGTGGAAGTTCCCGTTACGCTGCTGCGCCACAAGGATACGCCGGTTGATGGCACGGCGCCGCTGCTGCTCTATGGCTACGGCTCCTACGGGATCACCATCCCGGCGGACTTCCGCACTGGGCGTCTCAGCCTTGTCGATCGCGGCTTCATCTACGCGATCGCCCACATCCGGGGCAGCCAGGCCAAGGGCTATCAATGGTATCTTGATGGCAAGCTCGACAAGAAGACCAACACGTTCAAGGACTTTGTTGCCGCCGGGAACTATCTGGCCGACAAGGGCTACACCTCGCGTGGCCGGATCGTCGGCCATGGCGGCTCGGCTGGTGGCCTGTTGATGGGCGCGGTGGCCAATATGGACCCTGAACTGTTCGGCGGCATCATTGCGGCGGTGCCGTTTGTTGATGTGCTGAACACGATGTCGGACGAGAGCCTGCCGCTGACACCGCCGGAGTGGCCGGAATGGGGCAATCCGCTGACGGACGAAGCCGCTTACAACACGATCCTGTCCTACAGCCCCTATGATCAGGTCGGCGACAAGCCTTACCCGGCGATGCTGATCACCGGCGGCGTTTCCGATCCGCGCGTCACCTATTGGGAGCCGGCAAAGTGGGCGGCCAAGCTGCGCCATGAGGCGCCGAATGGCGGGCCTTACTTCCTGCGCATCAATATGGATGCAGGCCATGGCGGCGCTTCGGGCCGGTTTGAAGGCCTCAAGGAAACGGCAACGGAGTATGCCTTCGCGCTGGCCGCTGTCGGCAAGGTGGACAATCTGAAGCTTGAGCGGGCGGAATAGCGCCTTTGCTCTACAGCCTGGACTGCGAGTTCAACGGCTTTGGAGGAGAGCTCATCAGTCTTGCCCTGTCGGGTGAGGCGGGTGAGCTCTACCTTTGCCGTCCGCAGGCAGAGCTTGATGGGCTCGATGTCCATCCCTGGGTCGAGGAGAATGTGCTGCCGATCCTCGATGTGGCGGGGGCGCGGCCGGACATGATGCCGCTGGACCAGTTCGGGCGGGCCATTCAGGCGTTCCTGGCGGCAGACAAGGCGCCGGTCGTTGTGGCCGATTGGCCGGAAGACCTTATACACTTGATGCAATGCCTCATCATCTCGCCGGGGCAGATGGTGCGGATTCCGGAGCTGGCAATGAAGCTGGTACAAGTTTCTGCCTACCCGACGGATATTGCCGAAGCGGCGCAGCACAACGCGCTGTGGGATGCGCGGGCCTTGCGGCGGGCTGAGGCGCTCAGCCGGGGCGAGCTTTGAGGCAATAAAAAAAGGGAGGCCGGAGCCTCCCTTTTCGTATCGGAACTTCGGCAGCAATCAGCCGTAGAGAACGGTGATCGACTCGGCGACGAGGGCCGGACGGTCCTGGCCTTCGATCTCGACGGTGGCTTCCATCTTCATCTGCTTGCCGCCGGCTTTTGCTTCGACGGAGAGACATTTCTGGCGGAGGCGAACTTTCGAGTTCACCGGAACCATGTTGGTAAAGCGGACCTTGTCGGAGCCGTAATTGATGCCGCGGGTGACGCCTTCGACGCGCATCACTTCAGCGCCCAGCATCGGCAGGAGCGACAGGGTGAGGAAGCCGTGCGCGATGGTGGAGCCCATCATCTGCTTGGCTTTTTCTTCATCGACGTGGATCCACTGATGGTCGCCGGTGGCGTCCGCGAAGAGGTTGATCCGGGCCTGATCGATCACATGCCAGTCGGACACACCGACTTCCTGACCGGCGAGGGATTCAAGATCGGCGTAGGCAATTTTGCGCGGATTGGCCATGGGAGTCCTCCTAGTTTGGTTGGCGCTGCAGGAGCCCGGCCTGTGGAGGCCGCGCGCCTGAGCCAGCGCGTTGCTTGTATGATGGTTTCTTGTGGCGCGGCTGCGGGCAATCTGCAAGGCTCACGGTAGGGAAACCCGGCGGCAGGCGGTGCGTGACAGCGCCCGCCGCGCAGGGCAGAATGGCCGGGCAACGGAGTTTTCCATGTCCGACACCTCCCAGGTTTCCACCCGCGCCGGCACTGCCGGAAATGCCCGGCTGATCTATTTCCTTTACCTGTTTGCCCCGATCCTGTTCCAGCTGCTGGCACTGGTGGGCGTGGTGATGGCCTATCTGGGCAAAGGGAAGGGCGACCCGCTGGTCGAGAACCACTATTCCAACCAGATCAATATCTTCTGGAAGATGCTGGCCTATTGCCTGATCGGCGGGGTGCTTTCGGTGATCCTGATCGGCATTCCGATCCTGCTGGCGGCGATCGTCTGGTACATCGTGCGGATCGTGAAGGGCATTCAGGCGCTGGGCGAAGACCGGCCTGTGGAAAATCCAGAGAGCTGGCTGTTTTAGGACTGGTGGCAGCAGCAGCGTCCGGAACGCACGCTTTGGGGCGTGGCCGGCGGGGTGTGCTGCGAGATGGGAAAGAGTTGAGGGAGATCCCCGCCTTCGCGGGGATGGGCGGAGGTTGGTTGGCGGGAGTTAGGACGTGTCGGGGGTGAGCCCGCTTATCCTTCGACTTCGCTCAGGATGAGCTTCGGGAGGTGGGGCGCCTGCGGCGTCCCCAAAACGACAGGAAAACTCCAACGGGGCTTGGGCGAGGTTCGTCGGGAGATCGGATTCCCAGACGAGATCGCTCCATTCGGGTTTCGTGAGCGCTGGTTTCTTGTAGGCGCGCCAATGGTCGCCGACGCTGACGATGTGGATGTGGCCCCATTTGGTGACGGCGATGAGAAGCGTGCGAAGCTCGACATCCTGCCGCTTGAAGATCGCGCGCAATTGCAGCCAGAGGTATGGCCAGAAGACTGGCAATACGTGGGCGTAGAGGCGGGCGATCTGGGGTGTCATGGGCTGAGTATATGTCAGGGGACTGAGGGGGTGGATACGATTGCCGGTTGTGGTGTGGGTACTGGGGGGATGTGTTGGATAGGTGAGCCCGCTCTATCCTTCGACCTCATCCTGAGCCCGGCGAAGGACGCTCAGGATGAGCTTCGTTGGGGCGTCGCTTTTTGGGCGTCTTCCCGGAATTTGCGGAGCAAATGTCCGGGACCCAGGGGGGGAAGGCTGGGTCCCGGTCTTCGCCTGCGGCGAAACCGGGATGACGGGGGATGGGGGCGGAGGCCCTCACCCCGGCCCTCTCCCGGAGGGAGAGGGGGCGGGGTGTGTCTGGGGGCGTCGTTGTGGGTACAAACCGTGTCTTTTTGAGGCATTTCGGGGACAAAAGGAAACGGCGCAGGGCGGCTTTGAGCCATCCTGCGCCGTGATTGGGTCTCGAAGCCGATCAGACGATGCGGCTGTTCTTGTTGCCCCAGTAGCGGTCTCGGATGAGGCGCTTGTAGAGTTTGCCGGTCGGGTGGCGGGGCAGTTCGGGGTCGAAGTCGATGCTCTTGGGGCATTTGATCTTCGAGAGATTCTGCTGGGCGAAGGCCAACAGCTCGGCGGCGAGTTCCTCCGAGTGGGCAATGCCCGGCATCGGCTGGACGACGGCTTTCACCGCTTCGCCGAACTCTTCATCCGGCACGCCGATGACGGCCACGTCAGCCACTTTGGGGTGGGTGATAAGGATGTTCTCGGCTTCCTGCGGATAGATGTTCACGCCGCCGGAAATGATCATGAAGGCCTTGCGGTCTGTGAGGTAGAGGAAGCCATCCGCGTCCAGCTTGCCGACATCGCCGAGGGACGACCAGTCGGGGTGTTTCGGGTTGAGGGCGGCTTTGTTCTTCTCAGGGTCGTTGTGATAGTTCGGCGGGCTGGTGCCGGAGAAATAGACCTGGCCTTCTTCGCCGACGGGCACTTCGTTCCCATCTTCATCACAGATATGGACGGTGCCGTGGATGGCGCGGCCGACCGTGCCCTTATGGGTGAGCCAGTCGGGGCTTTTCACATAGGTCATCCCGTTGCCTTCAGAGCCGGCATAATACTCGTCGATGATCGGCCCCCACCAGGCGATCATCTGTTCTTTGACCGGAACAGGGCAAGGCGCTGCTGCGTGGATGGCGAACTGCATCGAGGAGACATCATACGACTTGCGGACATCCTCGGGCAGTTTCAGCATTTTCACGAACATGGTCGGCACGACCTGCGTGTGCGTGACCTTGTATTTCTGGACAGCCTTCAGGAAGTCTTCCGCGTCGAACTTTTCCATCACGACAACGGTGGAGCCGATGCGCGTGAATGTCATGCACCAGCGCAGCGGGGCGGCGTGGTAAAGCGGGGCGGGCGAGAGATAGACCGAATTCTCATTGGCGCCGGACATTGCCTTGGCGATCTGCAGGAGGACGTTGTCTGCATCGATCGGCGTGTTGCGCTCAAGTGTTGGGCGGATGCCCTTGGGACGGCCTGTGGTGCCGGAGGAATACAGCATGTCGGCGCCGGCCATTTCGTCGGCAATCGGAGTTTTCGGGAAGCTGGGATAGTGACCCTCCAGCGCTGTGAAGCCGTCTGCTTCGCCATCAATGGACCAGAGCGCGCTGATGCCTGCCGCCATGGCGGCTTCCTTGCCGACGCTGGCCTTGCCGGCGCCCGCGATCAGCAGCTTCGAGCCGGAATCCTCGATGATATACTGGACCTCAGGCGCAGTGAGGCGCGAAGAGATGCAGACGAAATAGAGGCCCGAGCGCTGGGCCGCCCAGCAGACTTCGAAATAGCGCGGGGAGTTTTCTGCAAAGATGGCGATGGTGTCGCCTGGATTGCAGCCGGCGGCGCGCAGGGCGTGGGCGATCTGGTTCGAACGCTCGTCCAGTTCCCGGAAGGTGATGGTTTCGCCGGACGCGGCCATGACAATGGCGGCCTTGTCGGGGTTGGTCCGTGCGTGGTGGCTGGGGTGCATGGCGGTTCTCCTCCGGGTGTGGGCTCTCGCGCTGACGCGCAGGCCGCAGTCTCGCGGCGAACTTTAACGAGCCTAAAGGAGCTGTCCACGATTGACCCGACGGGAAGGCGGGCGGTTTCGCTCAGATTTTTATGGGAGGCGACCCGGCCCTTGCGGAAGGGCCGGGCGCGGGGACGGGATCAGGGCTCCATGGGGCCGTTGAACTGGCGGGCGAAGAAGTCGTCCTTGCGCCAGAGAGGACGCGAGTCGGCATTGGCCAGCGCCATGGCGATGCGCGCCTTGACGGTGGCGAAACGGGCGGCGGCATCAAAGTCGAGCGAGTTCGACATGTCGTCGGATGGGCGGTGGTAGTTGTTGGCCATGTGGCGGGCGTATTCTTCGGCGCCGCCATTCTGCCAGCCGGGGATGAGATAGACCGACGGGATGCCAGCTTCGACGAAGCGGAAATGGTCCGAGCGCGTGAACAGGCCCTGATCGGGAACCGGATCGGGGCTGAGCGTGATGCCCATATCCCTGGCGGCTTTTTCCACCTCGTTGATGATGGTCGAACGCGTGCCGCCAAAGACAATCAGGTCGGTGAAGGGATAGGTGAGGATCGGCATGTCGAGATTGACGTTGGCGACGATGTTTCCCTTCGGCACGGTAGGGTTCTGCGCGAAATACTGTGCGCCGAGCAGGCCTTTTTCTTCCGCCGTCAGAGCAATGAACATAACCGACCGCTTCATCGGCGGGCCGGCCGCGAGCATGCGGGCCGCTTCAATCAGCGTGGCCGTGCCGCTGGCATTGTCCAGCGCGCCATTGCTGATCTTGTCTTCCTCGATCGAATTTTGGGTGATGCCGATATGATCGAGGTGAGCGGTGAGGACGATGACTTCGTTTTTCAGGACGGGGTCTGTGCCTTCGATCATGCCGATGACGTTGGCTGAGCTGACCTGATCGTGTACGGAAGGCTGGGTGATGTGAATGGTCCAGGGCAGGGCAAAGCCTTTCACGTCGCCGCCTTCGGTCTCAGCCGCCGCGAGGATGGCAGACCAGTCTGCGCCGGTGCCTTCAAACAGTTTGGCCGCGCTGTCCATGTTCACCGAGGCGGAGGCCTTGATGTTGGGCGCGCTATCGAAGGGTTGGCCGTCTGGCGCGATCCAGGTGAGGCTGGCGCCATCCAGGCGGCCTTCGCGGACCAGGCGCTCGAAGGGATAGATGCCGCGGCGGGTGGGCGTTTCGAGCTGGACGACAGCGATGGCGCCGCGCTCGGACGCATTGGCGTATTTGCGCGTGCCGTAATAGGCGCGTTCCTCGGTCTGGATGCCTTTGGGCGTGCCCGCCAGCATGACGGCGACCTTGCCGGTAAGATCGAGGCCCGCATAATCGTCGCGGCCAAGATCGGGGGCGACAATGCCGAAGCCGACGAAGACCGCTTCGCCGGTGACATCGACATCGGTTCCGGCGAGCGAGCTGCCCATGGCGAAGTCAACATTTTCCGTGAACGGAAGAGGCGCGCCGGTTTCGGTGTTGGTGATCTCCAGGGCGCGGCCTTCAGGCGCGCGGACGGCGCGCAGGAAAGAGATTGTCTGGAAATAGCTGCCCTGATCGCCGGCAGGCCGCAGGCCGATTTCCTCGAACTGGGCGGCGACGTAATCGGCGGCAAGGTCGAAGCCCGGCGTGCCGGCTTCGCGGCCTTCCAGTTCGTCGGAGGCGAGGAAGGCCATGTCCGCCCGGATGTTCTCCGGATTGGCAGCGGGAAGCTCTGCCGGGGGCGGCGGCGCAGGCGGCGCGGCAGGCGCGCAGGCGCCGAGCACCATGGCAGACGCCATAAGCAGGGTACTGATCTTGATCCGCATGATCGTGTCTTTCATTGGGCCGGTAGGCTGCCGGCATTCGGGGAGGGTCAGAAGGAGCGCATCCAGTAATTCATCGGATGGATGAGGTCTGGGCCGCCGGGATCGGTCGGCCAGGCGAAATCTGTGGTGATGCCGGAGAGTTTCCGGTAGCCGCGCTTTTCCCAGAAGGTGTCGAGCGGGCTGTAATCTTCCGGGCGGCGGGGATGGTCTTTCGCGCGCGCGACCGCGCAGAAGCAGGCGCGGACATAGCCGCGTTCCTGCGCATGCGCCTCGCGGGCATCGAAGAAGGCGTGGCCGAGGCTGCGGCCCCGGAAGCCGGGACGCAGGACGGACTCGCCGAAATAGAAGGTGGAGGGCAGGTCGTAGCCGGCTGCTTTCAGCGGCGCAGCGAACTTGCCATGGTGATCGTCGATCGCCGAGCCGGTGGCGCAGCCGACGATCTGGCCGTCTTCCTCTGCGGCGACGATGAACGCGTCGCGCGCGGCGGCGAAGCTGCGCAGGTATTTCTGCTCATACTCCTCCGTGCCCGAATAAAGATAGGGGAAGGCGCTGAACACATCTATCCGCAGGCGGGCGAGCGCTGGCAGGGCCTGCTCCAGATCGGCGCCTGTAAGGGGGCGGACGATCATGAGACCTGGCGGAGCCACTCTTTGAGATTGTAATAGGTGGTGACGCGCGCGATCTCGCCATTCTTCATGTCGAAGAAGGCGCCGGCGGGCAGGCGGTAGGTCTGGCCGGTGGCTTCAGGCAGGCCGGGATCGGTTTTCTTGTAGACGCCGTTGACGATGAACTCCGCCGAGGCGCGCGTGCCGTCCGGCGAGGCCATGACCACGATGTCGGTCAGGGTCTCATCATAGCAGTCGTCCATATGGGCGATGAAGTCTGCAAAGGCGGCGCGCCCGCCGCGCTTGTCGCCCTCATTGACGAAATGATTGATGTCTTCAGCCACGCAGGCGGCCATGCCGGACCAGTCCTTGGCATTGAAGGCGGCGTAATAGCGGGCGATGAGGGCGGGGGTGTCGGTCATTTCGGTAGTCCTGGTTGCCCGGCCTGATCCGGGTGTGCCTCTACATACGCCTGTTTCAACTCGATGGAACGCGAATGCGCACCTTGCGGGCTCCAGCCAGGGGCATTGACCGCGCGGCCGACCCAGCGCCACGGGCGCAGCCCATCCTTTGCGCAATCGCGCAGCAGGCCGCCAAACTCATGGAAGGCGATGGTGAAGGGATTGTAGGTCGAGAGTTGTTTGACGATGCCGTAGCTTGGCTTGTCGTCTTCCCGCTCGGGCACGAAAGTGCCGAACATCTTGTCCCAGATGATGAAGACGCCGGCATAGTTGGTATCGAGATAGCGCGGATTGGTGGCGTGGTGGACCCGGTGGTGGGAGGGCGTGTTCATCACCGCCTCGAACCAGCGGGGCATCTGGCCGACCGCTTCGGTGTGAATCCAGAACTGGTAGATGAGGTTCAGCCCGCCCACGAGGGCCAGCACATAGGGGTGGAAGCCCAGCCAGACGAGCGGCAGGCCGACGAGGATGAGCCCCGTGAACGGCCCGAACCATGGCTGACGCAGCGCGGTGGTGAGATTGTAGTGCTGCGAGGAATGATGGGTGACGTGCTCCATCCAGAACCAGCGCATCCGGTGGGCGAAGCGGTGTTTCCAGTAATAGACGAGATCGTAGAGCACGAAGCAGAGTGCGAAACTCCACCAGGTGAGCGGTAGGGTCGTGACCCGGTAGGGCCAGGCGAGCATCATCATCCAGAGGGCGACGGCGCCTGTCAGCGTGTTGACCACCACATTGCCGACGCCCATGGCCATGGAGGCCAGCGCGTCGCGCGTTTCGTAGCGGCCTTTGGCGTGGCCGGTTTTTACCGCCCACCATTCCCACGCCACCGACGCCACGAAGAAGGGCGCGGCGAGGGCGGTGACATCCGGGAAAGGCGTGAACTCCATGTGGGGCGGATACCTCAGAAGGCGGCGGCCTGGGCCACGCCGCCCTGCTTGTAGACGACGCCGCCCTTCATCACGAAGTCGACATCGGCGAGGACTTCCATATCGGCGAGGGGATCGCTGGAGACGGCGACGAAATCCGCCATGCAGCCGACATCGCCGCAGCCAACTTCGCCGGATTTGCCAAGCGCTTCGGCGGCGAGCGAGGTGCCGGCCTGCAGGGCCTGCATCGGTGTCATGCCGAAGGTGACCATGCGGGAGAACTGGTTGCCATTGAGGCCATGGGGATAGACGCCGGCATCGGAGCCGAAGACGACCTTGGCGCCGGACTTCACCGCCGCCGTGAAGCTCGCCCGCTGGCGCGCGGAGATGGAACGCTCCTTGGCGAGGGATTCTTCGAGGAGGCCATTCTTGGCGCCTTCGGAGAGGATGTATTCGGTGTTGTAGATGTCCATCGACAGGAAGGTGCCGTGTTCGACGGCTAGGTCGATGGTGGCCTGGTCCATGATCGAGCCATGCTCTACCGTATCAACGCCGGCGATGATGGCGTTGCGGATGCCGATGGTGCCGTGAGCGTGGCTGGCGACCTTGAGGCCGCGGGCGTGGGCCTCTTCCACGATGGCTTCCAGCTCCTCGATCGTGCCCTGGGCGGCGCCGAGCGCTGTGCCCTTGGAGAGGACGCCGCCGGTGGAGCAGGTCTTGATCAGGTCCACCCCGTATTTGATGTTCTGGCGGACCTTGGCGCGCATTTCCCACGGGCCATCCGCAACGGCCTCGCCCTTGAGGCGGTGTTCGGAGGGCAGAAGGTTGATATCCGAGCAATGGCCGCCGGTGATGCCGACGGGCGGGCCGGAGACGAGCAGGCGGGGGCCGGGGATTTCACCCTCATTGATGGCTTCGCGCAGGGCGACATCGCCATAGCTTTCGGCGCCTAGATTGCGGACCGTGGTGAAGCCGGCCAGCAGCGTCTTGCGAGCATTCTTCACGCCCTTGATGGCCATGCGCTCGTCCGAGAGGCTGAGGGCGTAGTAGGGGCCATCCTCAGCGTCGCTGGTGAGGTGGACGTGCATGTCGATGAAGCCGGGCATGAGATATGCTTGGCCGAGATCAACCGTGCGGGCACCCTTGGGGGCCTTCAGGCTGGACTTGGTGCCGCGCTTGGCGACGGCGCCATCCTCGATGACGAAGGCGGCGTCGCGCACCGTTTCGCCGGAGACCGGATCAATGAAGCGGCCAGCGGTCAGGTAGACCGTTTCGGCAGAGGCGGCGCCAGCGGCCAGGAGGGCGGCGGTGGCCAGGGCGAGGGTCCGGGAGAACATGGGGCGGTCAGCTCCTTGAAAAATGCGTCATGCTTTGTGCCTGTTGTGGGGCGTGGCTGGCCGCCGCGTCAAGCATTGCGGCGCGCTTGACGAACGTAGCGGAAAGCGCCCTCTTTCGAAGGCTGAAACAAATCACTGGAGGATAATGACCATGGCCCGTCCCAAGGAATTCAAGGAAATCATTCTGGATATCGAGGACGGCATCGCCACGCTGACCCTCCACCGCCCCGACAACATGAACGCTTTCACCGGCACCATGATGTACGAAATGATTGAAGCCTTCGACATCACCGACGCGAATGATGACGTGAAGGTGGTGATCGTGACCGGGCATGGCGACCGCGCCTTCTGCGCCGGGGCCGATCTTTCGGCCGGCGCCAAGACCTTCGACTATGACGCCCGCGCCGGCGATGGCGAGAAGGGCCGCACCGAATCGGTCGACATTCAGCGCGATGGCGGCGGCCGCGTGACCCTGCGCATCTTCGAGAGCCTGAAGCCCGTGATCGGCGCCATCAACGGCGCAGCGGTCGGCATCGGCGTGACCATGCAGCTGCCGATGGACATTCGCATCGCCTCCGACAAGGCGCGCTTCGGCTTCGTGTTCAACCGCCGGGGCATCAACCCGGAGGCGGCGTCCAGCTGGTTCCTGCCGCGCCTTGTGGGCATCCAGCAGGCGCTGGAATGGTGCTATACCGGCCGTGTGTTCCCGGCCGACGAAGCGCTGAAAGGTGGCCTCGTTGCCCGCGTTGTTCCGCATGCTGACCTGATGACCGTGGCCCGCGAACTGGCCAAGGAAATCGCCGACAACACGGCGCCGGTTTCCAACGCCCTGACGCGCCAGATGATGTGGCGCATGCTGGGCGCAAGCCATCCGATGGAAGCCCACATTGTGGACTCCGCGGCCATCTACACGCGCGGCAAGACGCCGGACGCCAAGGAAGGCGTGATGAGCTTCCTGGAGAAGCGCACGCCGACCTATCCGGTGAAAGTATCCGACGGGATGCCGGGCTTCTTCCCCTGGTGGGACGAGCCGGAATTCGAGTGGATCGGCAACAAGTGATTTTGATAGGCGAGGGGCGATAAGGCCATGCAGACATTATTGCCTCTCGCCGCTGAAATCGGCGGCATCCTGAAGGCCCGGCGGGAGACTGTCGGGATTTCGGAATCTTCCGCTGGCGGACTGATCTCGGCGGCGTTGCTGGCGGCGCCGGGAGCCTCCCGCTACTACCGGGGCGGGGGCGTGATCTATACGCCGCAAGCCTTCCGGGGCCTGCTGGGATTTACCCGCGAAGACCTGGGCGACAAGCGCTCTTCCACCGAGCCATACGCCAGGATGCTGGCGGGCCGTATCCGCGAGCTGCTGGATGCTGACTGGGGCCTGTGTGAAACCGGCGCTTCCGGCCCGACGGGGAACATGTATGGCGACGATGCCGGGCACACCTGCGTGGCGCTGGCCGGGCCGAACGGCTTCCTGATTTCACGCACGCTGGAAACGGGGATTCCCGACCGCGAGGCGAATATGCGCCTGTTTGCGGCAGAGGCGCTGGACCTGCTGCGCGGCGGGCTGGGATAATTGCCTCCACGTTCGTCACCCTCGATGCGCGCAAGCGTATCTGAGGGCCCATCTCCGGCGACTTCAACGGTATGAAGCGGAGAGGGCGGAAGCTGGGCCCTCAGATGGCCTTTGGCCATCGAGGGTGACGAGAGATGGGGGTGTGCGGAAGATAACTGAAGGGGGGGGCTACTCGAACACATCTTCGCCCATGCGGGATTTGTCGAGGTCTCCGAAGCGTGTGACGTTGGAGTCGAAGGCGAGCTTGACGGTGCCGATGGGGCCGTGACGCTGCTTGGAGACGATGACTTCGGCGGTGCCGTAGACCTGGTCCATGCGCGTGCGCCAGGCTTTCCATTTATCGTTCGATGACGGATCGTTCGGATCGGCGGCAGGCTCTGTCCGCGCAAGATAATATTCCTCACGGAACACGAACATCACGATGTCGGCGTCCTGCTCGATCGAGCCGGATTCGCGCAGGTCCGAGAGCTGCGGGCGCTTGTCGTCGCGCTGTTCGACGGCGCGCGAGAGCTGGGACAGGGCGACGATGGGGACGTTGAGATCCTTCGCCAGCGCTTTCAGGGCGGTAGTGATCTGGGTCACCTCCTGGACGCGGTTTGCCTGGCCGCCGGAATTGGACACGGTGATCAGCTGCAGATAGTCGATCACGATCATGTCGAGGCCGACCGAGCGCTGAAGGCGGCGCGAACGGGCCGTCAGCTCACTGATGGAAATTCCGCCTGTATCGTCGATGAAGAGCGGCAGGTTCTGGAGTTCGGACGTGGCTTCGACGAGCTGTTCAAAGTCGGCCTTGGTGAGATCGCCCTGGCGGATGCGGTGGGCGTTGATGCCGGTGCGCTCGGCGAGAATACGCGTGGCGAGCTGCTCGTTCGACATCTCGAGCGAGAAGAAGGCGACGATGGCGCCATCAATTGTTTTCTTCGCGCCGTCATCCTGCACTTCGTATTTGTAGGCGGCTGCGGCGTTGTAGGCGATGTTGGTGGCGAGCGAGGTTTTTCCCATCGACGGACGGCCGGCGAGGATCAGAAGGTCGGACCGGTGGAAGCCGCCTAGCTGGCTGTCGAGATCGCGCAGGCCGGTGGGGATACCGGCGATCTTGCCGCCGCGCTTGAAGGCGGCTTCGGCGGTGACGAGCGAATCGGCGAGGGCTTCGGCGAAGCTGGAGAAGCCGCGTTCGGCGCTGCCGCGCTCGGCAAGATCGAACAGGGCGCGCTCGGCCTTGTTGATGAGGACCGAGCCGGTATCGTCTGGCTCCGGCGTCAGCGCGGTGGACTGGATCGTGCCGCCGACATTGATGAGTTCGCGGCGGATGGCGAGGTCGCGGATGATGCGCGCATAGTCCTTCACCTCCGGGCCGAAGGCGGCGGCGTCCAGCAGGTCAACCAGGTATTTGGCGCCGCCGATCTCGGCGAGCTTTTCGCGCTGCTCGAAATATTCGCGCAGGGTGACGCCGTCGGCCACGCGGCCGAGCTGGATCATCGAAGCGGCGACGGAATAGAGTTCCTGGTGGGCCGGGGCATAGAAATCGCCCGGCGTGAGGATGTCGGCGATGAACTGATAGACGTTGTTGTCGAACAGGATGGCGCCGAGCACGGCGGCTTCGGCCGCGAGATTGTTGGGCGGCGCAAGTGACGCTTTTGCTGGCTTTTGCTCAGTCATCGAGACCCCCGTCGCGCGAAACGTTTACTATAGCGAACCCGGTTCGTTTTGCGACTCGGCTGCGCATCTTGGCCGGGGGAAATTCTGGGGAAGGCCGCTCCTTGAGCGGAATCAAAAACGGCGGCCCGTGAGAGCCGCCGTTCTGATTTGTATGCCTGAAGGCGAGGAAGATTACTCTTCTTCGCCGCCCAGTTCTGCGCGTTCGGCAGCAGCGGCAGCGAGTTCGCTGGCTTGCTCGTCGGCGAGGGCCTGGTTGGCAGCCTGGAGCGAGGCGACGATGTCTTCGCCTTTTTCCTGACGCTCGGCTTCTTCAGCCGAACGGGCCACGTTGACCTGAACCTTCACGCTGACTTCAGCATGCAGGCGGACCGAGACTTCGGAGAGGCCGATAGCCTTGATCGGCTTGTCGAGGCGAACCGCAGCGCGGTCGACCTTGTAGCCGGCGGCTTCTGCAGCTTCTGCCACGTCGCGGGCCGAGACCGATCCGTACAGCTGGCCGGTTTCGCCAGCCTGGCGGATGAGCACGAAGGTTGCGCCTTCGAGCTTTTCTGCTTCGGTCTGGGCCGATTCACGGGCAGCGGCGTTGCGGGCTTCGATGACTTCACGCTCGACTTCGAACCGCTTGCGGTTCCGGTCGTTGGCGATGAGAGCCTTGCCCTGCGGGATGAGGAAGTTACGGGCGAAGCCGTTCTTCACATTCACTTCGTCGCCGATTTTGCCGAGGCGTTCGATACGCTCAAGGAGGATGACTTGCATTGGGGCCTCTCCTTACTTCACTTCGAACGGCAGCAGGGCCAGCATGCGGGCGCGTTTGATCGCCTGAGCAAGCTTGCGCTGGTTCTTGAGGTTCACGGCAGTGATGCGGCTCGGAACGATCTTCCCTTTTTCAGAGATGTAACGCTGGAGCAGCTTCACGTCTTTGTAGTCGATTTCCTGCGCGTTCTGACCGGTGAACGGATCGACCTTGCGGCGGCGACCGAACGGGCGGCGGGCAGGAATGTTCGTGATGTTGATTTTTTGTGCCATGTGTCTGCTTCCTTCCCGTTAGTCGCGCGGACGGCGTTCTTTGCGCGACAGAACCGGCGAAGGCTCGTCGCTCAGCGTTTCAACGCGGACGGTCATGTAGCGCATCACGTCCTCGGAAAGGCGCTGACGGCGCTCGAGTTCGTGGATGGCTTCGGCAGGCGCGTCGATGTTGAGCAGCGAGTAGTGACCCTTACGCTGTTTCTTGATCGGGTAAGCGAGGCTGCGAAGGCCCCAGTATTCGGTCTTGCCGACCGTTGCGCCTTTTTCCGTGAGGAAGGTGGTCATCTCTTCAACGAAAGATTCAACCTGGGCGGGCGAGATGTCAGGCCGTGTGATCACGACATGCTCGTATAGTGCCATGTTTTCATTCCCAAAATTATGAAGATGCGGCACTGGGGAGCGGGAAACTCTTCCAGTGATGGCCCCTCATTCTCCGGCTCATTCCGGATAGTCGAGGACCGCACCTTGCTGTGAAGAGGCGCTCTTAAGCCCATCCTTGTGGAAAATTCAAGCGCTTGCGTGCGCGGGACACGCGCTTTAGGCACGCCGGAAAACAAGGGAGACAGGGTAAACATGACCCTCGCATTCATTTTCCCCGGTCAGGGCAGCCAGGAAATTGGCATGGGCAAGGCGCTCGCCGACGCATTTCCGGCGGCGAAAGCCGTTTTCGATGAGGTGGACGAGGCGCTGGGGCAGAAGCTTTCCGCGCTGATGTGGGAAGGCGACATTGCCGAACTCACGCTGACCGCCAACACCCAGCCGGCGCTGATGGCCCACTCCGTGGCCGCCATGCGCGCGCTGGAGGCTGGCTTTGGCCTTTCGGCGAAGGACGCAGCTTTCGTGGCGGGTCACTCGCTGGGCGAATATTCGGCCCTGGCCGCGGCTGGGTCTATCAGCGTTTCGGATACCGCGCGCCTCCTGCGCATCCGTGGCAACGCCATGCAGTCTGCCGTGCAGCCCGGACAGGGCGCGATGGCGGCCCTGCTGGGCGCCGATTACGATCAGGCTGAAGCGGCCTGCAAGGCGGGCCGGGAAACCGGCGGCGTGTGCGACATTGCCAATGACAACGCCCCCGGCCAGCTGGTCATCTCCGGCACCAAGGCGGCGATTGATGCGGCTGTTGCCTGGGCACAGGGCAATGGCGTGAAGAAGGCGATGGCGCTGAACGTGTCTGCGCCCTTCCATTGCGGCCTGATGCAGCCGGCGGCCGATGCCATGCAGGCGGCGCTTGCCGAGACCGCCATTCAGGCGCCGATCGTGCCGCTGGTGGCCAATGTCATGGCCAGCGCTGTCACGGACCCCGAGACGATCCGGCAGAATCTTGTGAAACAGGTGACAGGCCGGGTTCGCTGGACTGAGTCGGTGCAGTACATGGTTGGTCAGGGCGTCACCACGACCGGTGAAGCCGGGGCTGGCAAGGTTCTGACCGTGATGCAGCGCCGGATCGAGAAATCACTCAGCGGCTTCACCCTCGGCACGCCCGAGGACCTCGAAGCCTTCGCAGCAGCGATCAAAGGATAAGTTCCATGTTCGACCTGACCGGCCGTACGGCCCTTGTTACCGGCGCTTCGGGCGGCATTGGCCGCGCCATCGCGCAGGCCCTTTCCGAAGCTGGCGCGAAGGTGGCCCTGTCGGGCACGCGGGAAGCCGTGCTGCAGGAAGTGGCCGCCACGCTGAAAGGCGAAACGGCCATCGTGCCGTGCAACCTGTCCGACCCCGACGCGGTTGACGCGCTGGTGGGCCAGGCAGAAGCGGCCATCGGCCCGCTGGACATCCTGGTGGCGAACGCCGGCATCACCCGCGACAAGCTCCTCATCCAGATGAAGGATGACGACTGGAGCGACGTGATCAATGTTAACCTGGGAAGCTACTTCCGGCTGACAAAATCGGCTGTGAGGGGAATGATGAAGCGCCGCCATGGCCGCATCATCGGAATCACATCGGTTGTCGGCGTGACCGGAAACCCCGGCCAGACAAATTATTGTGCCTCCAAGGCAGGGATGATCGGCTTCACCAAGTCGATCGCCCAGGAGGTCGCCTCGCGCGGAATCACCGCCAATACGATTGCCCCCGGCTTCATCGAATCGCCGATGACCGATGTGCTCCCGGAGGCCCAGAAAACGGCGCTTTTGGGGCAGATTCCGGCTGGCCGGCTCGGACAAGGCGGCGACATCGCCGCCGCGGCAGTGTATCTTGCCTCTAATGAAGCGGCCTATGTCACGGGCCAGACGCTGCACGTAAATGGCGGCATGGCAATGATTTAGGCCCTGCAGTAGGGCATCAGACTAGGGCTTGGCGCTCGTCCGTACTGTGTGCTAGGCGCAACACCAATGGTTCTTCAAAGGGCCAGTCATCAGACATATCTAGAGAGGTATTCATGTCTGACGTTTTTGAACGTGTGAAGAAAATCGTTGTCGAAAATCTCGACGTTGAAGCCGACAAAGTCGTTGAGAGCGCAAGCTTCATCGACGACCTCGGCGCTGACTCGCTGGACCTCGTCGAACTCGTGATGGCCTTCGAAGAAGAGTTCAACATCGAGATCCCGGACGACGTTCAGGAATCGATCCGTTCGGTCGGCGATGCCGTCTCGCACATCAAGGCTCACGTCTAAGGCGCTGGGTTATTCATGTCGAAGCGTCGCGTCGTCATCACCGGAATCGGCATTGTTTCGCCGCTCGCCAATGGCCGTGAGGCCACCTGGGAACGACTGATTGCCGGTAAATCCGGGGCAGGGAAGATCGACGTCTTCGATGCGTCCGATATGCCGTGCAAGATCGCTTTCCAGGTTCCGTGGGCCTCTGGCCGCGGTGGCGGGGAGGGCGATCCGCACGCCTTTGATCCGGACAAGGTGCTCTCCGCCAAGGAGCAGCGCCGGATAGATGAGTTTATCCTTTACGGGATTGCTGCAGCAGATGAAGCCCTCGAGGATGCCGGCTGGAAGCCGGAAACCGACGAGGAAAAGGAACGTTCAGGTGTTATGATCGGTTCGGGCATCGGTGGACTTGAGTCCATCTATGACACGGCCATCACCCTGCACGAGCATGGCCCGCGCAAGGTCAGCCCGTTCTTCATTCCGTCTGCCCTGATCAACCTCGCCTCCGGCCAGGTTTCCATCCGCCACGGTCTCAAAGGCCCCAACCACGCTGTGGTGACGGCCTGTGCCACCGGCGCTCACGCGATTGGCGATTCTGCCCGTCTCATCCAGTACGGCGATGCCGACGTGATGGTGGCTGGTGGCGCTGAAGCCGTGATCGGCCGTATCGGCATCGCAGGTTTCTGCGCTGCCAAGGCCATGTCCACCAACTTTAACGACACGCCCGAGAAGGCGTCGCGCCCTTATGACAAGGACCGTGATGGCTTCGTGATGGGCGATGGCGCCGCTGTGCTCGTGCTCGAAGAGTATGAGCACGCCAAGAAGCGTGGTGCCAAGATCTATGCCGAGGTCATGGGCTACGGCCTGACCGGGGATGCTCACCACATTACGGCGCCTGCCGAGGGCGCTGAGGGGGGCTACCGCGCCATGAAGATGGCGCTGAAGAACTCCGGCATCGATCCGACCGAGATCGATTACGTCAACGCTCACGGAACCTCCACGCCGAAGGGCGATGAAGGCGAAGCGGGCGCGGTCGAGCGCGCCTTTGGCGAGCATGCGAAGAACATTTCGATGTCTTCCACCAAGTCTGCCGTTGGCCACCTTCTGGGGGCTGCCGGTGCGATCGAGGCGGCGTTTTGCGCCCTCGCGATCCGCGACCAGGTGATGCCGCCGACGCTCAACCTCGACAATCCGAGCTTCGAGACTGTGCTGGATCTTATTCCGCACAAGGCGAAGAAGGGCCAAGTTCGCGCGGCTATGTCCAACAGCTTCGGCTTTGGTGGTACCAACGCATCGCTTGTCCTGCGCAAGGTCGACTGAGGCGCCTGACAGATCGGGAAATTTCGGGAACCGCTGGCACTTCCGGTGCCGGCGGTTCTTTCATTTTGACTGACAGGGCGACGACTCCTGTCTAAGTTCATGAAAGAACTTTTAGGGGCCTGATCCGGCTGCGGAGCATACTTTTCCGCAGGCGCGGGGCTGGGTTACAACTCTGCGCTGTATCAGGCTTGAGAGGCATGTATGGGATTCCTGAAGACGCTCGTCACCTGGGTGTTCGTGCTGGCATTCATTGTAGCAGCGGGTCTGGTTGCTGGCTGGGCCTGGCTCAACAACGAGATGACCAAGCCGGGGCCGCTGGCGCAGGAAGTCATCTTCACGGTTTCCGATGGCGAAACGCTGACCAGCGTGGCTGCGCGGCTTGAGGATGATGGCATCATCGCCGACCGGCAGGTGCTGCTTACCAAGAGCCGGATCGAGGCGCAGATGGGCGGCGAGCAGCCTCATGTGAAAACGGGCGAATACATCATCGAGCCGCACATCTCGGTTGCCGGCGTTATGAGTATTCTCATCGAGGGGCGTTCCGTGCTCCACCGGATCACGCTGCCCGAAGGGCGCACGACGGCGCAGCTGCTGCGGGTCATCGAGGCGGACGAGATCCTTGAGGGCGAGATGCCCGAAGTGCTGCCCGAGGAAGGCTCGCTACTGCCCGACACCTATATGTATCATCGCGGCATGACACGCACGCAGCTGATCGAGAAGGCCCAGAAAGCGCAGGCCGACCTGCTGGCCGAGCTGTGGCCCGAGCGGCAGGAAGGCATTCCGGTCACCACGCCGTATGAGGCGGTGATCCTGGCCTCGATCGTTGAGCGTGAAACCGGCATCGCAGCCGAGCGTGACGAGATCGCCGCGCTGTTCACGACGCGCCTGAAAAAGGGCATGCGCCTGCAGAGCGATCCAACGATCATCTACGGCATCTCAAAGGGCGAGCCGCTCTACAACAAGCAGGGCCAGCGCCGGACGCTGTACCGCTCCGAGATTGATCGGCATACGGACTGGAACACATACCAGATTGACGGTCTGCCGATCACGCCGATCTGTAATCCGGGACGCGAGGCGATCGCGGCGGTGCTCAATCCTCCGGAAACGGAATACATATTCTTCGTGGCCGACGGCAAAGGCGGACACCTGTTCGCTAAGACGCTGGCCGAACACAACCGCAATGTGGCGGCCTATCGCGCGTTTGAGCGCAAGGAAATTGAACGGGAGCGGCAGGGGGAATGACAGGTCTGTCAGGGATGACGGGGTTCGCACGGGTGACCGGCGAAGCCAGCTGGGGCGGTTGGGCCTGGGAAGCAAAGAGCGTCAACGGACGCTCGCTGGATGTGCGGGTGAACCTGCCGCCGGGCGCCGAGCAGCTTGAGCGCGAGGTGAAAGCCATGGCGGCGACGCGGTTCAATCGCGGTTCGCTGCAGGTGGGCCTGCGGGTCGAGCTGGCAGCCTCTGCCTCCGGCGCGACGATCAATGAGGCGCTTCTGAAAGATCTGATGGCGGTTTCCCGCAAGCTCTCTGGCGAGCCGACACCGGAAGCTGTGGCCACGCTGATGATGGTGAAAGGCGTCGTTGAAACGGGCACCTCCTCGACGCGGGACGTGCTGTCGGATGCCGATACGCTCGCCATGCTGCAGGCAGGCGCGGGCGCTGCGCTCGATGAGCTTGCGCAAGGCCGCAAAGCGGAAGGCGTGGACCTCAATGCATTGCTGAGCGATCTGCTCAACCAGATGGAAGCGCTGAAAGCGGAAGCCGAGACCCATGCGGCCGGCCAGCCTGAAGCCATCCGCGCGAAACTCGCCAAACAGCTCGAAGACCTCGACCGGGAAGGCCGGGTGGATGCTGAACGCTTTGCCGCGGAAGCAGCGCTCTCCGCAGCGAAAGCCGATGTGCGCGAGGAACTCGACCGTCTGGCCGCGCATATCCGTACTGGACGCGAGCTGCTGAAGGCAGGCTCTCCGGCGGGCCGGAAGCTCGATTTCCTGGCGCAGGAGCTCAACCGCGAGGCCAATACGCTCTGCTCGAAATCCACAAGCCTCGATTTGACGAATGCGGGGCTTGGCCTCAAAGGGGTGATCGACCAGTTCAAGGAGCAATCGGCCAATGTCGAATAGCGGACACCCGAAGGATACCGGCCGCCGCCGGGGGCTCATGCTGGTGCTGTCGAGCCCGTCGGGCGCCGGCAAGACGACGCTTTCGCGCAAGCTGCTGGAAGAATTCAACGATGTGAAACTCTCCGTCTCGGCCACAACGCGCCCGCCGCGCCCAAATGAGATTGACGGGAAGGACTATTTCTTCAAATCGGTGGACGACTTCCGGGGGATGATCGACCGGCGCGAATTCCTCGAATGGGCGCATGTGTTCGACAAGTATTACGGCACGCCGAAAGCGGACACGGTCGCACGGCTCGATGCGGGTGAAGACGTTCTGTTCGATGTGGACTGGCAGGGCGCCGACGCGCTGCATGACCAGATGCCAAACGATGTGGTGTCCGTGTTCATCCTGCCGCCGAGCATCGAAGCGCTGAAGGATCGGCTGATGGGGCGTGAAGGCTCAACGCCGGATATGGTGTCCCGCCGCATGGAAGACGCCAAGCGCGAGATCATGCATTGGCGCCGCTATGACTATGTGATCGTCAACGACCAGCTGGAAGTGGCGTATCAGCGGCTGAAGCGCATCCTGCTGGTGGAGCGCCTGAAGCGCCTGCGCCAGCTGGATCTTGAGCATCACGTGCGCGCCCTGCTGGGCGAACTCGATCCGGCCTGAGGATTGGGCTCAGAATTGGGCCCAGAAATCAGGCGAGGCTTTCGGCCAGCTTCCGGAACTGTGCCTGGGTCAGCGTTTCGGCGCGGGCGGTTGGGTCGATGCCGCAGTCTTCTAGCCAGGCTTCCGCTTTCATGCCGCGCTTCTTGGCGAAGGGCTTGAGCGCGGCGCGCAGCATCTTGCGGCGCTGGCCGAAGGCGGCCCCGGCGATCTGTTCCAGAAGGGCGAGATGCTCGAAGCGCTGGCCCGGCGGCAGCGGCTCCAGAACGGCGACGGCGCTGTCGACCTTCGGCGGCGGGCGGAAGGCGCCCGGCGGCAGGGTGAAGGCGATGTAAGGTTTCGTTACGGCCTGGGCGAGCACGGCGAGGCGGCCATAGGCGCTGGTGTCGGGCTTGGCGCAGATGCGTTCGGCCACTTCCTTCTGGAACATCAGCGCCATGTTCCCGCGCCAGTCGCCCGCCTTCAGCCAGTCGATCAGCAGCGGCGTGCCGACATTGTAGGGCAGGTTGGCGATGATCATCGCGGGCGTTTCGGCGCCGGCTTCCTCCAGCACCTTTTCCCAGTGCACCTTGCGGGCATCCTTGGCGATGACCTGCATCTTGCCGGACTTCGCCTCCGGCCAGCCGAGCAGGGCCTCTGAAAAGCGCGGATCGGTTTCCACTGCGATCAGCAGCGCGGGATCTTCATTGAGGATAGCGCGGGTCAGCCCGCCAGGGCCAGGGCCAACCTCGATCACGGTTTTGCCTTTGGGTGAGCCGGCGGCATTGGCGGCGCGCTTCAGGATGCTGGGGTCAAACAGGAAGTGCTGGCCCAGCGCCTTGCGGGCGGGCGCATCTGTCAGGCCGGGCGTTTCCTCGCCGTCTTCATAGTCTTCGTCATAGGTGTCGCTCATGTAGCGCTCCTTGCCCGGTTGGCTGCCTGTTCACGGGCAGAATGGATCGCGGCGATCAGGCTGTCTGGTTTGGCTGTGCCCGCGGCGGCCGCGTCATAGGCGGTGCCATGGTCGGGGCTCGTGCGGATGATCGGCAGGCCGAGGGTGGTGTTCACCCCGCCCCACATGTCCAACGTCTTGACCGGGATGAGGCCCTGATCGTGGGTCATGGCGATGACGGCATCGAACCGCCCGCCGAGCGCTTCGGCAAACACCGTGTCGCCGGGGCGGGCGTCGGAAATGTCGATACCTTCGGCGCGCAGCCGGGCAGCGGCTGGATTGATGATCTCCAGCTCTTCCCGGCCGATGGTGCCATCTTCGCCGGCATGGGGGTTGAGGCCAGTGAAAGCGAGACGCGGGCGGGCAAGGCCGAAATGGCGCTTCAGCGCAGTGTCGGTCGTGCGGGCAATGGTCAGGAGGCGGCCATCGGCCAGCGCCGCCGGAACCGCCGTATAGGGTATGTGGATGGTGGCAAGCGCCACCCGCAGGCCGCCACCGGTGAGCATCATCACAGGCTCTGGCGCAGCGCCGCCTTCGGGGGAGCACAGCTCCGCGATAAACTCCGTATGGCCGGGAAAGCGGAAGCCCTGGCCATAGAGCAGGGCTTTGTGGATCGGGTTGGTGACGACGGCGCCAGCTGCGCCGCGTCGCGCGTCGGCGGTCGCGATCTCGATCGAGCGGACAATTCCAGAAGCGGTTTCGGAATCGGGCTTGCCGGGCGCCACAGCGCGGGCGTTTTCCAGCGCCAGCACCGGCAGGGCGCGTGAGAATACGGCGGAGGCGTCTTGAGGCTTTTCGATCAACTCGACGGGCGCGCCGGTATAAAGGCCCGGCCAGCCCAAGACGTAGAACGCGTTCGCTGTGTCCTGCCGAAGCGCCTGCCAGGCACCCACCGTGATGGCGGGGCCGCAGCCGGCGGGGTCACCCATGGTGACGGCAAGGGGAAGGTGGGCGCGTTCGGTCACGCGCGCGGTGTCGCGCCAATCGCGCGGCCAATCAAGGGGAATCGCCTGCCTTAGCGGTAGATGATGGTGGCCAGTCGCCGCGCATTGCGCAGTTCACGCTCCGAGATCATGTCGAGTTCCCGGTTCTTGATCGAGTTCTTCAGGTCTTCGCGCGAGGGCAGCGCTTCGGCGCCATCTTCCCGGCGGCAGACATACATGACCGCCAGGCCCGATCCGGCCGCGAAAATCTCGGTTGGCTTGCCGACTTCCGTTTCAAGAACAAGGCTGCGCCCTTCAGGGCCAAGCTCGTCAATGTTGATGTCGGTGATGTCCTGAGCCCGCAGATTGGAATTGGAGTTGGCAACTGACTGGACCTGATCGCAGGCAGAGATGCGGCCTATGGCGTTTGTCAGGGTCGCTTCCTGGCTGTCGGTGGCCACAAGGCGCTTGAGGTCCACGCGGGTGACCGGCTCCGCCGGTTCGCGCTTGCCGCCCACCAGGATGATGTAGATGCCGTTCTCGGTCTCGATCGGCTCCAGAAGCCCGTTACCGGGGGCCGCAGCGACTGCTTCTGCAATGGCGGGGGCGAGATCCTCCAGCGTCATCCAGCCCATGTCTCCGCCGGCCGCAGAGGTGGGGGCGGAGGAAATCCGCTGAGCCGCGACTCGGAAGTCTGCACCTTGCTGCAGCTGGCTGACAATTGAGGCTGCCGCCTGCATGGCCTCGGCCTTGGTCTCGGCGTCCGGCGCGTAGAGGAAGATTTCGCCGAGGCGAAACTGCGTCTTTTGCAATGCGGCGCGCAGACGGGTGAGCTGGTCATCGACCTGGTTGTCCGAGACGCGGATGCGGTTGCCGTAAAGGCCGCTCATCAGGCGGTTCCAGGCGATGTCGGCGCGCATCTGCTCTTCAAGGCTCGCCGGGTTCACGCCGGCCGAGGTGAGCTGCTGACGCAGGGTGTCTCCGGTCAAGCCGGCATTGGACGCCATATCCTGAACGGCGGCGTCGATCTCGCGCGGGTCTACCTCGACGCTGTACTCGGCCACGCGGTCGAGCTGCAGCTTCTCGTCAACAAGCTGTTCGAGGGCCTGGCTGGTAATCTGCTGGATCTGCTCGGCGGTCGGCTGGTTTGCGCCGATGGTCAGGAGCAGGAGGCGCGCGCGCTGGCGAACATCCGAATACGAGATCGGACGGTCATTAACGATCGCGGCAATGCCCTCAATCGTCTGGCGGTCGGTTTCCTGTGCGCTGGCGGGCGAAACAAAGGCGCCACTGGTGCCCATCGCCGCGATAGCTGCTGCCAAGAATATTCCACGTACCATACGCCGTCTCCGTGGCTCCCCGAAGGGTGGGGCAAGCCTGTTTCACTACCGGACCTTACAAAACTCGTTACATCACGCAACGCGCCGGAACAGTCATCAATGAAGTTTGCTGCAGATCGCTTTTTTAACCAGATTCCGGGTCAATCGAACCCGTCAGAGCCAAAATTGCCCAGCGACAGCAGCGAGAAGCGGATCTGGAAGCTGTCTGAGGGCCCCAACGTGCGGTCCCGCAGCTCGCTGCGCTGGTAGATCAGCTCGAAGCGGGAGCAGTCGTCGGTATAGGCCAGGCCGATTTCCTGCCGTGTGTTCACATTGTTGCTGATGTCCCGCAGCTGGCCAAACACAAGGGAGTAGGTGTCGGTGACCTGCACTTCGCCGCGCAGGTAAATCCCTTCGTCAGACCTGCCGCTGGGGCTGATACGCTCGTCGATCTTGTAGTACTGGCCCACGGCGCGCAGCCGGCTGAAGGAGGTTGAAGCGCGCATGTCGAGACGGCTAAGCGACAGGTCGGCCTCGTTGAGGCGGACGCGCGAGTCCAGCTCCAGCTTCCGGCCCATGCTGAATGAGGCGGCTGCCACCCAGTCCGACGACGTGCCGCCGAGGTTTGAGGCGACATCGAAAGTGGGGTCGGGTTTGGAGCGCCAGCGGCGGCCAAGGGTGGTTGAGGCTTCTATGCCGTTTTTCCAGATGGCGCGGGCGGTAAGACCAGCGCTCAGCTTGCCGTCGCCTTCATAGAGGTCGAAGTTTCCAATACCATTGGCTTCGTAGAGGCTGGATTCGTCGAACTCGTAGAGGAGACTGTCTTCCACAGGGATCGCCGGGTCATTGGCGTTGGAGAAGCCCCAGGCGGCCATGACCGCGGGCTCCAGCATGATATCCACATGGGTTCCGGGGCGGATCATCGGATAGGCCAGCGTGGCGCCGACATTACCGACGGCGCGCGCGACCGATGCCTTGCCGCTGAAATCCTCGTCCAGCGCATAGTAGTCGCCGCGTGCTTCGGCAAACGGCTCGAATGTGAAGCCGCCAGGCAGGACCTTCATCGTGCTCCAGTCCGCGCCCGCACTGACGCGGTGGCTGTCTGCACCGACATCGCGCGTCAGCACGGCGGAGGAGACGTTGACCGAGGCGAAGCCGTAGGCGCCCATGTCCCAATACTTCTCGGCATAGGCGAGCGGGGACACGACCGGCAGTCGGGCTGCGTCGTCTTGGCCGCGCAGGCCCTGGAAGTTCAGCAGGGCAGCGTCGGCGTAGTAATTGTCACCCTGGCCTGTCACGAACAACTGGGACAGCAGCCGGCGGGGCTGGTTTGAATACAGGCCGCGCTGCTCGTTCTGGCCGCTGATATCATAGCGGCGATCATAGAGGTCGTCGGTCTGGGTTTCGACGCCGAAGCCCCATTTCCACTCCGGCGAAATGGCGAACAGGCCGCTGCCATAGATGTGGCCTCGGAATTTTTCTTCGCCGAAGGTTTCCCCGTCGCTGTCGAAGTCGGCTTCATGGGTGAAGCTGGTCTCCAGTTTCAGGGCGCCGGAATAGAAACGCTTGCGGAAATCGACGCCGATCAGCGGGTTCACATTCTGTGAAACCATCGGTGAGATGGTGATGTCGGAATAGTCCGAAACGGCCCAGTAATAGGGCTGTTTGTAGAAGGCGCCGAGCTTGGACGATATGCCGGGCGTGGGCACCAGGAAGCCGGAGCGGCGCTCGGAATTCGGGTCCGGATGGGCCAGATAGGGCAAGTAGAACACCGGAATGCCGGCCACCTCCAGCACCGCATCGCGGTAGGAGATCATCTGGCTTTCCTCGTCCAGCACGGCGCGGCGCGCGCGGATGGCCCAGGTGGGTTTCTTGCCGTCTTCGCAGATGGGGCAGGCGGTGTAGACCAGCTGGTCCATCGCATTGACGCCGTCGGCGCGGCGGATGGCGGAGTTGGCCGCAACTGTAGCGGTTCCACCGATTCGCGCGGAATAGCCGATGGCGTAACCGTCGGTCAGATCCGGCCCGACATCGAGCTCTTCGGCGAATTGCTGGCTGCCATCGACATCGACGATGACGACATTGCCAGAGGCGCGGGCGCGTTCTGTTGTGCGATTGTAGATCAGCCGGTCGGCACGCAGGGTGCGGCCATTATAGAGGGCCTCGACATTGCCTTCGGCGATGATCGTGTTGTCGTCTGTGTTCTCGTAAACGATGTCGGCTTCGAGAACGACGCGTTCGTCTTTGGTTTCTGTCGCCGGTGCTGCAGGATCGGAGTCAGACTGCGCATAGGCCGCCAGCGGCATGACAGCCGAGAATCCGGCCATGAGCGCAAAGTGAGACCATTTCACCACTGACGGCATCCTGAACGACCTGTACGCAACGCCCCCACGCCGCAAGTGATGCCGCGCTTCTCCAGCTTCAGAGGCTTAGAGACGAACCGCCGGGGCGTCCAGCCTCGCGTGGCCGGGAAATGCAATCGGCGCATTACGGTGCAGTCAGGCCACAGTCAGACCGTGTACTTTTGAGGCATTTTGGGGACGTTCGGGGTCAAAACAGGGACAAACAGCGACACTTCGGGTCAGATCTCAGACAGACCGGGACGCGAGGCCGCCCGGATAGGTCAACGCCTCGCCGGCGAGTTCCAGCTCCATGAGAATCGCTCCGGCGCGCGCTGCGCTGACCCCGGCTGCCCGCGCGATCTCGTCCAGCGGCATGGCATGGGGGCTGAGCGCCTCGCGGACGCGGGCAAGCTCCGAGGCGGGGATGACGGCGTCATCGCCATGCACCGGGGCGAGCCAGTCGGACGGCGGCGCGGACACGCTGAGCAGGGGAAGCGAACTCAGCACCTCGATCACATCGCGCGCGTCGCGCACCAGGGCCGCGCCATTGCGGATGAGATTGTTGGTGCCGGCCGAGCGCGGATCGAGCGGGGAGCCGGGCACGGCCATCACCTCGCGGCCCTGTTCCCCGGCCATGCGGGCGGAGATGAGCGAGCCGGAGCGCTCCGCCGCCTCGACCACGACTGTGCCACGCGCGAGGCCCGTGATGATGCGGTTGCGGCGGGGAAAATCCTGCGCGCGGGCGCGGTGGCCGAAGGGCATTTCGGAGAGGATGAGGCCCTGCTCGGCAATCGCCGCATAGAGGCGGTCATGCTGGCCGGGATAGACGTGATCGATGCCGCCGCCGAGGACGGCGATGGTGCCGCTGGCGAGGCTGGCGGCGTGGGCCTCCCCATCGATGCCGAGGGCGAGGCCGGAGACAGTGACATAGCCTGCCTTGCCGAGCGCGGCGGCCATATCCCGCGCGATCTTGCGGCCGGCAGCAGAGGCGTTGCGCGCGCCTACGATGGCGCAGGTCGGCTCTGCGGCGAGGGACGCCTTGCCCAGAAGGGTGAGCACCGGCGGGGGCGGATCGAGCAGGCGCAGGAGGGCGGGATAGGCCGGCTCGCAACTTGCCACGATCTGTGCGCCATAGCGGGCGGCGGCCTCAATCTCACGGGCAATCTGATCCGTAGGCGGAATTGTGATGGACTTGCCACGGGCAACACGGCTGGCGATTTCCGGCAGGGCGGCGAGCGCCTTGCCCGCATCGCCATAGCGCGCGATCAGCTGGGCAAAGGAGACCGGGCCGACATTCTGGGTTCGCGCGAGGCGCAGCCAGTCAAGGCGTTCTGCATCCGACAGGGGACGCGGCAGCGTCATCCCTCGGCGGCGTCTTTCTTCTTGGCGCCGAAGCGGGGCTCTGTGCCGCTCAGCAGGCGGCCAATATTGGCGCGGTGCGTCCAGAAGACGAGGACGGAGAGCGCGGCAAGCCCGCCGAGGATGACCGGGCTACGCTCGCCCAGAAGATACGCCCCCGGAGGAACAGCGACCGCTGCCGTGAGCGCCGAAAGCGAGGAAATGCGGGTCAGCGCGAACATGCCAAGCCAGACGGGCGCGCCGACGACGAGGCCGTGCAGCGGCGTGATGAAAAGGAGCAGGCCGGCATAGGTCGCCACGCCCTTGCCGCCCTTGAACTTCAGCCAGATGGGATAGCAATGGCCGAGGAAAGCCGCGGCGCCCGCGACCATGCCCGCATCGCGCCCGGAAATGAGGATGAAGGCCAGGGCAACGAGACCGGCCTTCAGGCTGTCGAGCAGCAGGGTGGCGAGGGCGAGATCCTTGCGGCCAGTGCGCAGCACATTGGTGGCGCCGATGCTTTTGGAGCCGATTTCGCGGATGTCACCAAGGCCAGCGGCCTTCACGAGGACAAGGCCAAACGGGATCGACCCGGCCAGATAGCCCGCGACCACCGCCACTGCGTAGATTGCCCATTCCGGCATTTGGATTGTCCTCGCCCGTCCCTTGGAGGTTTCAAGGTTTAGGGAGGTGTGCGGGGTGGGGCAAGGGGGCTGGCCGGATCAGAAATCGCATTGCGATTTCCCGGCCAGCGAAAGGAAGACTCTTTTGGCTGGGACGCGCGGGACGATTTCTTTGTGCCTCAAAGCCCCCTCCGCCCTTCGGGCACCTCCCCCGTGCACGGGGGAGGATGAGCTCGCGCATCACTTCAACAACCGCATCCCCGCCTCTTTCGCTGCCTTGCGGTCTAAGGTGACCGTTTCAGCCGCCCCGGCGAGGCGGGCGGTTTCGTTGATCAGGGCATCGGCGAAGTCTGCCGTGCTGGATGCCATATAGACGCCGAGGGCGCGGTAGGCGGCTTCGGCATTTTCCACGATAAGTTCGGCGGAGCGGAGCAGACCTTCGAGGGCGCGAGCAATATCTTCGCGCGGCGCCTTGTAGGCGCGGGCGAGCACCCAGCTGATTTCGGCCAGGACAACGGCGCTGATGAAGCCGGGGCGGTCTTTCGTCAGGCGGGAGATGAGCCGCGTGGCGGCGGCGGACTGGGCGGCGTCATCCTGCACCAGGAAGCGGATGACGACATTGGTGTCGAGGCCCGTCATGCCTGTGTCACTTGCCCCTGGCGCCGCTGGCGATGGCGGCATTCATGTCTTCCAGCGAAACAGGTTTCTTCGGCTTCGGAATGATGCCCTTGAGCCGTTTTACCGATCCCGTGGCAGGCAGGACGGCAAAATTTCCATCGGCCATCCGCACGAAATCCACCCTGTCGCCAGGTCCAATACCGAGGGCGTCCCGCACAGCCTTGGGCACGGTGAGCTGGCCTTTGGAGGTGATGGTGGCGGTGGTCATATCGGCTCCTTGAATAAAGTAAGGAGAAAAGTAAGGCGCCGGCAAAGCCAAGTCAAGAAATGCGCGTGGAGTTGCGCGGCCGCATCCTCCCCTGCGACGCGGGGGGGGTGGATCGCGCCGGAGGCGCGAGACGGAGGGGGATAGGGCGTGCGTTGTGGCTCCCCCTTGCGCCCTTCGGGCACCTCCCCCGTGAACGGGGGAGGAGAAAGAGGCGCGCGTGATGATCGTAGGGTGGACGTGGAAAGGCCGGCGTGTTCGTGATAGGGCGCGGGGCATGATTACGGATACACAAATTTCGAAGACGTTATCCTATTGGTTGCGTCACCGTCCGGATGCGGCGGGGATGGAGCTTTCGCCTGAAGGCTGGGCGGATGTGGATCTTGTTCTGGGGGCGCTGGCCAGGGAAGAACTGGCGGTTGGCTGGGAGCGGCTGTTGCAAGTGGTCGATACCAACGACAAGTCGCGCTTTGAACTCAGCGCCGATGGGCAGATGATCCGTGCCCGGCAGGGGCATTCCGTGAATGTGGAGGGAAGCTGGGCGCAGGCTGTGCCGCCGCCGGTCCTGTTCCACGGAACGGTGGAGCGCTTCTGGCCGGCGATTGCGGCGGAAGGCCTTCGCCCCATGCAACGCCACCATGTGCACCTTTCTGCCGATATTGAAACCGCGCAGCGCGTGGGCCAGCGGCGCGGGGCGCCGATCATTCTGGAAGTGGACGCGGCGGGCCTGCTGGCGCGCGGGGGAGCCTTCTTCCTGACGAGCAATAATGTGTGGCTGGTGGACGCCGTGCCGCCGGAGTTTCTGAAGCGGGCGGGGTGAGCGGTCATGTCAAAATGGATGCATCACATCGTGTTGGATGTTGAGGCGGATGGTCCGTGTCCGGGGCTTTTCAACATGATCTCCTTTGGGCTGGTTTGCGTGGGTGATCCGGGCCGCAGCTTCCTGGGCGAAGTGGCGCCCATTCTGGATTCCTCCGGAATTGCCGAGGCGCGCGATGTTGTCGGCGTCAGCTATGAGGCCCAGAAGGCATTTGCAGATCCCGGGGCGGTCATGCAGGCGGCGCAGGCCTGGCTGGCATCCGTGACGGGCGACCGGCGGGCGATCTTCTGGTCCGACAATCCCGCATTCGACTGGCAATACTGGAATTGGTACTGCCACCGTTTTCTGGGGGAAAACCCGGCAGGCTTCAGCGCGCGCCGGATTGGCGACCTTGACGCGGGGCGCCGCGGGGAGCCGCTGAATACCAATGCCTGGAAGAAGCGCCGAATTACGGCGCACACGCACGATCCTGTGGACGATGCGCGCGGGAATGCCGAGGCGCTGCGCTGGATTCTGAGCGAGATGGGGCAGCCGCTGGACTGAGCCGGGAGCGGGGCGCCTACTCCTCCCGCCGCCTGGCGGGGGTGGCCGCGGTTGGCGCGGGGGCGGCGGCGGTTTCGGCGGAGGCTGTGGCGGCGAGGGCGGAGGCTTCGGCGGTGTCGTCGTCGCCGGGCACGCGCATGTCGCGCTCATTGCGCCAGTTGCCGAACCGGTAGAGCACAATCGCCAGCAGCATGGTCACCACCATGCCCGCCGGAAAGCTCCACCAGATGGCGTCGGCGCCCAGCATTCCCTGCAGGCCATAGGCAAAGCCAAGGCGCACCGGGAACATGGAGATGAAGAGGATGATCAGCGGCCAGAACACCTGCCCATTCGCGCGCACCGTGGCAAACAGCACCATGGTCACGGCAAAGGGCAGGAAGCCCCAGGAGGCCAGCCGCGTGATATGCTGGCCGATGGCGACCGCGTCGCTCTCCCCGCCCAGGAACACCATCATGGCCGCCCGGTCTGCCAGCAGCAGAAGGCCGATCAGCACGCCGGTGAGGACCAGATTGTAGAGGATGCCGTGGCGGGTGATGGCGTCGACACGGTCCCACTTTCCCGCGCCGATATTCTGGGCGGCCATGGCGCTGACGGCGGCGCCGATGGCCATGGCGGGCATCTGCACATAGGTCCACAGCTGCTGCGTGGCGCCGAAGGCGGCGGTGGTGTCCACGCCCTGCCGGTTGACCAGCGACATCATGGCCAGCAGCGAGCCGGAGATGACGATCATCTGCAGGCCCATGGGAAAGCCCTTGACCACCATCAGCCGCAGGATCGAGACATCCGGCTTCAGAAAAGCCAGCTCTGCCCCGCGCAGGCGCAGGGGAAGATCCCGCCAGTAGATATAGGCGAGCATGGCGGCGAGGCTGATATAGTTTGCCAGGGTCAGCGACAGCGCGGAGCCACCAATGCCCAGGCGCGGAAACGGGCCCAGGCCGAGGATCAGGAACGGGTTCAGCGCCGCGCAGATGGCCACGGCCACGCCCATGAAGATCAGGGGTGTGATCGCGTCTCCCGCCCCGCGCAGGGCCATCATCAGCATCGTGATGATCAGAATGGCCGGCAGGGCCAGGAAGATGATCTGCAGGAATTGCTGCGCCAGCGGCACTACAGTGGGCGGCGTTTCCAGCACGCCGAGCAGCGCAGGCGAAAGAAACCAGCCCGCAATGGCCAGAAGGGTGGACACCGGCAGGAATGTGCCAATCACCGTGCCCACCACGCGGCGGGCCGCGACCACATCATTGCGCCCCATCGACTGGCCGATGAGGATGGTGGAGGCCATGCCAAAGCCGAACACGAACGCCGTCAGCAGGAAAACGACAAGGTTTCCATTGGTGGTGGCGGCAACGGCATCTTCGCCCAGAAGGCGGCCGACCCAGATCGTGTCAATCGAGCCATTGGCCGATTGCAGGATGGAAGAGGCGAGCGTTGGCAGCGTGAAGGCGATCAGCGCCGGGCCGATAGGGCCGGTGGTGAGGTTGGCGCGTTTCTGCATCCCGTCAGCGCGGCCCTACCGTTCGAACACCAGCTCGCCGCCGACGAAGGTTTTCATTACGCGGCCCTGCAGGCGGCGGCCATCGAAGGGGGAGTTGGTGGAGCGGGAGAGAAGGTCTTCGCGCTCGCAGAGCCAGGGTTTGCCGGGGTTCAGCAGGATGAGATCTGCCGGGGCGCCTTCGGCGAGGCGGCCCTGAGGCAGGCCGAGGATGCTGGCCGGGCCGATGGTGACCGGGGCGAGGGCTTCCAGCAGCGTGAGCGGGCCGTCATGATGAAGGCTCAGCAGGGCAGACAGCACGGTTTCGAGACCGGCGGCGCCGAAGGCCGCTTCGCCAAAGGGCAGGCGCTTTTCTTCCGGAGGCTGAGGATCGTGGGCGGAGACCACGGCGTCGATCTCGCCATCCTTCAGCGCCAGGATGAGCCCCTGGCGGGTTTCCTCGTCGCGGAAGGGCGGGTTCACCTTGCAATAGGTGAGATAGTCGCCAACATCGCGCTCATTGAAGAAGAAGGCATGCGCGGCCGCCGTGGTGTAGACCTTGGCGCCGCGCGCGCGGGCGGCGGCGGCGATTTCCAGCGTGCGGGGCGTGGAGACCTGATCAAGCACAAGGCGGCAGCCGGTCTGCTCGGCCAGCGTCACATCGCGCATCGCGCCGATCCATTCAGCCTCCACCGGGATACCCGAGAGGCCAATGCGGGCGGCGAGCGCGCCGGCATTCATCACGCCGGAGCCGGTCAGCGCGCGCTCATCAGGGCGAGACATGACGAGGGCGCCATTGGCGGCGGCATAGGCCATTGCGCGTTTCATCACCTGCGCATTGGCGACGGGAATGTCGCCATTGGTGAAGAGGATGGCGCCTGCCTCGGCCAGCAGGCCCAGCTCGGCCATCGCCTCGCCAGCAAGGCCGACGGTGAGCGCGCCGGCAGCATAAACGCGCGCCTTGGCGGTCTTCCGGGCACGGTCTGAAATGAATTGCAGCAGGGCCACGTCATCGATGACGGGACGCGTGCCGGGCATGACGACGAAACTGGTGATGCCACCGGCGAGGGCCGCGCGGGAGGCGGTTTCCAGCGTTTCCTTATGCTCGGCGCCGGGCTCGCCGGTCTTGACGCGCAGGTCGATCAGGCCGGGGGCAAGGCAGAGGCCGCCGGCGTCGCGCGTTTCCTTCGCGTCCGGGAAGGCGGCGTCTTCGCCCAGGCGGATTTCCTTGATCTTGCCCTTCTCGATGTAGATCGCGCCGGGGCTATCAAGCTCCGTAGCCGGATCGAGCAGGCGGGCATTGACGATGGCAAGGCTCATTTGCGGCTCCCGGCGAGAAGGTGAAGCACCGCTTCGCGCACGGCGACGCCCATTTCGACCTGCTGGGTGATGACCGAGCTGGAGCCGTCGGCCACGCTGCTTTCGATCTCGACGCCGCGGTTCATCGGGCCGGGGTGCATCACGGTGGCGTTGGGCTTGGCGAGGGCGAGGCGGGCCTGGGTGAGCCCGAAATAGCGGAAATATTCGCGCTGGCTGGGCAGGAAGGAGCCGTTCATGCGCTCCAGCTGCAGGCGCAACATCATCACGACATCGGCGCCTTTCAGGGCCTTGTCGAAATCGGAGGTCGCGCTTTCGGCGCCCCATGTGTCCGTGCCCGGAGGGGTCAGCGTCTTGGGGCCGCACAGATGCACGCGCGCGCCCATCAGGTGCAGCGCCTGCGTGGTGGAGCGGGCCACGCGGCTGTGGGCGATGTCGCCGCAGATGACGACCTTGAGGCCCTCGATGCGGCCTTTGACGCGGCGGATGGTCAGCAGGTCCAGCAGCGCCTGGGTGGGGTGTTCATGCGTGCCGTCGCCGGCATTGATCACCGCGCAATCGACCTTGCGGGAGAGCAGCTTTGCCCCGCCCGAGGCCGAGTGGCGAACCACCAGCGCGTCCGGCTTCATGGCGTTCAGCGTCATCGCCGTGTCGATCAGGGTTTCGCCCTTCTTCACCGACGAGTTGGCGACCGGCATGGAGACGACATCGGCGCCAAGGCGGCGCGCGGCGATCTCGAAGCTCGACATGGTACGCGTGGAGTTCTCGAAGAAGAGGTTCACCACGGTCATACCGGTGAGCACGGGATCGGGCCGTTTGCCCGCGCGCGTCTTCTCGGCATAGCTGTCTGCAAGATCGAGAATATGATTGATGTCGAGGGGATGGAGACCTTCGATTCCGAGCAGATGCTCGTGATTGAAGGTGTAATCTGGTCTGGCCGCCGCCATAGGAGTACCTCGGATTTTCGGCGGTGTAGGCGGGATTCTCCGGCGGGGCAAGTGTTTGGCGGAGCGGGGCGGGCGGAATGGGTGTGTGGTGTATCGCCTCTTTCGTCACGCTCGATGCGCAAAGCGCATCTGAGCGCCCATCTCCTGTCTGAGCGGTTGGGGTGGACTGGATGGCGTCGGAGATAGGCCCTCAGACCGGCTGCGCCGGTCGAGGGTGACGAAGGGTGGGGAGGATCAGTGCCTGGAACTTAAACCGCGCCCAGCCACAGGATCAGCGCCCATGTCAGCGGCAGGGTGAGGCTGGCCAGCACGGTCTGCACGGCGATGAGGTTGGCCGCCAGCGTTGTGTCGCCGCCGAGTTCGCGGGCGAGGACGTAGGAGTTGGGCGCTGTGGAGGTGGCCGCGCAGAGGAGCGCGATGGCGAGCGGCAGGCCGCTGAGGCCGAGCGGCAAGCCAATGGCGAGCACGAGCGCGGGCATTCCGAAGAGGCGGATGAGCGACCACGTAAACGTGCGCAGGCCCGCGCGGGTGAGCGCTTTCAGGTCCACGCCCGCCCCGGCGCTGAGCAGGCCGGTGGCGATGGCGGCATTGGCGAGGATGCGCAGTGTTTCATCAATGGGCTCGGGAATGCGAATATGCGCGGCGGCCAGCGCGATGCCGATGATACAGGCGATCACCAGCGGGTTGCGCGTCATGGCGAGGAAGGGGCGGGGCTTGGTGCCCGGCGGGCGCTCGGCATGGGCAGTGAGGGCGTAGACGGAGATCACGTTGGCGGCCGGGATCATCACGGCGGCGGCAAGGCCGACAAGCGCAACGCCTTCATCGCCAAACAGCGCCGCGCCGAGGGAGAGCGCGATGATCGTGTTCCAGCGTACATTCGACTGGATGATCGTGCCGATGGCCGGACGGTCGATCCCCGGCCAGCCATAGGCGGCGAGGCCGACGACGCCCATGACGCATTGGGCCGCCACCAGCGTCGCAACCATCTGCCAGGGCGCGGTGTCGAACTCCGCATTGGCAAGCGCGCGCACGATGAGGGCGGGCAGGAGAACGAGGAAGGAGAGGCGATCAATCGAGCGGAAGGCTTCGGGCGCGATCCAGCGGCGGGTGGACAGGAGCTGTCCCAGCGCAACGATCAGGATGACGGGCAGCAGGGCAACGAGGAAGGCGTTCAAGGGCGCTGCTCCAGCCGGGCGAGGGCATCCTGCAGGATGATGGTGGCGGCGGCCGCATCGATGCCGGCTTCCCGGCGCTGGCGCGAGGCCCCGGCGGCGCGGAACATGTCTGCCGCCTCGGCGGAGGAATAGCGCTCGTCCTGGAAGGCGATGGGGATGTCCCGGACTTTCCGGATGCTGGAGGCCAGCGTGCGGACGGACTGGACGCGCGGGCCGGCGGTGCCATCGGCATTCAGCGGCAGGCCGATGATGAGGGCGACGGCTTCGCGCTGGTCGTAGATCTGGAACAGGCGGTCCAGCGCGGGGGCGAGCTTCTTCTTCAGGATCGTCTCGACCGGGGAGGCCATCATGCGGATGCGATCGGTTGCGGCGACGCCTATGGTGGCGGTGCCGGGGTCTATGCCCAGCAATACACCCTCGCGGGGCAGGTCGAAGAGGTCCACAACAGCCATGACAAGCGGGAGCCTTACAGCCTTGATGGGGCTCTGCCTATGGCGTATGGGGCGGAGACTATCTGGAGTTTGCTCATGAGCGTTACCCGCGACGATGTCCGCAAAGTTGCCCGCCTGTCCCGCATTGCGGTACCGGAAGAGCGTCTGGACGAGCTGGCCGGGGAACTCAACGGCATTCTCGGCTGGATCGACCAGCTGAACGAAGTGGATGTCGAGGGCGTCGAGCCGCTGACCTCCGTGGTCGAGACGAAACTGCCGATGCGCGACGACGTGGTGACGGATGGCAACATCCAGGACCAGGTGCTGGCGAACGCGCCGCGCAGCGAGCATGGGTTTTTCGTTGTGCCGAAGGCGGTTGAGTAACCGCTTACCGTTTCAAAAATCCGGAATGCAGCCCTCGTCCTGAGCGTCACTCGGCGGCTCAGAGTGAGCGGTTTGCCGTGATTGCGTATGCTCTCCTCATTCGTCACGCTCGATGGACTTCAGGCCATCTGAGCGCCCATCTCCGAACGTCGTCGCCGGAGCAGGCTGTGATGGCAGGAGATAGGCCCTCAGACCGGCTTGCGCCGGTCGAGGGTGACGGCGTGGATAGGCGGGATTTTGCTGACCGGCTGTTGGCGGATTTCGGGTCAAGCCAGCCCTCATCCCCAACCCCTTCTCCCGCGGGAGAAGGGGCTTTTAGGCACTGCGCGCCGCCTATTTCGCCGGGTTGATCAGGTATTTCGTCCCCGTCGCCTTGGCGTTGTAGGCGTGCAGGGTTTCCAGATCGAGCGCTTCGGCCAGCGAGATTTCGGCAGTGTAGGCGCTGGCGAAGGTGGTGGTCAGCTCGTCCATCACGCGCTGGCGCATCCTGGCGCGGGTTTCGGCGCCGGCCTTCTGCAGGAAGGGCGTCAGCAGGTAGCCCGAGAGGTTCCAGGCAAAGCCCACGCCGGGGGGCACGATGGTGGGCGACATGTCGAGCCGGCCATAGATGTAGACCTGCGTTTCCTTGCCAGAGCCGTAGCGGCTGTATTCCTTCATGTTGCGGGTGGCGCCCGCTTCCATGGCGATCAGCAGCTGGCCGGCGAGCGGGCCGCCGCCGATGGCGTCAAAGCCGATGGTCGCGCCGGTTTCGGCCAGCGCGGTGATCAGCTCTTCCATGAAGTTGGGCGAGGAAGAATCGACGACATATTTCGCGCCGATGGATCTGAGCAGGTCGGCCTGCTCCTTCTTGCGGACGATGTTGACCAGCGGGACATTGTCCTTCTGGCAGATCTTCACCAGCATCTGGCCGAGGTTTGACGCGGCCGCCGTGTGGACGAGGCCGGTGCCGCCCTTGGCGCGCATCGTCTCGACAAAGGAAAGCGCCGTCAGCGGGTTCACATAGCAGGAGGCGCCATCGCGGGAGGTCGCCCCGGCGGGCAGTTCCATCACCTGCTGGATGTTGAGTGTGCGGTATTGGGAATACATTTCGCCGCCGAGCGCCGTGACGCGCTTGCCGAGCAGGGCCTGGGCGGCGGGCGAGGAACCTGCCTTCACGACGACACCGGCGCCTTCATTGCCAACCGGCATCGACTGGTCGAGGCGGGCCGCCAGCGCGCGCAGGGAAGGCGGCGGCACATCGGCGGTGATGACCGGGCGGTCTTTCGTGCCGGAGGCCTTGGCGGTGCTCATGTCGGCGCCGCCGACGAGGAGGCCGAGATCGGACGGGTTGATCGGGGTCGCTTCGACCTGGATGACCACATCATCGGGGCCGGGCTCGGCCACGGGCACTTCGGCCAGCGACAGCTCGAGTTTGCCGTCTTTGGTGACAAGGCTGCGCAGTTGCAGGCCGGTGGTGGGGACGTTGCTGGACATTCTGGTATTCCTCCCGGGTAAATTATGGATGGTACAGTCAGGCGTTCGATCGCGTGGCCATATCACCTTTGATGGGGCCTCTGGGGCAAATCAATTTGTTGATTTTTAAGCATTTATCCCATATATTCAAAAATTGAGAAAACATGGGATAAATCGTGTGGCGGCAGTCATGCCTTTCTCTGATGAACAACTTCGCACGCTCATCAACCTGCGTCAGCGTTATGACGTCTGGATGGAAGCGGAGCGCCAGCTGGCGCAGCTGCCTTATGACCTGAGGCGCAAGATCGTTGATGGCAAGACCTATCTCTATGAAATCTTTGACCATCGGGGCAACGGCAAGAGCCTGGGCCGTATGAACGACGCGCTGGAAGCGCAGTTCAATACCTACCGGGATGCCAAGCTTGCCGCGCAGGCCCAGCGGGACGGATCCCTCCCGGTCGTGACGGAGAGCGCGCGCCTTTATCGGGCGTTGCGCTTGCCAATGCTGTCGAGCGGGGCTGGCGCGATCCTGCAGGAATGCGACCGGCGAACGCTGCTGGGCGATCATCTTCTCGTTGTCGGTACCAACGCTCTGGCCGCGTATGCGATCGAGGCTGCCGGGTTTCTCACCGGCGCCCCGGACGAGACTGAAGACTTTGACCTGGCCTGGTCCGCAACGGAAGGTCATGAGGGTGAGGCGCTCGTGTGGAGCATGCTCAAGGCGGTTGATCCTACATTTACGGTGAATACGGAGCGTACCTTTCAGGCGCGCAACGCCAAGGCCTATGAGGTGGAGATTCTTGTGGCCCCGTCCCGTGTGGGCACGATGGGCCGAAATGATCGACCCAAGCCGGTTCCGTTGCCGGAGCAGGAATGGCTGCTGCTGGGACGGCCTGTCGACCAGGTGGCCGTTTGCCGGGATGGAACGCCTGTCAGGATTGTTGCGCCTGATCCGAGATGGTTCGCGCTGCAGAAATTGTGGATGTCGGACAAGGCGACGCGAGATCCGCTGAAGCGTCCCAAGGACAGAAAGCAGGGCGTTGCCTTGCTCAGGGCGGTCGCTGAAGCCATGCCGCAATATCCGATGGATGCCGGATTTGAGGCGGGGGTCCCGGACGAACTCAGGCCTTACTATGAGGGCTGGTGTTCCGGCCGGCTGACCTAGGCGGGCTCAGATCGCCTCGTCGGCAAAGTCTTCGTAGTCGATCAGGATTTCGGCGCCCTCTTGCAGGGCGATGCGCGTGGTCAGGGTGACGGTTTCTGCTGCGGCGTCAACGATGAAGTCCGAATTGGCGTCGCGGCTGTGATTGCACATCGAGATGTTGCCGAAGGCGACGGCGGCGCGGATGGCACCGTCCGCGCGTTCGTCGACATAGAAAACGTAGTGGTAGAGGCGCGTGGCCTTCAGGTGCTCGGTATCCTCATGGCTGAGGATGAGCAGCGGATAGACCCCGATGAGGGTGCCTGCGGGAATGTCAGTAGAGGCAAACAGTCCGCGTCCATGAAGGGGCGAGGTTTTGACCTCGACGCGCGCGCCCCCGGATGATGTGATCATGAGCGGGGTGTCTAGCACGCCCGGTGGCGGCTGCCAGCCGGGCGCGCGGGAAAATTATTCGGCGGGTGCGTCAGCGGGTGCGTCGGCGGACTCTTCAGCCTTTGTCGCGTTCTTGTCCCATTTGCGGATCTCCTTGATCTGGCAACGCTGCGGGCCGAGGCCGACATCGCCGCCCATCAGGGAGGTGCTGACGATCAGGGCGTCGCCCCTGGACAGGCAGCTGGTGGCAGAATCGATGCCGATGCTCATGGCATCGTCGAGGTTCGGGCAGCTGCCGAAGACTTCGACCATGTATTCCTTCTTGCCGTCGCGCAGGACGACCGTTTTCTTCTCGTTCATGCTGAAGCCGTCAATCGAGGAGGTAAAGCAGGCATTGTTGACCACCTCGCCGAGGCGCGGATCGCCCTCATAAGCGGCAAAGCCTTCGGGCTTGCGCTCGGCTGGCGTGGACTGGCAGGCCGCCAGCAGGGCGGTGGCGAGAACAAGGGCGGCGGGGCGCAGCATGGAACACTCCTGAAGCTGGATAGAAGCAGGCGTTATCTGTGCACCCGGCCTGCAACCGCAGCAAGCGGCCTCACGGACACTTGAACTTTTGGGCGTTGGGGCATAGCAGGCAGGGTTCATTTCCATGGAATTTCCGATGACCGACCTGACCGAGCTGACCCTTGCCGCCGCGCTGGATGGACTGAAATCGAAGCAGTTTTCCTCGGTGGAGATCACCGATGCGTTCCTGTCGGCCATGGAGAAGGCCCGCATCCTCAACGCCTATGTGGTCGAGACGCCTGAAAAGGCCCGTGAAATGGCCAAGGCATCGGACGCCCGCATCGCCAAGGGCGAAGGTGGCCGCCTCGAAGGCGCCCCGCTGGGCATCAAGGATCTTTACTGCACCAAGGGCGTCCGCACGACGGCCTGTTCCAACATCCTTGGCGAGTTCACGCCGACCTATGAATCGACCGTCACGCAGAACCTGTGGGACGAAGGCGCCGTCATGCTGGGCAAGCTCAACATGGACGAATTCGCCATGGGCTCGTCCAACGAGACCTCGCGCTTTGGCCCGCCGATCAACCCCTGGCGCCGTCAGGGCGACAATGCAGGGCTGACGCCGGGCGGCTCCTCTGGCGGCTCGGCTGCGGCCGTTTCCGGCAATCTGTGCCTGGCTGCGACAGCCTCCGACACCGGCGGCTCGATCCGCCAGCCGGCCTCCTTTACCGGCACCGTTGGCATCAAGCCGACCTATGGCCGGGCCAGCCGCTACGGCATGGTGGCGTTTGCCTCCTCGCTCGACCAGGCAGGCCCGATCGCCAAGACGGTGGACGACAGCGCCCTCCTGTTGGAGATCATGTGCAGCCATGACCCGAAAGATTCTACCTCGCTGAACATCGAGACGCCGGACTGGCGCGCCGATGTGCGCAAGGGCGTCAAAGGCATGAAGATCGGGATTCCGAAGGAGTATCGTATCGAGGGCCTTTCCGACGAGATTGACGCGCTGTGGCAGCAGGGCATCAAATGGCTGAAGGAAGCGGGCGCTGAGATCGTCGATATTTCCCTGCCGCACACGAAATACGCGCTGCCGGCCTATTACATCGTGGCCCCGGCGGAAGCCTCGTCCAACCTCGCCCGCTATGACGGCATGCGTTATGGCGCGCGCGTTGACGGCGCAAACCTGACGGGCACCTATGAAGGCACGCGCGCCAGCGGCTTCGGCAAGGAAGTGCAGCGCCGCCTGATGATCGGTACCTATGTGCTCTCCTCAGGCTATTACGACGCCTATTACCTCCGGGCACAGAAGGTCCGCACGCGCATCTTGCAGGATTTCGTGGACGCCTTCGAGACGTGCGACGCGATCCTTACCCCGGCGTGCCCGTCACCTGCCTTTGCGTTCGGCGAGAAGTCCGGCGACCCGATCGAGATGTATCTCAACGATGTGTTCACGGTGACGGCAAACCTTGCCGGCCTGCCGGGCATTGCGGTGCCTGCTGGCCTCTCGGCCAATGGCCTGCCGCTGGGCCTGCAGGTGATCGGCAAGGCGCTGGACGAGAGCGCGTGTTTCCGCGTCGGCGGCACGCTGGAAGAAGCCGCCGGCTTCGTGGCCAAGCCCGATCGCTGGTGGTAAGCGCCCTCCTGCAGCTTGGTTCATAGCCAAGGGCTGCAGGGGGTGTTAAATTCCCGGCCATGATGAGGTTTCTTATTGTTTTCGCCGTCACGCTGACTTGCGCGCTGACGCTCATGGCAGGCTTGCTGGCCCAGAATGGCTACAGCCTGTTTGCCCCGGAAATGCTGTCGATGGTGGGCGTCTGCTTTGCCGTGGCGCTTTACGTGGCCTGGCGCATCACCACCGTGCTGCGCCGCCGCGACGAACGCCGGGAAGACGCAGGCGCCGGCCTGGGCGACAAGAAACCCTCGGCAGCCTTCGGCCTCGGCTCGCTGGTGGGCGGCAAGAGCCGCGCGCAGATCGAGCGGGAAGCCCGTTTCGCCGCCAAGAAGCGCCAGCTGATCGCCGCCGGGAAGATCGCTCCTGAAGAGGGCGACCTGCCGCCGCCAGCCGAGCAGGCAGTTGAAACCGTGCCTGCAGACGAGCCTAAAGCCGAAGCCCCCAAGCTGGATGACGCGCCGACACGCGTCGCCGCCACCGCCACCATGCGGGAGAAGATGGCCGCGCGGGCCGAGCGTGTCAGGCGGGCGCGGGAAGAGGGGAAGATCTAGGCGGGCGCTTCGGCGCGGCGCTCACGGCTGGCGTGATGGGGGCTTTCGTGCCCCCGCCGGGCCGGTCGTCATCATCCTCGCCGGATTTTTCGTGGGCCTCGGGCGCGTCGTCCACTGTGCGGTCTGTGATCCGCGAGAGATAAAGCCCTGCGCCGATGAGGCCGCCAATCGGGCCAAACTGCAGCAACATGGCCGCAACGAACAGGAACGGCACCTCGATCCGCAGGCCCGCCAGCATCAGGAAGATGCCGCCCACCAGCACGCAGCCCAGCGCCAGCCCGCAGGCAAAGCCCGCCACCAGATATTTCAGGAACCCCCGCGCAATGGGGCGCTCTTCGTCCCGCGCGCCATCAAGGATCATCTTGAACAGCATGGATCTGCCTTCCCCGTTCCGGATGCGCCAGTTTTGCCCGATCCTGCCTGAAAGAGAAGCCCGAATCGTCGCCCGGGCCACCGGCGCTCCTGCGATGAAAGGGCGGCTCGACACGGGGCAGTTCCGGGGGCTAAAAGGGCCGGATTCCACTGCCCTTACTGATTGTTGACCGAGAGACTGATGACCGAGCGCACCCCCTACCGCATCAAAGGCGAAACCGGCGACTGGGAAGTCGTCATGGGGCTCGAGATCCACGCCCAGGTTTCCTCCAATGCGAAGCTGTTTTCCGGCGCCTCGACGACCTTCGGCGCGGACCCGAACTGCAACGTCTCGCTGGTCGATGCGGCGATGCCGGGCATGCTGCCGGTGATCAACAAATTCTGCGTCGAGCAGGCGATCCGCACCGGGCTTGGCCTCAAGGCCCAGATCAACACCTGGAGCCGCTTCGACCGGAAGAACTATTTCTATCCCGACCTTCCGCAGGGCTACCAGATCAGCCAGTTCGCGCACCCCATCGTGGGCGAAGGCGAGATCGAAGTTGATGTCGAAGTGCCGGGCAAGGAAGATTACAGCTTCCCCTGCCGCATCGAGCGGCTGCACCTGGAGCAGGACGCCGGCAAGTCGATCCACGACATGGACCCGAACTCCACCTATGTGGACCTCAACCGCTCGGGCGTCGCGCTGATGGAGATCGTCTCCAAGCCGGACGTGCGCTCGCCGGCGGAAGCGGCTGCCTATGTGAAGAAGCTGCGCGCGATTGTCATCGCGCTGGGCACCTGCGACGGCGACATGGAAAAGGGCAACCTGCGCGCCGACGTGAACGTCTCCGTGTGCAAGCCGGGCCAGTATGAGAAGTTCCGCGAGACGGGCGATTTCAGCCATCTGGGCACACGCTGCGAGCTGAAGAACATGAACTCCTATCGCTTCATCCAGCAGGCGATCGAGTATGAAGCCCGTCGCCAGATCGAGATCATCGAGGCCGGTGGCAAGGTCGATCAGGAAACCCGCCTGTTCGATGCCGTGAAAGGCGAAACCCGCTCGATGCGCTCCAAGGAAGACGCGCACGACTATCGCTATTTTCCGGACCCGGATCTTCTGCCGCTGGAATTCGAGCAGGCCTGGATCGAGGAAATCCGCGCCTCGCTGCCGGAGCTGCCCGACCAGAAGCGCGCGCGTTTCGAGAAGGATTACGGGCTGTCGCGCTATGATGCGGGCGTGCTGACTTCCGACTTCGAGAAGGCTGAATATTTCGAGGTCGTGGCCAAGGGCCGCGACGCGAAACTTGCCGCCAACTGGGTGACGCAGGAGCTGTTCGGCTATCTCAACAAGGAAGGCCTGGAGCTGGCCCAGAGCCCGGTTTCAGCCGAAGCGCTCGGCGGCCTGATCGCGCTCATCTCGGACGATACGATCAGTGGCAAGATCGCCAAGGATGTCTTTGCCCGGATGATTGCGGGCGAGGGCGAGGCGGCGGCCATCGTCGAGAAGCACGGCCTGAAACAGGTGACCGATACCGGCGCGATTGAGAAGGTTGTCGACGAGATCATCGCGGCAAACCCCGATCAGGTCGCCAAGGTGAAAGACAAGCCGCAGACGCTCGGCTGGTTCGTCGGCCAGGTGATGAAAGCCTCGGGCGGCAAGGCCAACCCGAAAGCCGTCAACGACATCCTGAAGGCGAAGCTGGGGATTTGATCCCCGGCTTTCTTGCCGTCCACTTATCTACGCGAAAGCTCAGAGGCCCTCGTCATCCCGGTTTTGCGCACCGCGCAAAGACCGGGACCCAGGATCAGGCGCAGGATCGCTTGGCGCTGGGTCCCGGACAAATGCTGCGCATTTTCCGGGAAGACGTGAAACAGCGCCGGCGCTAAAAAACTTGGCCTCAGTAAATGGCTGAAGCCCGCCTCAGATTGCCGCGCGGATCTTTTCGGCAAGCGGCGCCAGCTCTTCCGGCTTGGCCATCGTGCCCGCGCCGTGGCGGCCCATTTCCTTGCCTTCCCATATCGGCAGGATGTGGAAGTGAAGGTGGTAGACCGTCTGGCCGGCCGCCGCGCCATTGAACTGCATGACGCGCAGCCCGTCCGGCTTCAGGCCCCATTCCACGGCTTTGGCCACGCGCTGAACGCGCAGCATGTAGCTGCCCAGAAAGTCTGCCGGCATGTCGAGGAAGTTGCGGGACTGGACGCCCTTCGGGATGACCAGCGTATGCCCTTCGGTCTGCGGGAACACGTCCATGAAGGCGAGGGCAACATCATCCTCGAAAACTTTGACGCTCGGCATGTCGCCGCGCAGGATTTTGGCAAAGATATTGTCGGGATCGTAGGCGGCGTGAAGGGTCATGCAGGTTTCTATTCTTTTTTGAATGGAGTGCGATCTCGCAAGAAGTCCATGTCTTCGTCAACCGCCGCGCGTTCGCGTTCCAGATAATCGGCGACCGCATCGCGGAAACCGGGATGGGCGATCCAGTGGGCCGAGCGGGTGAGGACGGGGCCATAGCCGCGGGCGAGCTTGTGGCCGCCCTGCGCGCCGGCTTCGACGATCTTCAGGCCGTGGGCGATGGCGTAGTCGATGGCCTGATAATAGCAGGTCTCGAAATGCAGCATCGGCCGGGCGTCCAGCGTGCCCCAATAGCGGCCATAGAGCGTGTCCGATCCGATCAGGTTCATCGCCCCGGCAATCGGCTTTCCGTCCTCGCAGGCGAAGATGAAGAGCAGGTCCTTGGCCATCCGTTCCCGGAGGATCGAGAAGGTTTTCCGGGTGAGGTAGGGGGAGCCCCATTTCCGGTTGCCGGTGTCCATGTAGAACTCGAAGAAGGTGTCGAGATGCGCCTCGGTGATCTCCTCGCCCTGGATGTGCTGGAAGGTAAGCCCCGCCTGCGCTTTGGCGCGTTCCTTGCGCAAATTCTTGCGCTTTTCGGAGGAGAGCGAGGCGAGGAAATCATCGAATGATCCGTAGCCGTCGTTCTGCCAGTGGAATTGCTGGTCGGTGCGGATCAGCAGGCCGGCAGCCTCCAGGAAGGGCGCTTCGGCCTCGTCGATGAAGTTGATGTGGAGGGACGAAACGCCCGTCTGCTCGGCCAGCTGCAGCGCGCCGTCGAGCAGGGCGGCGTGGTAGGCGTGCTCGTCCGGCCCAGGCGAAACGAGCAGGCGCCGCCCGGTGACCGGCGTGAAGGGCACTGCGCTGAGCAGCTTGGGATAATACTCCCCGCCCGCGCGCTGCCAGGCTTCTGCCCAGCTCTGGTCGAACACGAACTCGCCGCGCGAATGGTATTTGAACCATATCGGCATCGCCGCGCGCAGGCGGCCATTGGCGTCGCGCACCAGCACATGCGCCCCGCGCCAGCCCGTGCGGGGCGTGGCCGCGCCAGAGCTTTCCATCGCTTCGAGGAATTCCCAGGTCAGGAAGGGGTCGTATCGCGCGCCGGGCGGATTGGCGACTGCGTTCCACTCGGCAGGGGCAATCCCTGCGAGGGCGGAAACAGAGCTGATCTGGGGAAGGGCTTCGTCCATCGCCCTTGAATTTAAGGCGCGATGGCGGCGAGCGCCAGCGCCGGGCTGAACTGTTCGAAAATCACCGCCGGGCCGTAGGGTTTCAGGGCAGCAAGGTCTGCCTCCGTGCGCACGGTCCAGACCACGAACGGCACGTTCCGGCCCTCGACCGCGGCGGCGGCCCGTTCGGCGTCGGTATAGTGCACGGCCAGATAGTCGATCCCGTCGTCGAGCGCGCGGCTGGCCACCCCATCGAAATAATCGGCGCTGAACTGGGATACCGGCGCGATCAGCTGCCCGCGCATCAGGCCTTTGGGCAGCGCGCGCACAGCGGCTTCGGCAAAGCTCATGGCGGCGGCAAGGCCCGGCCAGTCCATCAGGCGCGCGCCGACTTTCGCGGCAAAAGCGGAGGGGGATGTCTCCCCGTCTATCTTCATCTCTGCCAGCAGGGGCAGGTCCTGTGGCCAGAGGGAGAGCAGGTCTTCAAAGCTCGGCACCGGTTCGCCCGTGCCCGCCAGCCGGTGTGCCTTCAGGGCGCTGGCTGGCTGGTCGGCAAAGTGGCCCTCGGTGCCAGTCATCCGTCCAAGGACGGCATCGTGAAACACCATGATCTCGTCATCTGCCGAAGGGCGCAGGTCGAACTCGATGCCGAGGCCGGCATCCGCCGCTGCCCGGAAGCCGCCGAGAGAATTCTCCGGCAGTCCGTCCTTCGTCCACAGCCCGCGATGGGCGTAGGCAAAGTCTTTCAGGGCAAAGCGGCGGGCCATCAGGTGCCTCAGGCGATTTCGAAGATCGCGTCGACTTCGACAGCAACGCCGAGCGGCAGGGTCGGGCAGGCAACCGCCGAGCGGGCATGGGCGCCGACTTCCGGGCCGAACACCTCTACCATCAGGTCCGAGCAGCCGTTGACCACTTGCGGGATGTCGATGAAGGACGGGGCCGCGTTGACGAAGCCGCCGAGCTTCACGACGCGCTTGATGCGGGAAAGGTCGCCCACGGCGGCCTTGGCCTGGGCGATCAGGTTGATGCCGCAGATGCGAGCGGCCTGCTGGCCGGCGGAGAGTTCCATATTCTCGCCGAGGCGGCCCAGGATGCGGCCTTCGGCAGTTGCCGAGACCTGGCCGGAGACGAACAGCATGTTGCCGGTGATGACGAAGGGCACATAGGTAGCCACTGGCTTCATCGGGGTGGGCAGTTCAATGCCAAGGGCGTCAAGGCGGGCTTCGGGTGTGGACATGGGAGGCTCCTGAAATGTTTCGCGCCTGTCCTAACGCGGGGTGCATGGCCTGTCAGCCCTTCGGCTTCTTCACGTTTTTCGCCGCCCGCCCGGTCATCACGGCGCCGGTGCCGAATTTGGCGCGGGCCTTGTCGGAGGCGCGCTCGGCGGCGGCGCGTTTGGCGACCTTCGGGTCGATCAGATCGACTGCGTCCGCCCGCCAGTCCGACAGGTCCGACAGGCCAACACCGATCAGCCGGTATTTAATCCGCCCCGTCACTTCCTTCGCCAGCAGGGGCCGCGCCGTGCGGAACACTTCCTGCGCCAGCTGGGTCGGCTCGGGCAGGGAAAGGCGGCGCGTCAGGGGGTGAAAGTCCGCCGTCTTCAGCTTCAGCGTTACCACCCGGCCGGAAACGCCCTCGGCCTTTGCCCGGTCCGCCGTCTTCACGCTGAGGCGCCAGAGATGGTCTTCCAGGATGGCCAGGTCGGCGGTGTCTTCAAAGAAGGTCGTTTCGCTGGAGATCGACTTGCGCTCGTCATGCGGGCTCACCGGG